>CAYJDF010000121.1:0-4413 GCA_964368845.1 uncultured Desulfovibrionaceae bacterium
CCAATGGCACTTTGATCAATGGCAACAATACGCTCAATACTTTCATGCCCTTGCATGCCAGCTATAATACCTGGCTGATCCACCCGAATGCCTCTTGCCAAGGCTAGGTGTTTGTACAATGTGTCCACAACCAGAGAACTTTTACCAGAACCAGACACACCCGTTACGCAGGTAAGAACGCCAAGTGGAATATGACAATCAATATTTTGTAAATTATTGGTGTTTATACCTTGTAATATCAACTCACTGCTTGCTTCTCGTCTTTCATCCGGTAATGGTATGAACATATCGCCACGCAAATATTTTGCCGTGAGGGTGGAAGCCTTATTCATCAGCTTTGATACAGAACCAATAAACACTAAATCTCCGCCTTGTGATCCAGAGCCAGGACCAAGCTCAATCACAGTATCAGCCTCGCAAATGGTTGCTTCGTCATGCTCTACTACAAGAACTGTATTTCCGCGCTGTTGTAAGGAGCGCAAAGTGCTTATCAAGCGCGCATTATCACGTGGATGTAATCCAATGGATGGTTCATCCAAAACATAGGTCACACCAACAAGACCAGAACCCAATTGTGATGCAAGCCTAATACGCTGGGCTTCACCTCCAGAAAGAGTGGACATGGCCCGCCCCAAAGAAATATATTCTAAGCCCACATCACGCATAAAACTTAGGCGATGGGTTAATTCTTTTAATAATGGCTCGGCAATGAGCGCATGGCGTCCACTAAAGCTTTGCTGCTTAAGCCAGCTTAAAGATTTTTCCACTGAAAGAGCGCAAAAAGCTTGAATATTTATGTCATTAACCCTAACAGCAAGGGCTTCTGGGCGTAAGCGCGCACCACCACAATCTGGGCAATGCGTGGATTGTCGAAAGCGCGATAGGGTTTCTCGCCAAGCATCACCATATTGCATGCCTTTTTCTAGCAAGGGTATTACACCGGTCCAGCGTTTTGGTCCAATGGGCACATTACCTTGGGCATCATTATTATTCATAAAGGCCTGACTATTATAATCACCCTTGGCATCCATAGCCACATTGCCACCCATCCAATTACGACGCAAACCTTGTGAACTATGAGCAGGTTTGCAAGCTTCATCCTCACCATAAAAAAGAGCTTGCAATGCATCTTGGCTAAAATTTGCTAAGGGAGTAGAAAGCTTAAACTTCCAGCGTTTACCTAAGCCTTCTAGAGCCTCAGTATAACGACTAAAATGTTTAGAACCAGCCCAAGGCAAAAGTGCGCCACCCTCAAGACTTAAACCTTTATTGGGAGTAATGAGCAAAGGTTCAAAATAATCTACAGTACCTAAACCCACACAGCGCGGACACGCCCCTTGTGGGCTATTAAATGAAAATAGCTGTGGACTTGGGGCAGGAAAACTAATGCGACAGCGCGTACATACCGACGCCGTGGCATGTACAGTATCCTTACCCTTATCATCATCCATGATATGCACAATTAGTCGACCATCACCATAACGCAAGGCAAGCTCTACTGAATCTGCTAATCTACCGCGTATACCATCCTTTAAGATAAGGCGGTCTACCACAAGATCAATATTATGTTTTTTATTCTTATCTAAGCTTGGTACATCATCAAGAGTATAAATTTCACCATTTATACGCACCCGTACAAAACCTTCGGCTTTAAGCTTTTTAAAACGATCACTATGTGTACCTTTTTGATGCTCAACCAAGGGTGCCATGAGTATAAACTTTGTGCCTTGAGCCAGTGATAAAATATCTTCAATAATTTCATCGGCAGCGCGCGCTTCAATAGCCTCACCACATTGAGGACAATACATACGCCCAAGACGAGCAAAAAACACACGTAAAAAATCATATATTTCTGTGACTGTACCTACAGTAGAACGTGGATTGCGGGCCGATGATTGTTGCTCCAGAGAAATAGCAGGGGATAAACCTTCAATCTTATCCACAGCAGGTTTATTCATTTGCGGTAAAAATTGCCGCGCATAGGCCGAAAGAGACTCCACATATCGTCGCTGACCTTCGGCATAAACAATATCAAAGGCTAAGGTTGATTTGCCAGAGCCTGAAGGGCCACAAATAACAACTAGCTCATCACGGGGAATATCAAGACTTATATTTTTGAGGTTATGCTGACGCGCACCTTCAATGGAAATTTTTTGTTTTTTCATGCTTTTAGATTAGTGTTTAATTGATGTTTGGCAAGATTAAATTTGATTTAAATTTAAGAGTGAGCTTTTATTAAAAATTCACGTGTGTTAGTTAAGTCCGTGCACTTTCCGGTCCAAAGTTGCATTTGCCTTAGCGCTTGGCCCACAAACATATCTAAACCATCTTGCGCAATTAAACCAGCCTGTTTAGCTTCGCGCAAAAATTTTGTTTGTAAAGGATTATATACCAAGTCATAAGCTATTGTATCTTTAGCTATTTGCCCCATAGTACTAAAATCATAAGGGCTAAGCTCCTCGTAACTACCTTGCATGCCTAGTGGGGTAGTATTTATTATCCAATTAGCTTGCACTTGCTCACGTTCATCCCAAGGCACAGTATCTATACAAAATATTTGAGCTAAATTGCTTGCCTTTTCCGCATTGCGGTTACTTATACGTATTTGCGTAACGCCAAGCTCCTTTAGTCCCATAATCACAGCCCTAGCCGCACCCCCTGCGCCTAGTATCAAGGCTGACTGAGGCAGCTTATATTTAAGCAAAGGAAGCTTAAAACCATGCACATCTGTATTTTCACCACATAGTTTATCACCCTGCCAGTATAATGTATTTACCGCTCCCACGCTCTTAGCACGTGGGCTTATCTCATCTAAAAATGGTATTATACTCTCTTTGTGTGGTATGGTTACGCAAGCCCCACTTATATGCAACGTGCGCATGGCTATTATAAAATTGGCTAATTGCGATTTTTCCAAAGGCCAAGCTGTAAAAGTACCAGCATAATCAAGCTGCTTAAAAGCCCAATTATGCAACCTTGGGCTTAAACTATGTCCCAAAGGACTACCAATAATTCCGTATATATTTGTGTGTTGCATAAGATATTACCAATTAAGGGTTGCGTATACGGCCAAGTGTTTCAAGAAAAAACTTTATAATAGCAGTGTTTAATTCTTGATGCGCCTTGCGACGTACAGCTGAAGAAGCATCACCACATAGCTCTGGAAGACTTTGGCGCGTGTCCGGTGGACAAGCTGACATAAGGTCTGGAGTATCCACCCCCTCAATACGCGCAAAGTTAGTCTCTTGAAAAAACTTCTCTTGCATAGCTTGAGTAGTCCATGGCTCATTATTAACACTATCCTTTGCAGCCTCTATCAGCAAAAGGTCAGGACTAAAATTTATCAACGCATCATTGTCAAAAAACATATTTAAGCTTGGGGACACCGCCACTACAGATTTAATATGCTCCTCAGCAAGATTTTCGTTAAGTGGCAAAGCATTAGCCATAGTTTGAATGCGCTCTCGCGCCCATTTACCACAATAAAGGCTTGTGTTGCGTACTTGTGTACAGTAGTTATCCCAGCCGGTAGGTGTTAATGTGGCATTACCAAGTAGTAATGCAGCACTTGCTCCCATACCAAAACCTAAAACCCCCACGCGCTCAGAATCGACACTCTTGCTTATAGCTTCATTGCTTAAACCAATATTTAATGCCGCGCGTAATTCCTGCACACGCCCTGTAAGCTGTTTTATTGTAAATGGATGTGATATATGATTTAAATTATCATTTTTATGGTCTGGTGCTATAACCACAAAGCCACTTTTTGCAAGCTCAGCCGCAGTTTCATGATGAGAAAATCTTGTAGCCCCAGTATCATGAGAAAGTAAAATTAATGGAAACCGTCCTTCAGCACTTCGTCCATAACGCACCACATGCAAGGTCCAAGGCGCGTAATTAGAGGGAGATGGCCTACTATGTGTAGGATACCAAATATTTACATCCACACGAACTTTAGTTTTGCTATCCCAAACTCCCAATGTCTTAAAAGCTGGCTGAAAACTTACAGCTGCAAAGCTGGGTGTGGCCAGCAAAATACTTAGTAAAAAAACACAAAAAAATACTCTAAACATGCATTAAGTCAACCTATTAAGCTTCAATAACCGTACCCAAAGGCTCATTATGTAACAAATATCGCTGCAAGCTAGCTTCAGCCCGCCCATCTAAAATAAGAGCTTTTTTGCATCCAGCCTTAAGAGCATGCAAGCAGGCGTCAACTTTTGGAATCATACCCCCATAAATAACCTTTTCTTGCTTTAACACTTCAATGTCAGATTGTTTTAAGCTTGGAAGCAAATTGTTTTGCGCATCAAGCACTCCTGGCACATCTGATACCAGTACAAAATACTCAGCTTGCAATGCACCTGCTAAAGCACCTGCCGCTGTATCTGCATTAATATTTAAGGCATTGCT
>CAYJDF010000121.1:4513-7362 GCA_964368845.1 uncultured Desulfovibrionaceae bacterium
GTGGCAGGACAAGTTACACGCAAGCCTTGCTCAAAGTGGCTTTCTATTTTTAAACGATTAAGCAAACTATTAATTTGTGGCCCGCCACCATGCACAAGGGCAAAACGCCTACCTTGCTCCTTTAGCTGCACAATGCTTTTGGCAAAAGGGGCTTGCAAGTTTGGGTCGTCCATGGCGTGCCCGCCATATTTAATAACAACAATTTCATTTGAGCTCATGTTAACTCCATCTATACCTGTACAGGCTCATCAGCTAAGGTGGCTACCATAACCGCTTTAATGGTATGGACTCTGTTTTCCGCTTCATCAAAGGCCACATTAAGAGATGACTCAAAAACACCATCATCCACTTCCATACTCTCAATACCATATTTTTGAAAAAGTTGCTCACCAATGGCCGTCTCTGTATTATGAAATGCTGGTAAGCAATGCAAAAATTTACAATCTTGATTTTTAGTAAGCTCAAAAGTATCCAAGGTAACTTTATAGTTTTGCAAGCGTTCTATACGCTCAGCCCACACATGTTCTGGCTCTCCCATGGATACCCAAACATCAGTATATAAAAAATCACAACCTAAAACACCCTTTTCTACATTATCAGTAACGGTAATTTTAGCCCCCGTTTCTTCTGCTATGGCTTTACAAAGAGTTACAATATGCCCATCTGTTTGCGAACCTTGTGGAGCAATGGAACGAAAATCCATACCCATTTTTGCAGCTCCTATCATCAACGAATTACCCATATTATAACGAGCATCCCCAAGATAGGCAAAGGTCATCTCTGAAAGCGGCTTGGCACAATGCTCTTGCATGGTTAATAAATCCGCCAATACTTGTGTGGGGTGAAATTCATTGGTAAGGCCATTCCATACCGGTACAGCAGAATAGCGGGCTAATGTTTCTACCACGTCTTGCCCAAAACCGCGATATTCTATGCCATCATACATACGCGATAAAACTCTTGCTGTATCTGCCATAGACTCCTTCTTACCCATTTGTGATCCAGAAGGACCAAGATAGGTAGTAAAGGCACCTTGATCTCTTGCAGCCACCTCAAAAGCGCAACGCGTTCTTGTGGAATCTTTTTCAAAAAGCAAGACAATATTTTTATCTAGCAGGTGTTTTTTTTCACTTTTTTCCTTTTTTGCGGATTTTAAATGAGCAGCTAAGCGCAAGAAATACGCAATTTCTTCACTACTAAAATCTAATAATTTTAAAAAGTGGCGATTTTTTAAGTTCATAAACTTTTGCTCCAATAATGGCCAAAGCCCTTGATTTAAAATAATTCAAACGCTGCATCTAACTTCAATTTACTTGATGATACGTTATGCAAACAAAAGACATATGCTCTTTGTATTATTATGGCAAGTCTGACCTTTAGCTTATCGTAAAAAATATTCTTACCCAAAATGGCTAGCTCAATATTTTCATGGAAATATATCAAACTTTAAGTTAGTATTCTCTTTGCACCAAAACTTAGGCTTTATTGCCAAGCAAAGGAGAGAGATATGCGCGAAATTGAAGCTCAGGTCATTACCAAGGCCGTGACAGACCTAGCCATAAAAGCATGCTGTGTATTACCTCAAGATGTATATAATAGCTTAAAGCAAGCCAAAGCCCAAGAACCATCTGCTGTGGGTCAAGCCATTTTAAATCAACTTTTGCTTAATGCTAATCTTGCTCGCGACGAAATCACCCCCATATGCCAAGATACCGGCCTTGCGGTTGTATTTATTGATGTAGGGCAAGATGTACGAATTGTGAATGGCTACTTTGAACAGGCTATAAATGATGGTATACGTAGTGGCTATACAGATGGATATTTACGCAAGTCCTGTGTAGCAGAGCCGCTTTTTGAACGCCAAAACACCAAGGATAACACTCCTGCCATTATTCATACGCGCATAGTACCAGGAGATAAAATTAGTATTACTCTTGCACCTAAAGGTGCAGGATCAGAGAACAAAAGCATCTTAAAAATGCTGGTTCCTGCAGATGGATTAGAAGGTGTACGCCAAGTTGTTTTAGAAGCCATTAAGCTAGCAGGACCAAACGCCTGCCCCCCCCTAGTTGTAGGTGTTGGCATTGGTGGAAATTTTGAAATGGCAGCCATTTGCGCCAAACGCGCCGCAGTGCGAGACATAAACAGCAAAAATCCAGACCCGCGCTATGCCAAGCTTGAAGAAGATTTTTTAGAAATGGCCAACCAAACCGGCATAGGCCCACAAGGGCTAGGGGGAAAGTATACTGCTCTTAGGGTACATATTGAATACTACCCCACCCACATAGCCTGCCTACCTGTTGCTGTAAATATTAACTGTAATGCTGCCCGTCACGCTACAATCATTATATAGGAGTAATCATGTCAGATAACAATAAACATATTACTGCCCCCCTTGATCATAAAACTGCTTGCTCCCTACGAGCTGGGGATAAAGTGCTAATCTCTGGTACAATTATTGCCGCACGTGATGCGGCTCATAAAAAGCTTATCGAAACGTTAGATGCTGGAGACTCCCTGCCTATTGACCTTAACAATGCAGTCATCTATTATGTTGGCCCATCACCAGCTAAACCAGACCAAGTCATAGGTTCTGCCGGACCAACAACATCAGGACGTATGGATGCCTATACTCCCCGCCTACTAGAGCTTGGCTTGAAGGGTATGATTGGTAAGGGCTATCGAAGTGTTGAGGTAGTAGAAGCTATGAAAAAACACGGCGTTCCATATATGGCAGCCGTGGGTGGTGCAGGGGCATTAATCGGGCGGAGTATAAAAAAATATACTGTGTTAGCCTATGAAGAGCTTGGGCCAGAAGCCATAGCTGCTATGGAAGTGGAGGACTTTCC
>CAYJDF010000122.1:0-7352 GCA_964368845.1 uncultured Desulfovibrionaceae bacterium
TCTTTACGTTGTTCGTAAACATCAGCCATATTTTTTTGTTCATAAACGCGCAAATCCCCAGGCATAATGGCATTGTATTTATCCATAATTTTTAGGGAGGCTTTTGCTACCTCGGTGGGATCTTCATTGCCTAGGCTATAAATTTCAATGGAGAGTGCATCTTGGCCATTAAATTCGCTCCAACGTCTGGTGTCGTCAAATGTATCGGTAATGGTTGCTATATCATCAAGCAAGAGCCGACTTCCGTCAGCATTGGTGCGCACAGCTATGTCCGCGAAGTCACTTGCATATTCACGCCTTTCATTGAGGCGTAATAATATATCACCACTAGCAGCATTAACCCTTCCGCCGCCTTGTTGTATAGCCCCTGTACCAATGGCATTTGCTACATCTTCCATGGTTAAGCCATAGCGGCGCAGTGACTCTTGTGAAACCTCTACCCAAACTTCATGGTCGCGCGTATTTTCTAATTCTACTTGGGTAATGGCAGGATCTTGAATTAAATCTTCTTTAATAAGTTCAGCCCAATAGCGAAGTGATGCTAAATCAACATTACCAGCAATCATAAGCTCAATAGCCTCGCGGCGTGAAGAGCGTAAGGATACAATGGGGCTTTCTGCTTCTACAGGGAAGGTAGTTATGCGGTCAACAGCGGCCTTAACATCTTGCAAAAGTATATTACCATCAACGTCGTCGGTACCTTCAATCATGATGGATGCTGTACCTGTACCAATAGTTGCGGTAGTTTCTTCAACTCCATCAAGGCCTTGCACGGCTTCTTCAATGGCTTGGGCAACACTTTTTTCCATTTCCTCAGGAGTTGCACCACTAACTGTTACGGAAACGGTAACTTCGGTAATTTCAAAATATGGGAATACCTCACGGCGTACTTGTGAGGCGACAATAATACCGCCGATCATAAGCATAACCATAAGTAAATTTGCTGCTACCGGATTGGAAGCCATCCAACCTATGGTGCCGCGAGTTAGGCTTTTTGGTATGGAGTTTTGTGAATTACTCATGGGCTTTTACCTGTGACTTATTAGCAGCAGAGCTTTGTGTGTCTTTTCGAGGTGTAGCAATGCGTAAGGGCATGTTTTGTATGGGGGCACCAAGTGGGGAAGTTATAATGCGTTCGCCTTGTTCAATGCCTTGAGATACTATTATAAATTCTGGATCCTTCCATGCAACTTTAACGGGACGAATATCAAGAGTATACGCTGCAGTTTGTGCTGCTTGTTTAGCTTTTTGTGCGTCTGTTGGTTTATCTTCCGGCTTAGCATTTGGCTTTTTTGCCATAGTATCAGTTTGCCCCTTTGCTTGGGGGTTAGTGGGCACTGCCACCCACACTGTATCATTGCTACGCAAGGCTACGCGCGGTAACGTTATTGCATCTGGCAATACACCTGCTTGCAATTCTACACGTACTTGATCGCCAAGCAGAAGATGCGGTAAATTGCTCTCTAAACCTAAGGGATCCATTACAGAAACTAAGACTCGTCCCATGCGTGTAGTTTCATCGAGTGAGGCAATACTATGCAGCACACTGCCCTCGCGCATATTATTTGTGGCTGTATAAACATTTACTTTTGCACCATCAAAAACTGAAATACCAAGTGCTTGCAATTTATCAAGTGGGATTGCAGCTTCAATACGATATTCGTCAGTGCTTACAATGGTGGCAAGAGTGTCCGAGCTTGAGGCTTGGCTACCTAGTGAAACATCGCGTGTAAGAATTAGGGCATTGTATGGTGCTGTAATCTTAGTTCTATCAAGGTTTAGTTTGGCTTGCTCTGCGTCTGCTTCTGCCGCTTGTAGGGCTGCCTTAGCCTGGGCAAGTTGAGGTTTACGTAAGGCAAGGGCTGTTTTTTCAGCAGCTTGTGGCATGAGTTTTTCTAATTGCTTAAGCTCCGAGCGCGCTACATCTTGTTGGCCCATTTCCAAATCATAATTGGCTTTTGCTTCGGCAAGTGAGCTTTGCTTTAAGGCTAAAGCAGTGAGATAGTCGTCATTATCAAGTTGCAATATCAAATCATCTTTTTTAATAATTCCACCAGGTTCAAAGTTATTCCCAAGCTTTTCTACTTGGCCAGAAACACGCGCGCGCACAATGGTTTCTTGCGCAGATCGCACTGTTCCAAGAGCACTAACAATGAGCTTTGCTTCCTCTTTACTGGCCAATTCGGTAATAACAGTAGGGCTACTAAGAGCAGGACGTATGCGTTTGGAAGTGGGTTTAGTAACAATAAAAAGTCCGGCAATGATAGCCCCAATAGCAAGAATTGCAATTACTAGTAGTGGAGTGGAAAGCCTTTTAGACAAAGGAACATTGGTTTGTGTTTCTAATTTCATAGTGATCTCAGTTATTTTGGTGAAATACTGCTCTTTTTTGCTGTGGGGGGAGCAGGTACGTATTGTTCATTTAAGGGAAATTGTAAGGAACCAAGTGTACGATAAAGTGTAACACGTGCTTGAACTACAACAGTTTTTTGTTTTGCTATGGCTCTTTGTAAATTTTGTATGGATTTTAGCTCAACAACAAAGTTTAAAAAATCTGTAACACCACCAAGGTAACTGTTACGTGCCTCTAAAAGGGCAGCGCTTGTAAACTTGTACTGCTCTTCAAGTAGGCGTAAATTTTCACTCTCACCTTTTTCTGCTGCTAAGGCATTATCAACTTCTTGTATGGCTGTTGCTACAGTTTTGGCATAGTTTTGAACATTTACATCGGTCTCAGCTCGTACGCGTGCTTCTTCAGCAATTAGTGCACCACCATCAAAAAATGATGTGGCAAGCGAAGCAGCAAGCGATGCGACCCAATTACCAAAAAGCAGTGTGGTTTTGGCTGCATCAAAAACTTGAGTTGCCGTAAGTCGTAAAGTAGGTAGGCGATTGGCTATGGCTACAGAAACATCCCAATCAGAAGCTTCAAGCCTAGCCCAAGCTGCACTAATGTCTGGTCTTGCTTCTAAAAGTTGAATGGGCAAGCCTACATCTGGTATGGGAGTTAGGGTAGGTAGGGGCGCGTTTTCGTCAATATTTAATCCTGCACCTGGTAATGTTCCTTGTAATATAGCAAGTTGATTGCGTAAAAGTGCGGCCTCTTGTTCTAATACTGGCACTTCGGCCTTGGTTTCAGCAAGTACAGATTGTTGTTGCAAAACCTCAAGACTAGTGCTTAAACCATTGTTAAAACGATCAATTTGTACCTTCACAAGGTCTTCATTGATGGCAATTTGCTCATTTAACACGTCTAGTTGAGCTCTATTGCCTAGTAAAGCAACCCATGTATCGGCCACGGATCCAGCCACAGTTATGGCCGCAGTTTGTAAGTCACTACGGGTAGCTTCATGGCGTAAAAGTTCGGCTTGGCGTTGAGAACGGACACGACCCCAAAAGTCAAGTTCATAACTTGCTGTAATATTAATATTAAAAGATTCAGAAAGAACTTGAGTTGATTGTATTTCAGGATCTGTTTGAGTGGATGTACGGTGCTGTGATGCACGGCCATCTATGTCAGCTTGTGGAAAAAATTCTGCCAATGCTTTATTGGCTGCGGCCCTACTTTGACGTAATCTTGCCCACGCGGTTAAGATGTCAAAGTTTGCGCCAAGGGCTTTATCCATGATTTTATTTAAGTCTTTGCTCTCAAAATTGTGCCACCAAGGGGATGTAGCTGTATTTGTAAGACTGGTAGGGCTTTGTGCTGACATGTATTGAGCAGGCATGGCTGCTGGTAATTCATCTTGGGCTACACGTTGTGATGGCCCAAATGGGGCACAACCTGTAAGTATAAAAAGAGTTAAAGTAATTAAAACTATATATCGGAAAAACATGACTTCCTCAAAAGTAGTGACAATGTTATGTTTATTGTATTAATTCAATGTATTGCTTGCAAATAAGGAGAATTATATATTATAGCTTAACATAAGTATAGCATTACGACGTTAGCAAAATGCGTACCTAAATATATTTTGACGTGCATGGGTAGGCAAAACAAGAAAAAATTTTTAATATTAAGCTGTTAAGAAATTAATAGCAAAAAAGCATATAAGGTGTATGCTTGAAACTAACTGTGTAAAAAGAAGACAGTGTATATTTTTTTTACAGTACTTTGAAACTCCCCCCTTAAATATTAAAGGGGGGAGTTAAATAGTTATTTTACAGCAATAACTTCAATTTCTACCAAGGCATCCTTAGGGATACGAGCAGCCTGTACTGTAGCACGAGCAGGATAGTTTTTAGCATCAAAGAAAGTGCCATAAACTGCATTCATTTTAGCAAATTCGTTTAAGTCTTTCATAAAAACAGTTACTTTAACTACTTTGGCCATGCTTGAACCTGCGGCTTCAAGAACCATTTTAACATTTTCAAGGGATTGTTTAGTTTGGGCTTCAATGCCCTCAGCCATAACACCCTTAGCATCCATAGGAAGCTGACCAGATACAAAAACAAAACCATTAGCCACAATACCATGTGAGTATGGACCTACAGCTTTAGCAGCCTTTTCTGGAGCAACAACACTAATTTCGGCAAGGGCTACAGAGGCAAAAGATACACTAAGTAGGCATACGACAAATAGTAATCCAATTTTTTTAAACATGATTTCCCTCATAACGGTTATATGGTTTATTGAGTCAAACCCGCATTGGGTTTAGCCTCGCTATAGCGAATTTTGCATACTGTTTCAATATAAAAATCTGAATTGAAAATTTGATGCTTTGGCATATTTAATTTATAAAATAATAAGTTTGTAGTTTTTAAGTAAAATTTTATATTTTAAAATAATTGTGTAGTAGTCTTTTTTTTGATAGAGTTCCCCGCATTGTGCAACTGACAAGTATAGTAATTTTTCAAGTATTGATTAACTCATAGGAAGTAAAATATGCCCAAACTTCATTATAAGCGTGCTTTGCTTAAACTTAGTGGTGAAGCCTTAGCAGGTGATAAAAAAAGTGGCATTGATCCAGAAACCGTGTCTAAGATTTGCCAAGAAATTGGTAGTGTGGTTTCTTTAGGCTTGGAGGTAGCCCTTGTTATAGGTGGAGGTAATATTTTTCGTGGTCTTTCGGCTTCTGCTAAAGGCATGGAAAGATCCTCAGCAGACTATATGGGCATGCTAGCCACAGTGCTAAATGCGCTTGCGGTGCAAGATGTGCTAGAAAAGCAAGGATTTCCAACCCGTGTACTTTCGGCCATTAATATGCAAGAAGTTTGTGAACCATTCATTAGACGCAGAGCCTTACGTCATTTAGAACATGGGCGTGTGGTTATTTGTGCTGCAGGCACAGGTAATCCATATTTTACCACCGATACCGCAGCAGCATTACGTGGTATGGAACTACAATGCGATGCTATCATCAAGGCTACAAAGGTTGATGGTGTATATGACAAAGATCCTATGAAGCATAGTGATGCTGTTAAATATGATAAGGTTAGCTTTGATGAAGCCTTAGCAAAGCATTTAGGTGTTATGGATGCCACAGCTATTGCGCTTGCACAAGAAAATGATGTACCTATACTTGTGTGTAAAATGTTTAATGGTGACATAGGCCGCATTGTGTGCGGTGAAAATGTTGGAACAATTGTTTGTAATATATAAGTTTTAATGGTTTACTCATTGGAGGCATTATGGAAATGGACGATATTTTATTGGATACTGAAGACCGCATGATGAAGGCTGTGAGTAATATGGATAAAGATTTCTCCAAATTACGTACCGGTAGGGCCAGTACTTCCTTGGTTGATGATATTAAGGTTGATTATTATGGCACCCCAACTCCGGTTAATCAGTTGGCTTCTGTGTCTGTACCTGATAGCAGAAGTATTACTATTCAGCCTTGGGATAAGGGGGCTTTTGCTTTAGTTGAGAAGGCTATTTTGAAGTCTGATCTTGGCCTAACTCCCATTAATGATGGTAAAATTATTCGCATAAATATTCCTGCTTTAACTGAAGAACGCCGTAAAGAATTGGTTAAGGTTTCGCGTAAATATAATGAAGATGCCAAGGTTGCGGTTCGTAATGTACGACGTGATGCCAATGAAAACTTAAAAAAACTAGAAAAAGATAAAACTATTTCGGAAGATGATTTGAAAAAATCAATGGATGAAGTACAAAAACTAACCGATAAATATGTGGCTGAAGCAGACAAAAAATGTCAAGCTAAAGAAAAAGAAATCATGGATATATAATATCTTACCAGAATTTTTTTAAGTTTGCATGATTGATATTTTTTAGATAAACGATTATAATATTAAAGAATAATAGATGACTTTACCTAGGCATATTGCCATCATTATGGATGGAAATGGGCGTTGGGCTCAAAAACGTGGCCTTTTGCGCACTGATGGACATAGGGCTGGTGCTGACGCTGTGCGCAAGGTGGTTACTGAGTGCCGCAGTCTTGGCATTGAGCATTTAACACTATATACTTTTTCCCAAGAAAATTGGCAACGTCCCAAAGAAGAGGTTAGTACTTTATTTGCCTTATTGGTAGAATTTTTAGGCAAAGAAGTTCCTCTCATGGTGGAGAAAGAAATTAGCTTAAATATCTTAGGTGATATGGAGGCTCTGCCTCTTGCCGTACGCACTGCCCTTATGCATGGCATAAAACGTACAGCACCAAGTGCACAAAAACCGTGTAAGATGCAATTAAATCTAGCCCTCAATTACGGTGGGCGAGCAGAGATTTTGCGTGCTGTGCGCCAAGTGGTGGAACAAGGCCTAAGTGCCGCAGACATTACTGAAGATGTTTTTCGTAACTATCTGTATACAAAAAATATACCTGATCCAGACTTGGTGATTCGTACCAGTGGTGAAGTGCGTATTAGTAATTATCTGCTTTTTCAAAATGCATATAGTGAATTTTATTTTTGTGATACCCTTTGGCCAGATTTTGGCCCAGAACACTTGGATGCAGCGTTAAAAAGTTATGCTGCCAGAAACCGTCGCTTTGGTAAGACACAGGAGCAAATTTAGTGTTATCTTCCTTTCCCGATTGTGGCAAACGCCTTGTGACTAGTCTTATTTTTGCGGCTATAATTGGCCTAGCATTGTGGTTTAGAGGACCACTTTTACTTGTTTTAGTGTTTGTGGTTTGCGCTGTGGGTTTATGGGAATTTTACTCTTTATTTTGGGGTAAAACAGGTCGAATTCGTAGCCGTATCTGTGGTATCTTCCTAGGATGGGGTATGCTAAGCCTTACTTGGGTTGGGCGTACTCATGATGCATTGGTTTTCTTGGGTGCGGGATTTGTTCTTACGGCTTTAAGCTTTTTATTCCGCATAGATGTAATTGATGAAGAAGAAGATTTTGCCCCAGGTAGTATTTTCTTGGTAGGGCTTGCTTATAT
>CAYJDF010000123.1:0-7199 GCA_964368845.1 uncultured Desulfovibrionaceae bacterium
CAGGCTAGCTGCACATTGGCACTGTAGCCACGAGCCTTAGCCTCTTTAAAGCAATTAATACTATGCTGCCCCACCGACAAAAAAGCCTTACCATGCCCACCGGCCCGACACAGCAGCGATAAAGCATGGGCGATGTCTTCGATAAGTATATCGGCAGGCGTAGGCTGCAAAGGGTTGAAACGGATTTTTTTGTAGGTGGTGATATGGTCTTTAGTATTCATCTTTATCTATACCTTTCGTTACGTAATTTTTGCTATTGTTTTTATTGTAGCATAGCTTTAAGCTTTTTTACAAGAAAAAACAAAAATAAAAACAATTTTCCTAGATTATTGAAAGTAATTAGGGAATTAAAGTATATGATTATTATCACGATACTTTTATTATAGGTATATTTAATAATGAAAGGAGCTGTCTATGAAAACCGTAATTCTAGCAGGTGGCATGGGCACCAGAATTTCCGAAGAAAGCCATTTAAAGCCCAAACCAATGATTGACATCGGGGATAATCCGATTATTTGGCATATAATGAAGTATTATTCCGGATTTGGGTTTAATGAGTTCATTATTTGTTTAGGCTATAAAGGATATATGATAAAAGAGTTTTTTGCCGACTATTATTTACATATGTCGGATATTACTTTTGACTTTACAGCCGAAAATAAAACCATAATTCATCAAAATGTGGCCGAACCCTGGAAAGTTACCTTAGTTGATACCGGTTTACATACCCAAACCGGTGGCCGTATTGGCCGGATTAGGGATTATGTTAAAGATGAACCCTTTATGCTAACTTATGGCGATGGGGTTAGCGATGTTGATTTGCATAAATTGCTCAAATTTCATGAGCAACATAACAAAACAGTTACCGTAACTGCTGTTCAGCCCGGTGGTCGCTTTGGGGCTTTAGATATTGATGATAGCAATAATCAATTGCTGGGCTTTATGGAAAAATCCAAAGAAGATGGCGGCTGGATTAATGGTGGCTTTATGGTTATGGAGCCTAAAATCTTTGATTATATTGATGGCGATAACTGCATTTTAGAGCAAAGCCCCATGCGAACATTAGCCGCAGAAGGTAATTCTTGTGCTTATAAACATCATGGCTTTTGGCAATGCATGGATACCCAAAGAGATAAGGGGATTCTCACCCAATTATGGGAAAGTAATAATGCTCCTTGGAAAAATTGGTGATTATCATGAACGTATTAACTGATAAGAAAAAGATATTCGCCGATTTAGATGATTTTTATCGGGACAAGCAAGTTTTTATCAGCGGTCATACAGGATTTAAGGGAGCTTGGCTAACTGCTTTGATGTTAAAGCTGGGAGCTAAAGTCACTGGTTATGCTCTTAAGCCGGAGGAAGTTAGCCTATATAATTTAATCAACCTGCAAGATAAAATTCAATCCACCTTTGCCGATATTCGCGATGGCGAGCGTTTACAAACGGAGATTAAGCAATCTGAGCCGGAAATCATTTTCCATTTAGCTGCCCAGCCCTTGGTTAGGGAATCCTATGATAATCCGGTTTACACCTACCAAACTAATGTCATGGGTACGGTTAATATTTTAGAGGCTATCAGGCATTGCCCCAGCGTAACCACCATGGTCAATATTACCACCGATAAAGTTTATCAAAATCGGGAGCAGCCAATTGGCTATATCGAAGATGATAGATTAGATGGTTTTGAGCCTTATGCTAATAGCAAATCTTGCAGCGAATTGGTTACAGCCAGCTACAGGCGCAGTTTTTTTCAGGAGCGCCAAATTGCAGTTTCCACAGCCCGAGCCGGTAATGTTATCGGTGGCGGCGATTTTGCCAAAGATCGAATTATTCCCGACTGCGTTCGCAGCGCCTTAAGCGCTAGGGATATTTTAGTTCGCAACCCTTATTCGGTGCGCCCATATCAACATGTAATTGAGCCTTTAATGGCTTATGCCCTAATTGCCATGCGCCAAACCGAAAACAGCAATTTACAAGGGGCTTATAATATTGGCCCTCGTGATCAGGATTGTCTTACCACCGGCCAATTGGCAGATAAATTTTGCACTGCCTGGGGCGAGAGCCTAAAATGGCAGGATTTGAGCCTAAAAGCAACTACTAAACCGGTGCATGAGGCCAAATTATTATATTTAAATTCCCATAAAATTGAGCAAAACTTAGGCTTTAGCTCTAGTTGGGATATTGATACAGCAATTGCCAAGACGGTTGAATGGTTTAAATGTTATCGTGATGGCGGCGATTTACTGTCTTGCACCGAGCAGCAAATTGCTCAATATATATCTTAATTAATGATTACAGAGGTTACTATGGATTTGACAAAACAGCAAGCCGACAAAGAGCATATTTTAAAGCTGGTAGATGATTATGTGCAAAAATATCATCAAAAAGCGCCTTATCAGGTGGGAGATCGGATAAATTATGCCGGTAGAGTTTATGATAATGCGGAAGTAAGAGCTTTAATTGACAGTTCACTGGATTTTTGGCTTACTTCCGGACGGTATACCAAGCTTTTCGAAAGCGATTTAGCTAAGTTTTTAAATACCGGCTATTGTTCCTTTGTAAATTCGGGATCGTCGGCCAATTTACTAGCCTTTATGGCCTTAACCTCGCCCTTATTAAAAGAGCGAGCTATATTACCCCATGATGAAATTATCACCGTGGCGGCCGGTTTTCCCACTACCATTGCTCCGATTATTCAATATGGCGCAGTGCCTGTTTTTGTGGATATAACTATTCCCGAATATAATATTGATGTAAATTTTCTAAAACAAGCCCTTAGCCAGCGAACCAAGGCGGTAATGCTGGCTCATACATTGGGCAATCCTTTTGATTTAGCGACAGTAAAGCAATTTTGCAATCAGCATAATCTGTGGCTAATCGAAGATAATTGCGATGCCCTGGGCTCGAAATATACTATCGACGGCCAGGAAAAATTCAGCGGCACTATTGGCGATATCGGCACATCCAGCTTTTATCCGCCCCATCATCTAACAACAGGCGAGGGCGGTGCTGTTTATACCGATAATCCGCTATTGCATAAGATTATTCGCTCCCTGCGAGATTGGGGAAGGGATTGCGTTTGCGAATCCGGCCAAGACAATCTTTGCGGGCATCGTTTTGATGGCCAATACGGCCAAATGCCGCCGGGCTATGATCATAAATATATTTATTCGCATTTTGGCTACAATTTAAAAGCCACCGATATGCAGGCGGCGATTGGTGTTGAGCAATTAAAAAAATTCCCCGAATTTATGGCCAAAAGAGCGGCAAATTTTGATTTGCTATCCCAAAAATTGCAAAACTGCGAGCAATTAATTTTACCCCAAGCAACTACTAACTCCCGGCCTTGTTATTTTGGTTTTATGCTTACTTGCAAGCAAGATGGCCTAAGAGATAAATTAGTTGAACATTTAGAAGCCAACAATATTCAAACACGGATGTTATTTGCCGGTAATATGATAAAGCAGCCTTGTTTTGATCAAATGCGAACCAAAGGGCAAGGATATCGGGTGATTGGCGAGCTAAAAAACACTGATTTTGTTATGAAGAACAGTTTTTGGCTGGGGGTTTATCCGGGGATGACGGAACTGATGGTGGAACGGATGGCCAAAACAATACGGGAAATTATTTAGGGAGCAAAATACTTTATGAAATTAGCTGATTATATTGCCCAATTTGTGGCTGATTTAGGTGTAAAAGACATTTTTTTAATCTCCGGCGGCGGGATGATGCATTTGCTGGATTCTTTCGGTAAAAATAAACATTTGCATACTATTTGCAATCTTAATGAGCAAGCCTGCTCGATTTGTGCAGATAGTTATAGTCAATACACCAATAATCTTGGTGTTTGCCTGCTAACCACCGGGCCGGGGGGCACAAATGGCCTAACCGGGGTGGCAGCTTCCTATTTAGATTCGGTGCCGGTGCTTATAATTTCCGGCCAATGCAAAACGGCCGATTTTGCCGAAAAAAGAGGGGTAAGGCAATATGGGGCGCAGGAAGTAGATATAATTGCCATGGCCAAACCAATTACTAAATATAGTTTTAAAGTTACGGATAAAAATACGATTCGTTATCATCTGGAAAAGGCCGTATACTTGGCTTTAGAGGGTCGTCCCGGGCCGGTTTGGTTGGATATTCCTTTGGATATTCAAGCCGCCGAAATCAACCCCGAGCAATTGCCGCCTTTTATTGTCCCTGCTCAAAATCAGCTCGCTAAAGATGTTTTAACAAGCCTAGCCACGGAGCTTTATGGCTTATTAAAGCAAGCTAAGCGGCCACTGTTTTTAGTGGGCGGTGGGGTTATGGCTGCTAATTGCCAAAATAAATTGCGGCTACTAATCGAAAAATTAAATATTCCCACTTTAAGTACCTGGCGGGCTAAAGATTTTATGCCCCAAAACCACCCTTTATATTTTGGTATGCCCGGTGCGCCTGCTTATCGCTATTCTAATAATATATTGCAAAATTGCGACTTGCTGATTATTGTTGGCAGCCGTCTTAATCAAGCTATTACTATTTATAATGAACCCGGCTTTGCAGCCCAAGCCCAAAAAATAATTGTTGATATTGATAAAAATGAAATTGCCAAACTGGCTATGGATTTTGCCTTGCAAATTAATTATTCTGCGGCCGACTTTGTAAATATAATGCAAAATTTATTTGTCGAACAAAAAACGGAACAAAAGTGGCATGATTTTTGTCATCTCCAAAAGCAAAAATATCCTCTGACTAAGGAAAAGCAGCCCTATGATAATCAAGGCAAGGCTGATGGCTATTTTGTAGCTGAAATTATTTCTAAGTATGCTCAAGAAAATGATATTTTCGTGGGCTCTTCTTCGGGGCGTACCTGTGGTATTTCGCATTTAGGCTTCTTCTTAAAAGAGGGGCAAAGATTTATTACTTCTATGGGTTTAGGCTCGATGGGCTTTACTGTTCCTTCGGCTATCGGCTGCTGCTTCGCTTCAGATAAAAAGCGGGTAATTGCCTTGGAAGGTGATGGCAGCCTGCAACATAATATCCAGGAATTGCAAGTAATTAAGCAACATAATTTGCCAATTAAGCTATTTGTTTTGGCCAATGAGGGCTATGCTTCTATTTATATGATGCAAAAAAATAATTTTGGCGAGAATTATGTAGCTTGTAATGAATTAAGCGGGCTTAGCTTTCCCCAAGTTGCCGATATTGCCCATGCTTATGGTCTTGCTTATTATCGAATAAATAATGATAGTGAAGTAGAATCCATTGTCCAGCAGGTGCTAAGCGATAATAAGCCCGCTATTTGCGAGGTGTTGGCATCTATTTACTTCGATGAAATTCCTAAATCAATAACTATTGCCCATCCCGATGGCACTTTTTCCTCTTCCAGCTTAGAAAACCTCTATCCCTTTTTAAGCGAAGCAGAAATTAAAGAAAATATCTTGGATTGGGATTAATTATGAATATACTATTAACAGGCGGCAATGGTTTTATCGGCAAAAATATTCGGGAATTTTTGCAAGATGAGTACAATATTTTTAGCCCCGGTGCCCAAGAATTGGATTTAACGGATTATGCTTTGGTGGCCGATTATATTCAAAAACAGCAAATAAGCCATATTATCCATGCGGCAACTATTAATCAAAAAAGGCGTGAGCAGGGCATAGATGAGTTTTCGGCCAATCTTAAAATGTTTTATGCTTTGGCCAATTGTGCTGATAAGGTGGAAAAAATAATTTATTTTGGCTCAGGCGCCGAATTTGATAAAAGAGGAGATATTATTGCCGCTAAAGAAGAGGCTATTAAAGGCAAATTGCCCTTGCTTAATGATTATAGTATAAGCAAATATACTATTAATACCCTTAAAGATAAATACGATAATATCTATAATTTGCGACTTTTTGGGGTTTATGGTAAATACGAGAACAGGGCTACTTATTTTACTTCGCATTTATGCGATTCGGTATTATTTAAAGATGAAATTACAATTCGCCAAGATTGCCTGTTCGACTTTTTATATATAGATGATTTAAAGCAGCCATTAAGTTATATTCTAAATAATAAACCCCTGTTTAGAGATTATAATATTTGTAGTGGCCAAAAAGTAAAATTATCGGAAATGGCGGCAATTATTAAGCAAATTTCCGGCCGCAACTTACCAATTAGGTTTTTAAAAGAAGGTTTGGCTAAAGAATATACAGGTGACAATAGTCGGATTAAAGAGGAAATTGAGTGGCCGATTACTAATATTAAAAGTGGGCTTAATTTACTATATCAATATTATCAAAAAAATACACTATAAATAGACTATAACGAGGTGGAAAAATGTTTACAGACAAAAGCATATTAATTACAGGCGGTACCGGCTCTTTTGGCAAGGCTTTTACAAAAAAGCTTTTGGATAATTATAATTTTAAAAAGCTGATTATTTATTCTCGTGATGAATATAAGCAATTTGTGCTTAAAAACCAGCTAGCGGCCATTTATTCGCCCGAAAAAATGGCTAAGCTACGCTTTTTTATAGGCGATGTAAGGGATCAGGATCGGCTTTACCGGGCTTTTAATGGTGTAAACTGTGTAATTCATGCCGCTGCCATGAAGCAAATCCCCACTTGTGAATATAATCCCTTTGAAGCTATCAAAACCAATATTAACGGGGCTCAGAATATTATCGAAGCCGCCTTAGATAGGCAGGTGGACAAAGTGGTAGCCTTATCCACCGATAAAGCAGTAAACCCGATTAATTTATATGGCGGTACTAAGCTGGTTTCCGATAAATTATTTATAGCCGCCAATGCCTATCGGGGCTTAAATACGCCCACTAATTTTTCGGTGGTGCGCTATGGCAATGTGGCAGGTAGCAGGGGCTCGGTTATCCCCTTCTTTAAAAAGCTCTTAGAAGAGGGGGCAAAAGAATTACCCATAACCGATACCCGCATGACTCGCTTTTGGATTACCCTAGACGAAGGAATCGCCCTGGTAATGAAGGCCGTAAACGAAGCCCAAGGCGGCGAAACCTATATTTCGAAAATACCGTCATTTAAGGTGGTAGATTTGGCCAAAGCCATGGGCGGCGACAATATTGGCATCAAAGAAGTGGGCATTCGTGAAGGCGAAAAGCTGCATGAAGTAATGGTAACCAAAGACGATTCGGCCAGCACCTACGAGTATAAATGCCATTATATAATCTACCCTAATTTTGAATGGTGGAATAAAGA
>CAYJDF010000124.1:0-7092 GCA_964368845.1 uncultured Desulfovibrionaceae bacterium
GTGGGTAATGTTCGCACGTTTCATGTTGTGGGCAAGCTGTGCCGTTGCAAGCGTCACGCATTTCTGGGCATGTGATTTCGTTGGTCATGGTGTTGCTCCGTAGGTTATATGGTTACTGTCGAAAATTCGACTATGCAATGTGTTGTTGCAAGGCTTCAAAGGTCTTTTGTTGTTCCCTTAAAAACTTCTGCAGCAAGCTGTAAGTCATATATTCGCCGCCAGCTCTATTCCCACACCAATGAATGTGAAGCCCATAACGCACTGAGTAAGCCGCCAAGGTCTGCAAAAGGCTCTGTGGCGTCATTTTAGAGCGGTAATTGTGCAAGCGGACATCTTCCAAGCTGGCCTCTATAATCAAGCCAAAGTATTGCAATCCCCGCCCACGTTGGCACTCACGCTGAAAACGCTCGCGGCCTTGGGTTAGTGTGCCGGTTAAGTCGTCCAAGGATTTGCGTTCAAGGGCAATATGGCTCTCAAGTCCGGCAAGGGAATAATCTCCGGTGGTGAGCGTGGCGCGTTCTGTGGTTGTGCCCTCATACTGCTTAGCGACGAATTTGTAAGGGGATTGCTCGCGGGAATCTGCTAAAATTATCATTATGCCACCTCCCACACTTCAAGAGTGCATCTGCTCTTGTTGTTCTTTCTTTCCCCATTATGTAAGCAAGCACCGCTCCACCAAACGCCCTTGCCTTGAGTCCATGCAGAACAATGAATGCAGAACCCGGGGCGGCCTTGGTCATTGGTTGAAAAGTAGGTGGCTGTGTACTTGGTTTGAAAAACTTGTTTTGCGCTCTCTCCCTTGTCTACATGTCCTACACGTCCTACATTTTCATGAAATGTTGTACATGTTGTACGTGTAGACAGGGTACACGGCGTATTTTTACTTTCAAATGTTGTACATGTAGGGCGTGTAGACGTAGGGCAAGCGTCAATTTCATTTTTTATGGAGTCGTACCAACTTAACATACAACTACCTCCCAAGCGGTATTACATACGGCTCCGTTGACCATTATTCCCTTGGGGGCTGCCTTCACATAGCCGTGTTCCTCAAGAAGCTTTAAGGCGGCCTTTACTTCGCTGGTATCTTTGAGTCGCACATATTGCGCCATCTTGCGTAAGGGAACAAAGCGTTCTCCATTGGTCTGTAACCATTTTAAAAGCTTTTCAGCGCGTACAATCTCACTACTTACACCGCTATCTTCGGTAAGACGTTTAGCTTCGGCTAAGTACCACAAAGCAATCTGAGCGGCCTGCGCCATAGTATCGCCTTGTATGCTTTGTGTAGTGGGGTCTTGAGCTAGGCTTAAAACGCCTGCAATACGTTGGGCTTGTTCTGCGCACCGTGAAGCATAATTGGAAACATGGGCAAGTTCTCCGTGTTCGGCCTGCTGTTCTTCAGTGGAGTTGTAAAGCTTACGATAGATGACTTCTGCCTCTGAGCTGAGGGGTATAGCTCTCAATTGCGGTACACCTTGGGCATCCATAGGCATACTTTGCAATAAAAGAGTGTGGCATACATGGTTAAAGGCTTGCACAGCTTTATGCTCACGTATGTCTGCACTGGGGGTGCCGTTTTTTAGGCGTGTCCCTTTCAAACTCTTGGAGGCAGTCATAAGGAACCGTGGGAAAAAGCCTTGTTGTTGCAAAAGTTCATCGGCAAGTAACCCCTCGGCAATGATGGGTTGCAGCATGAGATGTGCCGCAAGGCGTTTGCCCGTAATGTGGCTATCACCTTCACCCATGCGTACTTTATCAGCGCGCCCATTGCTCCAGAGGCTTGCAAAGAAGGCTATACTTTTCAGTTTGTTTTCATTGGCAAAGGATGTACCTCCAAAGAAAGTACCCGCCTCATCGGAAAAAAGTCCCAAGGAAGTGACGCCTTCAAGGTACATACGATACAGCCCCTCCACATTAACATTGGAAAAAAGCATACGTGGGCTTATGGGCTTTTCTGGCTCTGCCCCAAGGTCAAGCAAGCCCTGTTTAATGGAGGCTAAGTCTTTGGCTTTTTCTGCGTTCTTTTTGGCGACTTCATGGGCGCGGATTTCAATGTTCCAAAAGCGTAAAGCTTCTTTATAGGCTTGGTACTCCGTTTCCTCATGCGCGCGGATAGCGGCGGTCATAATATCATCAATAGTAGACTTGCGCTCTCCACTGCCGGCAATGGTTAAAAAATACAAGCTGAGTTGTACTACACGTCCCTCATGTACAACATTTGCCAAACGCTGGGAGCATAAAGAAAGTGAAGATAAAAGACTTGCAGCCACCATAGGCAAAGGGGCGGCTACATGTTCCGCTACAACTCGCACCACTTCGCCAAAAGTTCCCAAAGCCTCTACAGGGTACGGCATTTGTTCTTGAGGCTTGGCACGTAAAGGAAGCGGACTTTCTGGGACAATGCTTACCTCTGGCATGGTGGCGGCCTCTATGACGGCTTTCACAGCATCAAGCCCCTGTGCCACATGTAAGTCGTTAAAGTCAGCCTTGCGCCCATTAATGAGCGGGCATACGGCAATAAGGCCATTTATGGATTGGGCGGCCTTGGTGGCTTTTTCAATGCCTACATTTTGAGTTGTGCCTTCTTTGGGGTCATTGTCTGCACAAAGTATAATAGTACGTTCTGGGTGATTGGCTCTTGCAATGTGCGCCACGGCTTGCAAGTTGTTTGCGTCAATGGCTACAAGGCAAGCGAATCCTGTGGCAAGGTGGATACTTGCGGCGGTGGCGTAGCCCTCTGCAATACAAAGAGTGCCGTCCTTGGCTGGGATAGGGAAGAATCCTTCTGTTTTTTTGCCACCAGTTAAGAGACGCTTCTTTTTGTCTTCCTCTGCTGGTATGAATTGCAGGCTTTGCTCTTTGCCGTCTGCCCCCATAATAGGCATAATCAGCTCATTATTACGCCCCAAGAAAAGGCCAAAGCTTGGCACTCGCTTTCTTAGAAGGTAGGGGTGGGTGTCGTCTGCTTTTGGGGCTTGGCTCAAAATGTATTGCGCTTTCCGCGCTGCTTCGGTTTGTCGCTCTTGGCGGTCTTTCTCGCGCTGCTCCTTTTCCTTGGCGACTCGTGCGTTGAAGGCTTGGCGTTCTTCCTTGTTCATTTTGCCTTCATTCTTGGCGGTGTGGGTACCATCCTCCCCTGTGCGGTGATTGCACCACCATAAAGAAAAAGGCACGTCTATGTGGATTACATACGCCCCATCCTTACCCTGTGGCTTGTCATTGGTGGGGCATCGGTGAAGCTCTCCATCGGCTAAAAGCTCAGCAGGTGCAAGACCGTTTTCCAGCATGACACGGCGGCAATCTTCTAGGAAGTTACTACTCACAAGGCACCTCCGTAAAGAATTGACAAGACTTTGCCTGTGGTGCCAGCTTATCCCCTAAAAATGCACAAAATAGCCTTGTAGACCTTTGCGTGGGAACAGCCCTAAAATAGGCACACGCGCCACATGTTTGACTTTTTTGATAATTTGAGGCAAGGTGAGGTTGTCCGCTCAGACAACTTTTTGCCCCTGTTGCTTCGCCCGCAATGGGGGTGCTTTCATTTTTAAGCATAGCTATTCCCCCACGTAATCCATAATAAAACGAATGACGGCCTCTTTAGGATATGTTGCCCGCTTTCCAATTATCTTTTTGCCGGGAATGCCTGTGCCAAGGCTGTCACGATTTGCAAGGGTTCTGGCAGTTATTAAGCCTGTGACATTTTCAATATGCTGTCGAGTCGGGCGTGGGGGGAGCTTGTCAAAGACTTGTTGCCATTCTGGGGAAATTGCTCTTGTGTTCATAATAAGCCTCACAGTTAAAATTTATGATGCTTAATGATGTACAAAAGAAAGTCCCCGCATAAGGGGAATATACGGGGATTATCGGGGGGATAAAGGGGGAATATACGGGGAAACCGTGGTTATTCTATAGTGATAGAAAACTCTTCATCTGCTTGTTCTAAAAGTCTTTGTACTTTTTTGCGTAAGTCTTTATCTTCAATTTCTAAATGAGGAAATAGAACTTTACCCACTTCTGCAAGCCCAAAGCCTGTTCTATCGTTTGGCTTACATATAGCTTTTGCCAATATGGCAAGATGTGTGAAACCTTGAACTTTTAAGGCTTCTATTTGTTCTTGGGCTGTGCCCTTAATAGCGTATGTTTGAGCTTGTATAAATATCTTTTTCTTGACTATGAATTCTTTTGCTGGGCTACATTCTGCAATGCTTGGTAGTGGCTTATACCCCCTTTGCGTGAGGTCATCTATACCTATGTTCTTTAATAAAACAGCATGTAGTGCAACATTTCGACATTGTTCTTTGGTAAGTTTTTTCCCTGTAGGAGAACACTCTAAAAAAGCACGATACTTTTCTTCAAAGTCAGCACTTTGTGTTATAGCATAAATCTCTGCATGTGTGTACCCGCTAAGAAAAATACGAGTTTCCTCCAGTCTTTCAACATGGGTTACATATGCTTCATGCCTTTCTTTAGCAAGGAAGCGAAGGGAGGATATGGGGTCAGTAAAAAAAATGTGATTTTCAGTAGCGATACTCTCAAAATCCAAAGCTAGAAGTTCAATAAAGACATATTCAAGCATTATGTCTATATCTTCTTGAGTGCATCCATGCTGTAAAAGCGCAGTTTGTATCTTTGCCTTGGTGGAAGGCCCCGAAGTCAGAATACTGCCTACACTTTCCAATTCACATTCTATAGGAATATATACGGGTGGTTGCAAAGTTCCTTGCTGTCCTCCAAAGCCCATACCTTACCCCCTCGCCCTATGGAATTTATGCTTACAATCCAAGGGCACCACATCCCGCGCTTCAATACGCTTGCTAATACTTTTTACACGCACATCGCTTTCGGCAATTTCTTCACTGGTGAATACTTCCTTACGCAATGCGCTCCATGCTGTGCCCCGTGGGCTTATATGTGTATCACTCATGGTGGTGGCTCCTTTGTTTCAAAAATACCTACAGCGTCACCAACGAACGCGCATGACAGTTCAGCACCTCAGCTAGCTTGGCGGCGTTCTTCTTGCCTATGGGGCGCTTGCCGTTTTCCATTTCGCTAATATGGCGAATGGGAATACCGGTACGCTCAGAGAGTTCTTTTTGCGTGAGGTCTTCGCGGTATCTTACGCCACGCAAGTAAGTGGAAGGTATGTCTTCATCTTTTATATTAAAGGCTTCACGCCAAGGAATGCTCTCATTATCTTCCTTTAATCCATAGCTGTGCATGGTTTCCATAACCTTGTCTACCAAGTCGATAGGTACTGCAAAAGAAAGCTGTACTGTATTAGTAAGGGGCTTTTTCGTGAGTGCCGACATATTCCACCTCTATAAGTTTTATACCTTTGTCTGTAACTTCCCATACAGCCACATAACAAGGCTTACCCTTTTTAATATGGCAATGGTGACGGTCTGCGCCAAGTTTACTATAATTAGGCCAGTCGCCACGGATGGGGCCGCCTCGCTCCATATCCACAATCAAGGTCACAAGGGCATTTTGTACAGCCTTAGATAGTTTCTTGCGCTGTTTTTGTGCCTTGGGACTCAGTGTCACTGTCCACATTGTTTACCGTCCTTTCACATAAGTTACCATTTTATAGTATCCTGTCAAGCTTGCTTTCGGCTCTTAAAGTCCACCACATGAGCGGGCTTTGGGGTGAGTGCGCCTTGAAGCTGCATGGTAGCTGCTTGCATATTGTCGGGGGCAAGGTGGCTATAGCGTTGGGTCATTTTAATATCTGAGTGCCCCATGAGCTGGGCAAGGGTGTAAAGCGGCGTACCAGCTTGGGCAAGCCATGAAGCGAAGGTGTGGCGCAAGGTGTGAAATACTACTCTTTGCCGGGCGTCTTGTATTTCAAGGTCTGTGCCCTCGGCGTCCTGTTCGCCTGTACCGTTTAAACCAAGGTCACGCACCACGCGCTCAAAGGTATCTGGTACGCTTTTACGCTTTCCACCATCACGAGCAGGGAATACAAAGGCGGTCTTGTGTTGACCATTAAAGCGCCTAAAAAGCATTCCTTTTACTTCCTCGGTCATATAGGCATGACGTGAATTTTTATTCTTGGGGTCGCGTATGTAGAGGCTCGCGTTTTCAAAGTCCACATCTGCCCATATAAGCGCCCATATCTCCCCGGCTCTCAGCCCGGCAAAGAGGGAAAGCAAAGCGGCATCGTGCACATCTATCGAACGCGGGCGCAAAGCCTCAAGCAATTCTATGGCCTCGGCTTGGCTCAAAAAACGCATACGCCTATTATCGGCGCGGGGTTTCTTTACTTTTCGCGTAGGGCTTTCCCCTTGCACAAGGTCACGAGATGCGGCAAGGCTCCATACTTGAGATATGACAGCAAGCATATAGCGCGTTGAGGCGGCGCTCTTGTCTTGTTTCTGCATGGCAAAGGCTATTTTCTCCACCATGGGGGCGGTGATTTTTGGCAAAGATACTTTTCCAAGGGCGGGGGCAATCCACTTTTTATAGAGAAAGCATTCACTGCTCATGGTACTTGATTTCTTGGTGGCTGTGGCAAAGGGTAAATATTCTTGTTCCCAGAACTCGGAAAAAGTTGTAGCGGCTCTCTGTGTAGCGGCGTCCTTGCGTTGCACCTCAGCGGCTTTGGCCTCGTTATCCTCACGCATGGCGGCAAGGGATTGTGCCCCCTCACCAGTACGGATATTTTCCCGCACAGTGGAAAGCAGATTGAAAGCCTTTTCCGCACTCATGCCCTCAGAACTCCAGCCCGCCATTTCTTCCTTGTCCTTGCCATTAAGCTTATAGCGAACAAAAAAACAACGGTCGAACTTCACCCCATGCTTACGGCTTGGGTGCTCCCTGTATCGTATGCCTAGAAAATTTGTTTTGTGCTTCACGCTTGCCATGCTGTGCCCCTCACTTTGCATAAATAGTAAAAAATCCGTGCCCCGCTCCTGCCCCGCTTTTTTAGATGAAAGAGGGGTAAAACACGGTAAACCTTGTGAAGTTAGAAAACCAAAAAAGTGAATGATTGTCAAGGTTATAGGTATAAAAAGTGAAAGATGGTGAAAGGTAGATGTTTGGAATGGCATTCAAGAGGTCGTGGGTTCGATTCCCTCCAGCTCCACCATGTAAATT
>CAYJDF010000125.1:0-78 GCA_964368845.1 uncultured Desulfovibrionaceae bacterium
AAAAGTTTTTGGGGGTGGGGGGTCTGGGGGGAGGAGACCTTTTTTCAAAAAGGTCCCTCCCCCCAGTTCAACAAGATA
>CAYJDF010000125.1:88-7057 GCA_964368845.1 uncultured Desulfovibrionaceae bacterium
TTTTTCATTTCGCTTTGCCGATTTTTTTTCTAACCCCCCCCACCGCCCAACAACTTTCGTGGGGGGGGGGGGGGGGGGGGGGGGGGGAGGAGACCTTTTTTCAAAAAGGTCCCTCCCCCCAGTTCAACAAGATACTAATCTAACGTGTTCTCACCTTCTTATACATTTCATACAGCGGCGGAAGCATAAGCAGTAAAATAAGAGCCCATAATACCATGGCGTGCGGACTTTCAAAGAATATGGCGGCACTGCCCTTGGATATGATAAGAGCTTGCGCAAAGCCTGTTTCCGCAATGGGGCCCAGAATAAGCCCTAAAATGAGCGCCCCCAACGAAAATCCCGCCTTTTGTAAAATGACCGCTGATAGGCCAAAACCAAGGCAAAGGAAGATATCCACCACACTATTGTTAATGGCATAAGAGCCAAGCACGGAGAAGAGGCATACGGTGGGTATAAGCAAAGCGATGGGCGTCAACGATATGCGTGCAAAATACGGTGCCATGTATAGGCCTAGTATTAAGAAAATGACGTTGGCTATGAAGAGCGAAAAGATAAAAGCATAGGTCATGGTGCCGTACTTGGTAAAGAGCTCTGGCCCGGGAATGAGCCCGTGTACGAGAAGTCCACCCATGAGCGCTGCAGCCACACTATTACCCGGAATACCCAAGGTCAACGTGGGCACAAGGGAACCACCTACGCAGCCATTGTTACCGGCTTCTGCGGCGGCTATGCCTTCGGGGTTGCCCTTACCAAAAAGCTCCTTAAATTTAGAACGACGCTTGGCTATATTATAGGATAGAAAGGCCGCAATGGTGGCTCCCTCTCCGGGAAGAATACCCACCAAGGTTCCTACGCCGGAACCAAGTCCAATATAGCGGCCAAGCCCCTTGGGCATGGGCTCGCGCTTTACCTTGGTAACCAAGGTGGCATCATCCACCACGCCTTTGCTCTGCGTGAGACTAAGCATTTGCGAAATGGAGAACATGCCAATGAGCACAGGCATAAAGGCCACACCATCGTATAAATCGGTGACACCCATGGTATAACGAAGCATACCGGAAATGGGATCCGTACCCACCACAGCAATGATGAGCCCCAAAAATCCAGAAATAAGGGCTTTCATGAGATTGGTTTCTTCATCGGCCATGGATACAATGCCGGCAAGGCCCAGTAATGCCAACAGGAAGTATTCCGGAGGACCGAAAGACAAAGCAAAAATGGCGAGAATGGGGGCCAAGATGAGTAGGATGAAAGTGGAGAATATGCCTCCACAAAAGGAAGCCACCACCGACACTTTGAGCGCTAAACCGGCGCGCCCTTGTTGGGTGAGCGGATAGCCTTCAAGGGCTGTGGCCACGGCGGCAGGAGTGCCCGGAGTACGAAGCAAAATGGCAGGGATGGAACCACCGTACATGGCCCCAGAATACACACCACCCATGAGCACAAGACCAATGAGTGGATCAAGTGTAAAGGTCACCGGAATCAGCAAGGCCACAGCCATGGTGGCCGTGAGCCCAGGCATACCGCCGATGATAACGCCTGCCACAGTACCTATGGTCACAGCCAGTAAGGTGGGCCAAGATAGCACCAGCAAAATAGATTCTAAAATCACGTCAGCTCCTCATGCAATCAGTAAGTTTACTCGAAAAATGTCCCCACAGGCATATACACTTCTAGAATGCGCTCAAAGACCACATAAACAAAGCCTAATACCCCCAATGTGGAAAGGGAAATGGTTACAAGCTTGCGAGCTCCCAAGGCAATCATGGTCACCGGCAAAAAGATTGCCGAGGCTATATAAAAGCCAAAATATGGGAAGAGCCCTGCGTACACGAGTAGCAATAAAAAGAGCATCCAAAAGCTTTTTGGGTGCTTACCCACGCTAAAAGACGCGTTGGGAGTTTCTTGCCCATCTTGGGCAGGGGATTTTTTGCGACGTAGACAAAAGACAACCTCAAAAGCGCATAAAATGCCTATGCTCATGGCAAGAAAACGTACATAGGCCGCTGTGGACCCCTGTACGTTTTGCGGATAGGCGGCGGTGCTGCCATACAGCAACACCGCAAGCACTAAAAAGGCACTTAATAAAATAAGTTCCACTATTTTTTTAGACATACTACCTACCAAGGATTGGCATCATAAAACACTTTGGTTTGCTTTTGTAAGTCTTGCAAATATTTTAAGTAGTCAGGACCTGTCATGGGTAAGCGGCTGAAGTTATTTTTGTTGCAATCGGCAATATAATCAGGATCGGCATTTACTTTAGCAAGCAAATCATCAAATTGAGCGCGAATGGCAGGGTCCACCTTCACAGGCATGGCAAAGCCACGGGTGGCGGTCAACTCCACAGCAAAACCTTGTTCGGTGGCTGTGGGCACATCTTCAAGAAGTGCCACGCGATCCTTGGTGAGCATGGCAAGAACGCGTGCCTTGCCGCTTTTATGGGAAGCATACATTTGTGATAAGTTCATGAATGCAGCATCACCATGATTGCCAAGAATGAGAGCCTTTTGCTCTGTGGAGCCTTTGGTGGGCAAAAGGTTAAAGCTTACGCCAGCATTTTTTTCGAAAGACTTGGCGGCGATGAAGTCATCAGAGCCAATGCCGTTCACAGCCACGGTAAGTTGCTTAGCTTTGGCAGCCTCCACAAAACCCTTAAGGTCTTTAATGGGGCTTTCCACAGGCACAACGATGAGGACGGGGTCATCCACGGTATTTCCCATGAAGTGAAAACTATCTAAGGTATAACGAGCGCGCTTGGCCACCACGTGCGCCACCAATTGTGTGGTAAATACCATGCCAACGGTATGCCCATCGGGCTTGGCGCGGGCAATTTCTTCAAACCCTTTTTGACCGCCAGAACCAGGCACTGTCTTCACCACAAAGTTAGCATCGGGCCAATGCTTTTGAGCCGCATTAATAAAGATGCGCGCTGTGGTGTCGGTGGAACCACCGGCCTTGGAAGGCACAACTATAGTAATGGGTTTTTGAGGAAATTTAGCCTGAGCATAGCTAGGCACAACCAACAAAGCAGCCACCAATAAACCGAATAATCTTTTCACAATACACTCCATTCAAAAATAAGATGCATTAACATATAATACCATTGAAAACCGCACCACAGACAGCAAACATTGTAGTAAAATCTTCGCTATCGTTCATAACCATACAGTAAAGCTTACCTTTTGTCCATGTTTAATCCCCTTCGTCACTAAAACGCCATACAACACACTGGTCCTTTTACTGGTAAAATACCCGCCTCAACCCAAACCATACATGTCACCTTTGGGCATAGTGCTCATCTAAAGTTTTCCCCCTCCATAATGCGTACCTCCTTATCCCAAAAGCACACAAAAAAAACGCCTCCCACATGACAACAACGCACTCAATGGGAGAAAACATGCTCCCCCAAGTACAAAAAGCATAAAAAAAACTTTAGAAGAACATTTTTATAGTCATGCAATATATTGAAATATAAATATTTTTTACGTTAATAATATTTTTTTGAAAAAAATTAATTTTTCTTGTTGACAGAAGGGGCTGTTTAGTACATATTCCCTTCACAGCACATGGGGTTGTAGCTCAGTTGGGAGAGCGCTTGAATGGCATTCAAGAGGTCGTGGGTTCGATTCCCTCCAGCTCCACCATGAATTTCAAGGGTTTACAGTAAAACACTGTAAGCCCTTTTTTTGTGTCTAAGCCATTTGCCCCGCTCCTGCCCCGCTATTTCAAGGTACACGGTGGTAAAGGTGGTGAAAGTTGGCATGGTGCAGAGGTGGTTTTCTTCCCCTGCAGGGTGATGTATTCGCCTGTGCCTTTCATGGGGTTGAGGGGTCGCCCCTCACCAGTTCCCGGCATATCAAATTCATTTGTACGGACACGGGGTAAACTGGCTTAGGCTTATCAAGCCTCAAAGGACTTTCACCCTGCAAGGCGAGAGCCGATTACCTCCACATTTTATAAAAACAAGGTAACCATACAGTGAGTAGAAAAATATGTGTTAGCCATGATGAAATAAGCATGGTTTTTGCTCAAGAGGCAGACAGACGCCTCATTTATGATTTAAGCGTACAAGACAGCAAGATTGTTTTGTCCATGTTTGATAATCCTAATGACTTTCGCTGGGAAGATATCCGGGACGAAAAGGACGAATTTTTCAACGAGCAAGCCAGCATAAACAAGTATCTGCTCATTATATATAAAGATGAAGTGGTAGGCATATTCTATCATACACGCCATGCAGCACCCATAGAAAATGTGGAGTTTCATATTTGGTTTGTTTCAAGCAAGCATACAGGCAAAGGGCTCGGAACACGGGTGCTTACCATGATGAAAGAATATATCCATACCACCTACGGCATAACGACTTTTATGATGCGCCCATGGATAAAAAATCCACAAGCCATACGCACCTATGAAAAATGCGGCTTTGAAAGAAAAGCAGATTTTGACTTACATTCCTTCTTCACTGCTGAGGAGATTGCGCTTTATGGCTATGGAGCCTACAGCGTAGAGGAAACGGTCAATATGGTGGCAGTCATTCCTGCAAATAGTAAATGATGGATTTATACGAAAAATACACGGCTCCCAGCTCTATTCTAAGCGGCGTAAATATCTTTTATGGCCTATGGTGTGGGTGTGTTTCAAATGATTGTAGGTGCAAAGGTGGCTGAGGTGTATTTCTCCCTTGCAGGGTCAGCTTTTTTTAATAAGAAAAAAAAATCCAAAAACACCCCAAAGGACACTGTAAACTTTAACCATAATATCTATATCAACTTCTAAGCCTATTGAACTATCTACCCCCCCTATAAAAATACCACATAATACTGGGGCGCCAAAAAACAAACTCGCAAACCAATAGTTCCAGTTGCATGAGTCTTTTTTCATCTCTCTAATCATCTTCTTGTACTCATCTATGAATGGCCTATCACTACCAAAGGATGGAAATATTGGTAGTATATAAAAAACAATGGGACGTGAAAATATAGTGCTCACAGTTATAATAAAAAATGAAACAGATATTTGTGTGAAAATATATTCATCCATGCCTAACTCCTAATTTTTAATGAATGTTATCACCATGGAAACGGCGGATTTAATCTTTCAAATTCCATTGATGTTTTATGTTCAAGTTTTATACAGCAAAATTTTAATATAAGTAGTTTAACTTTTTCCGCTCTAAGCATTGCCATAGCGGAGAATATAAAAGTAGTAGCGTACATAAGCCTTTCAATTATTTCATTTGGAGATGTGTAGTCTATGAGTATGCGCGTTGACGTGAAAAAAGCGATAAATACAGACAACGTTACAAAGCACGAATAAAATGTAAGCATTTTATTTGTTTTTTTAGATGATTTTCTTCTTTTCAAAAGTTCTTCATTTATTTTTTCTTGCTGTTTTTCTGCATACTCTCCAAGTTGTTCTTGGACTCTTTGTTGTTCAAGAAAATTATATAGGTCTAAAAGAGAGCAGTAAGACATATTTTTATAATCCATAATACCTCCTAAAAATTTACTAGGATTTGAACACAGCGCAAGAGTTGTCTATTGCCTCGCAATATATTCAGTACCTACTCCATATGAGCATGGTTTGCTTAAAATTGCAATGAGTGTGTGATTTAAAATCCAGTCTGTTCGCTTCTTCTTTCTGCATGGTGCTTTCTCGCTCATATGGGGGAGTAAGTCGCATACTCTCGTGAAGCAGAATGCGCGTTGTTTTTCACTCTCCCCCCTGTCTACACGCCCTACATGTCCTACATTTTAATGAGCGGTGCGTGAGTCCATATTCACGGCAAAGAAGTGTGTTTGTCCTGCTAGGTCTATGTTGAGCATAGGGCGCAAAAAAAAACCCCTCGGCGTATGCTTTGGGGCTGTGTGCTAATGCTTGATAGTGGTTACAATGTTTTCCACTCTTCTTTCATATAAAGTTCAAAGTTACCGTTATCACAACCTTTTAAATCATTACCGCCACAAACAACTTGCATCTTTACTTGTGCATAAGCACCTAGCACAAGAAGCTGAATAGTGTGTGCTATTTTAGTCACTTCAACATCTTGCACCCCTCCCTTATGCTTTTCATTAGCTTCTAATAGGTGGGCAAAAAGCATGATAGGGTCAAGGGCTTGTTCCCAAATGTTGCGGCCTTGTTCTTCTTGAATGGCGTCGTATTCGTTCGTGGCTGAGGATTGGCTATGCACGAAGTTGTGTATATCCTCAAGTGTGATATTGTCTTTACTCATGGCGCACCTCCCTTTTTATTCTTCTCTTACCCATGTAGACATAGCCTCTTCAAGATGCACAACGTCCGGGTTGTCTATACTAAAAGGAAAGCGAGCTTGTAGCCTCAGCTCTGTGTATGCACCAAGGGCAAGCAAGCGGATAGTCCTTGCTACCCCGTCCATATCAATATCAGTGTAGTAGCGTTCTTTGTTTTCGTGATTGGCATGTAACAGGTCGGCAAAAATCAACATCGGCTCAACAAGGTTTTTTACACTGTTTTCGCCTTCTTGCTTGGCAAGTTCTTCTGTTGTGTGAAGTTTGGTTTTTTCGTTGGTGGGGGGATTCTGGTTGTCTTTGCACATGGTGTACCTCGTTTTTTTCTGAGTTACCCCTTCTGAGATAGAAAAAGGGCAGGAGCTCAGAACATTAACGAGAATGCCAGACCTATTCCCCTGCAAGCAAGGTATTGTATTAGTCTACTCCCGCCCAAATATAGGCGCAAAAAATGACTTTTCACGTAAAGTCTAACCGCTCGTTATGGAGTTTCTGAGGCTCCGTAAGAGTGACTATGCCCTGCAAGGGGGTAAGGTGTCAAGAGCTTCCTATCCCCCATGTTGTATAAGCCACGCTTGCAAAGCTGTGTATTCTGCATGGTAGATGGTGCGCTCTTTTACCTCTATGGTGGCAATGGGTGCGCCTCGGCTTATCCATTCAAGCACAATAGGCTGAGTGACGCCAAAGCACTTTGCGA
>CAYJDF010000126.1:0-4976 GCA_964368845.1 uncultured Desulfovibrionaceae bacterium
TATGTCCATCCATCATGGGCATTTCAATATCAGAAACCACCACCTGCACAAAGTCTGTAATGGGCCTGTCTTCTTCCTCTGCTCTTTGCTTAAATGATGCTAAACGATCCCATGCAGCAGCACCATGCTCTGCCACCTCCACATCAAAATTAGCTTTTTCTAGTAGGTCACGCAGCATTTCACGAATAAGAGCCGAATCATCAGCCACCAAGGCGCGGTAACGTGTTTCAGAGTTAAATTCTTCACCCAAATCGTCTAGGCGCAAAGTCAATGTTGGATTAAGGTTGGCCACAATCTTTTCTAAATCCAGCAAGAAAACAATACGACCCTCAAGGCGCACAACACCAATAACAGTATAGTTAGACACTTGCGAAACATAGGCACTGGGGGCTTCCACCTCTTCCCAAGAAATACGGTGAATACGATTGACCCCAGACACCATAAAAGCTGTGGTAACACAGTTAAATTCTGTTACAATGGTTTTTGGCTCTTCATCCATGGGGGAATGCTCTTTGCCAAGCCACATGGTAAGGTCCACCAAAGGTATAATATGCGAACGCAAATTAAATGCACCAAGAACACTTGGATGTTGCACCTCTGGTAATTCTGTAACCTTGGGCATACGGATAATTTCAAGCACTTTCGCCACGTTAACGCCATAATAGCCACGATATGGCTCAGCAAGGGCAGTACCATCCTCAGCATAGTTTTTTTCTTCAATGAAAAATTCAACAATTTCTAGCTCGTTTGTTCCAGCTTCAAGCAAAATATTGGTTTGTGCCATAAGCAATGCCCTCTTGTAATGTATCTAGCTATAGAAATTAAATTAGCTAAAAACTAATTAAAATTTACCTAAAATATTTAAGATGCTTTTTCTAAAAAAATATGTACAGCATCAATAAGACTTTTCGGTGTAGATGCGCCAGCCGTTAGGCCTAAAGTCGACATTTGTTTAAAATTTTCATTTTTTAATTCATCTACTGTTTCCACATGCCATGTGGGAACACCCTTTGAAGCGGCTACATCCGCCAATCTACGAGTATTTCCACTCTCTTTTCCTCCAACTATCACCACAGCATCAACGTCATTTGCTATACGCATAATTTCTTCTTGCCTTTGAGATGTTGCATGACAAATGGTAGCTAAAACCGGTACTGAACCTAATTGAGTTTTTAAATAATGCTCTATTTGCATAAAAATTTGTTGATCTTGTGTTGTTTGTGAAGCTAACACATAGCTGTTTTGAGGAGCAAGCTTTGTCGCTTGCAATTCATCAAGAGAATCAAAGACAAAAGCCTCACCATGAGCATAGGACACAAGCCCCCGCACTTCAGGGTGATCCACCTCGCCAAAAAGTAATAATATAGTTCCATCTTGGGTGGCCTTAGCTATAGCTAATTGGGCTTTTTTAACCTTTGGGCAAGTGGCATCAATTATGTTTGCACCACAATTTTTTAGCGTAGCTTCATCTTCTTTGGGTATGCCATGCGCTCGAATAATAACACAGTCATTTGCTAAAGCTTCATGAGCATAAGCAATACTCTGCACACCTTGAGCTAAGTAATCGTTAAGAACTTGTGGATTATGAATAATTGGCCCAAAGGTACATATACGTTTATTTTGCGCTTTAGCTTGCTCAATAGCTTCATCAAGCTTTTGCAAAGCTAGGGCCACACCCATACAAAATCCTGCAGTTTGTGCGCGAATAATTTTCATGAATATTGCTCTGCTTTTTGTAAAAATTCTTCCAAAATACTATCCAAGTGCTCCCAACTCTCACATGTGGCTAAGGCTTGGCGCAAAAAACGAACCCCATGAAAATGATGCACATAACGTGGCACGAAGGTACGCATTTTTAATAAACCAACCCGACTTGAACTATATTCTCTTGCAAGCTCCATATGCCTTCTTATCATCACCAGCAAAGATTTTGGTTCTAAAACTTTAGGCGTTCTTTGCTCCCACAAATCCACATGTTCCCTAAATATAGCTGGATTTTGCATTGCCCCACGGGCATACATCACCCCTTGTACCTTGGTTTGTAAAATACAGTCAATCCCATCATTAGCCGAAAAAAGATCACCACTTGCTATTAATGGAATTTCTAATTGGCTAGCAAGCTTTTTAAGGCTGGGCCAATGAGCATTACCACCAAAACCTTGCCTAGCCGTGCGCGGATGCAGGGTAATCCAAGCCGCACCAAGGTCTTGCAAACGCAAAGCAAGATCCTCAAATACATGACTATTATCATCCCAGCCAAGCCGCATTTTAAAACCCAACTGCCCAGGTTGCACAATATCAAGCATGGCCTTAGCTACTATTAAGCTATGTTCAAGATCTTTGAGCATGGCTGAACCAGAGCCGCTTTTGTTGACCTTAGGTACGGAACAACCCATATTTAAGTCAAAAAAACAAAATCCTTGCTCAAGCAAAAAAATCAGAGATTTTTCCAAACTTTCAACATCGCTGCCAAAGAGTTGCACAACCAGTGGACTATCATAGGCAACGGTTTGTAAAAGCTCCTTAGTACCGGGGCTATTGTACATAAGCCCCTTAGAACTTACCATTTCTGTACAAGCCACACATGCACCATATTCACGACATAAAAGCCGAAACGCAAGATCGCTATACCCAGCTAGTGGTGCAAGCCACGGAGTTTGTGGTGTTATAGGTGGTGCCTTCATCTAACTTCCCAGTGTATTTATGATAAATATGTGTCCTAGTTAACAATGTCAAGAACTGTTATTTTGTATTAAATAAAATTTTTTTATTCTTTTCACTCAAAAAAATGGCACAGCATAATATTTTTAAAATTTTTTAATTAAATATAAAGTAGATACAAACATGGCAAACGTTTTGCATACTAAATATATGCATGATTTTAAATGATAATGTAATTGGAGAATTTTGCAATTTATCAACACTTTAAAATCATAAGAATAATTTTTATTGATTTGTTAGCTTAAGAAGAGCATACTCAAAATGCGTCTTCTAGGTTGTTACCCAAAAACAGGTAACCAAGGGAAGTGAAGTATGATTATGAACTTAATAAAAAAACCCTACAACTACATATGGTATGCCAGTGTGGCACTTATGCTGTTGGTTTTAGTAGCTGGCTTTGTCCCACAACGTGAAGGGACAGAAGTTCGCCGCCATATTTCCACCACAGTTGTGCAACTTGGCCCACATGATATACCTAAACCCATTGTTAGCAATACTAATTGGAGTCTGCGAGCACCAATTAATACCAAGGTGCGTAGTGTTGACCCTCATGCAACCCACAATACCCCAAACACAGTGCATTGGTTAAACTTTTCTAATAATTATGTAACATTACATACCACCAATGGTACAAAAAATGTGGAAAGTGGTGATAATTTTGCATCACTTATTCACAGCCTTCCAAATCATGAAAATTCTACCTTAAATGTTGTGCAGCCCATAAACTATGGTGAAGCTTTAAGCGTTGACGGGAAGCCATTACGCTGGGTTATGGAAAAAAATAGTTCCATATCTTGCGCCATAGAACAGTCAACCCTTGACCGTATGCATCAAAATATTATTGCCAATATGGCCCCACCCCCCCGCAATGAGAGCACTAGAGCAAAAATGCAACGCTATAGAACCTTGGTTAGCAAGGCTGCCAAAAAATATAACTTAAGTGAGGCCATGCTTTTTGCCATTATCCAAACCGAAAGTGATTTCTCTCCGGCATTGGTCAGTTCACAATCTGCCATGGGATTAATGCAATTGCTGCCAAGTACGGCAGGAGGCGAAGTTCATACATATTTACATGGGCATAGTGCCACCATAACTCATGAAGATTTGTCAAATCCAGAAGTAAATATTTTGTTTGGCGCAACCTATATGCACCTTTTGCTAACTCGTCACCTAGGCGGCATAAAAGATAAAAATTCACGCATATATTGTGCCCTTGCGGCTTATAATATGGGGCCTGGGCGTCTTATACGCTTTTTTGGTAGTGGACCTCAAAACGCTATCGATAATATTAACAAACTTGAGGCCCATGAAGTATATACACGTTTAACAACTGTTCTGCCCATAGCAGAAACCCGCGCCTATGTAGCCAAAGTTACCAATAGGCAAGCACAGTTTGAAGAAATTTTATAATTGTTTTGTTGAACATATATTTTTATTTATAAGTTATTGCTTGAAATTTTTAACAAAACATATTACAAGACTGGACTTTAATGCAATAAACACGGTGCATTGTATTTGAATAATCATTAAAATTGTTAAATTATAATAATTTAAATCCAAGTACCATAAAAAATCAACCTGCAAGAGAGGGAATTTATGTTAAGGAATGCTATCTTTTTAATGTTAACTGTATGCCTTTTAAGTGCATGCAATCAACCTGCTCCCCCAGCTACGCCTAAAATAGGCATTATAGATACAGCTCGTGTTTTTAGAGAAAGTGAGCCAGCTAAAGCCGGGATGAAATTTCTTGAGGGCATTCACACCGAAATGCAAGCTCAGCTAACTCAAGTACAAGAAAAATTGCAAAATGACCCAGAAAATACTGCTTTACAACAAGAAATTCAAACTATGTATGCCGAGTTCCAACAACGCATTGGCGCAGAAGAACAAAATGTAGTTAACCTACTACAAGACTCCATGCAACGTAGTATTGATGCCTTACGTATGAGTAAACAACTTGACATTATCGTGGGAGCTGAAGTGGCTTTATCATACAGCCAAACGCTTAGCTTAACTGATGATATTATTGCAGAAATGAATAAGGTAAACATGGAATTTAAAGCCATCGTACCAGAAACACCAGCCGCTGAAATGACCCCAAGCCCCATGCAAGCACCTGCTACACAAACACCTGCTACTGAGCAAGCTCAAGAGCAAGCTCCTGCAGCAACTGAAGCACCTGCTTCTAATCAAGCTGAAGAAAAATCTCCTGCTCCTGCCACTCCTGAAGCAGAGACAAAACCAGCCGAGTAATA
>CAYJDF010000126.1:5076-7050 GCA_964368845.1 uncultured Desulfovibrionaceae bacterium
ATAAAATTTAATATTAATTACCAGCTATACCAACAACCCTGCACGTAAACATAATTGCTTATATACATCTTCATGCATTCGAGTAAGATTTTCTAAGGAAAAGTTTTCTAGCACATGCTTGCGCGCTGCCTGCCCCATATTTTCTGTTAAGCTAACATTCGTTAGTAAACGCACAATTCCCTTGGCTAAAGCATCCACATCACCTACTTCTACCAAAATCCCTTGTTTTTCATGCTCAACAATATCCGCTATACCATTGGCATTAGTAGAAACTATGGGCAAGCCGCAAGACATGGCCTCTAAAATAGCATTGGGCATACCTTCATCACGCGATGAAAATACAAACAGTCTAGCTGATTGCAAATGCTCTCGGGCACTACTTGCACCATGAAAAATCACATTAGACTCAAGACCCAAATCACACGCTAGTTGTTTACGTTCATTAAGCAATATACCATCACCGACAAAATGCAAGCGAGCATGCGGTACATGCTTTAACACATCCACAAAGGCATGTAACAAAACTTCCTGCTCCTTAGCCTTGACCATACGCCCCACGCAGACCAATTCTGGGGCTTCAACCAGCCCAGTAGTATTAGGAGTAAAATACTCTGCATCCACCCCATTAGGAATAAGATGCAACTTAGTTTGCGGTACACCGAGTTCACACAAACTATTATATATGCTACTAGCATTACAAATATGCGCGTGGGCTGTACGCCATAAATATCGCTCATGTTGCTGACCTACATTACGCTGAGCTCGGCAAGACCCAACTACTACAGCCGACCTATATAATCGCGCAAAAATTCTACCCCAAATATTAGGATATGCCGTACAAGTATGTACCAATACTGGACGGCTTTGCTTCATTTGTCGCCATATGGCCGGTATGGCAGCAATTGTATCTAAGGTTTCAGTGTCACATAACATGGTAACAGGAATTTTGCCTTCATGAGCCATATGCATTAAGGCATCACCCTGACGCAAAGTCCATATTTCTGGCATAAAAAAATTGCGATCAATACGCTTTGCCATTTCAAGCATTTGCTTTTGTGTACCGCCAAAATTAAGCTCTTCCAAAAGCAATACCAAGGGAATTGGTTTATGCGGAGCATGCACTTTATCCATTAATCATCCTAAGCTATTAAAATTTTCTATAAAGTAATTGTAAGAAAATGCAGTGTAAAGGTCATTACTAAGCATTGTCAATTGCTTAAGTACGAAAGCCATACCGCACTATACAAAGTTTGCCTAGCAAGAATTAAGTCTGCACAACGTAATTACTTAAAATAACATACTATTAACTTACAGCCTCATGGTATGGTTCTTGCTTCTATACCATAGGTGAGAAATATTTTCCCTTATAAACTATGTCACCCAGATAATTTTTTAATTTTTATGACAAAAGGAAGTTAACATGTCTATTTCAGGAATTAACAACTCTAATGAATTAACAAACATTTTTTATAATCCATTGGCTCAACAACAACAAAGTTCCATATCTAGTGGCAATGGTGGTGGTGACACTGTAAGCTTCTCATCCGAGGCCATGGAAATGTACAATGCTGCCAAGGCAGAAAAACAGCAAGCTTCAGCCACACAAATAGGGGATGAAACTACAGATGAAAACTCCATCTTGAGTAATATTGGCGATGATGAATCCCTAACAAGCCAAGCCATGGAAGGTTCTAAAAAAGGCGGTGGCGGTAAAGGCGGAAAATCTGAAGAAGATGATGATGACGAAGAATCTAGCTGGTATGACGAATGGTTTGATACTATGTATGGCACAGAGGACGAGGCGTCAGACCAACTACTTAGTGAATTTTTAGTAGAAAATAAATAAATAAATTAACCTATAGCTTGCTGTGTGATCCACCAGCACCATAGGCACAAAGCCCTTGACCAGTAGGTTAAGGGCTTTTTTCATAGCTCTCTAAGGTAACGCTCAAAATTTTTCTTGGCAATTTACCC
>CAYJDF010000127.1:0-4909 GCA_964368845.1 uncultured Desulfovibrionaceae bacterium
CTTTTCTAAAAAAGACGTGGAAACATCTTTTTCAGCATCTACTATTCATTCTATCTTGGCAATGTCAAGAGGTCAATGTTATAGTGATAAAATTCAATATTCAGAGATGTTGGTCTAAAAATTGCATAAAATAAGCGTGGGGTGGGAAAAGTGACATTAAGCTTGACCCACTATCAAACAAAGTCTAGAGTATTTTTATATTAAATGCAAAAAGCATAGGTGTTTCATGAATAAAATATTGGCTCAAGATGAAGTAGATGCCTTGTTGCGAGGACTTTCCGGTGGGGAAATTGAAAGCGAGAACGATATACCTGAAGATGATTCTGGTATTGTTGCCTTTGACCTTGCTAATCAAGACCGTATTATTCGCGGGCGTATGCCTGTTTTAGAAATTGTAAATGATCGTTTTGCTAGGCTTTGTACTAATGCTCTTTCTAATTCTATACGTAAACGTGTAGAGTTAAATCCTATTTCCATTGATATGGCTAAATTTGGGGAATTTATTCGCTCTTTACCTGTGCCCACAAGTATTAATATATTTAAGATGGACCCACTACGAGGCAATGCCATTATTGTTGTTGATTCACGGCTTGTTTTTGCATTGGTGGAAAATGTTTTTGGTGGAGCAGGTTCTCAACCTAAGGTAGAGGGGCGTGAATTTACACGCATTGAACAAGCCGTTGTGGATAAAATTATTAAAATATCCCTTGAAAGTATGGAAGAATCGTGGCGGCCTGTGCATGATGTTAAGCTGGAATTGGTTCGTTCAGAAATTAATCCGCAATTTGCAGCTATTGTACCACCAAGTGATGTGGTGGTTGTTATTACTTTTGAAGTAGAATTAGATACTGCTATAGGTTCTATGGTTATTTGTTTACCTTATGCAACCATTGAACCCATACGCTCAAAACTGCATGCAAGCTTCCAAACTGAGCGATTAGAGATTGACCATGCTTGGGTAGCGCGCCTTAAGGAGCGTCTTTTGGAAACTCCTGTGGAGTTTAAAATTCATTTTGGAAATACTCAAATTACTGGCAATCAACTTTTACGCATGAAGGTTGGAGATGTGCTTGTTTTAGATACAGATGTGGAAGATTTACTGCCTTGCACTGTGGCTGGTGTTACTAAGTATTATGGGCTTGGTGGAACGGTTAAATCTATGCAATCTTTCCAAATTATTAAAGAAATAGAGCCACAATATACATAACTGTTTTTTTTTAAGATATTATAAAACCCCCCTTGTTTCATGTAAACAAGGGGGGTTTTTGTATAGTGATTTTGTGTTTTTATTATAAATTTGACTGAATTTGTTGTAGCTTAGGTAGGCTCTTGACAAATTGTAAGGCCATACGCAATTGGTTATCCTTGGCAAGTTGATCTTTAACATCGTCATCAACCTTTTGGTTTTTAACATTGTCTTTGTCTTGAGCTTCTTTTTTATCTTTTTCGTCATCTTTATCAGATTTTTCTTTTTCGCTACTAAGATGCCTAGAAAGGTCTTTTTCGCGAACAAATTTTGGAGTACTTTTATCCTCTTCATCTACTGGTTCAAAGGGTATCTCAAGATCAGGGGTAATACCTTCAGCTTGAATGCTTTTTCCGTCGGGGGTGTAGTACAAGGCCACGGTAAGCTTTAAGCCAGAACCATCAGAAAGCGGGATGATATTTTGTACCGAGCCTTTGCCAAAGGTTTTTTCTCCTAAGATAAGTGCGCGTTTGTGGTCGCGTAATGCTCCTGCTACAATTTCAGAAGCAGATGCAGAACCTGCATTTACCAAGACCACCATGGGTGTAGTAAGGTCAGTACTTTGTTTTTTGGAGGAGTATTCACGGATGGAAGAATTATCGCGCCCACGAATGGAAACAATATTTCCCTTGGCTAAAAAAGTATCGGTAACACTTACGGCTTCGTCAACTAAACCACCTGGGTTATTACGCATATCAAGAACAATACCCTTCATGCTTTTTTTCTTTGCTTCTTCAATGGCTTCATGAAGCTCATCGGTGGTGCGTTCAGAAAAACGGGTAATGCGTAACCAGTGATATCCAGGTTCAAGCTCTTTGTATTTTACACTAATTAGTGGAATAGAATCACGTATAATACTAATGGTTTCTGGTTTGTTGGAGTTTGGGTGGACAATACTTAGTTTAACAGCTGTGCCCTTAGTTCCACGGATACGAGAAACCACCTCTTGTAAGGTAAGTTCTTGAGTTGGTGTATCATCAATGCTTAGAATAATGTCACCCGGTAAAAGACCTGCCCTAAAGGCAGGGGTGTCTTCAATGGGAGATACCACAGTAACTTGACCATTTTCTAATGAAATCTCAATTCCTACTCCAGAAAATTCACCAGATGTTGTTTCTTGCATTTCTTTATATTCATCAGGTGTCATAAAGGTGGAGTGCGGGTCAAGGCCTTCAAGCATCCCCTTAATAGCCCCGTTTAACAAATCTTTGGAGGTAGTTTCATCAACATAATGACGCTCGACTAAATCTAATACCTGGCTAAAGCGTTTTAAGGAATCAAACTTTCCTTCATCAGCTAAGGATATAGTTGTGGTGGCACAAAAAAATAATGTGAATATGGGTAAATAAATAAGGCGTAGGCAAAAGCGCATAAATTCCCTCCAAAAAGCTTGTGTGTAGCAATATAAGCACAATTATGGTAAAAGGCAATAAGGGCACGAAGGAAAAAGCTAAATAATTTAATGACGATGTTAAAAGATGTTTTGTGACATTATATGCTGGTTGTATGTAAGTTTTTTGTCATATAAAATCTTTAAAATTTTTCTGAGGCTTATCTTGAGCTTGGGGTTAAAGCATAAAGTAGTTATAAAGTAGATGATACCATTGCTTTTGGTTGGTGGGAGGACTTACACTATTATTGGCACCTAAAATCCAATATGGTACTCGCCGAACTTCTGCTTGCAAGTCATTATGTGCTCCATCAGCATGCATGCCATGGTCACTGGTAATAATTACCATACTACCTTGCGCAAGCCATGTGGGAACATACTCTGCTAATAAAGCGTCAACTTTACGCACGGCAAACCTATATGGTGCACTATTAGCCCCATGAGCATGCCCAGCAGTATCGACCCCCATACTATGCACCAATAAAAAATCAGGTTTATAAAGTAATTCTAAATTTTTGGCATCTTGAAAAACATATTCATCGGGGTAGTTGTCATTATTATAAAAAATACCATGAGTTATAGGTCCAGACAAGTTAAAGCTTAAACGATGTATAGCGGAATTATAAATTTCACCAGTATAAATTTCGCGCATCCAATAGTGCGCAGCCATAGCGCAAGTTTTGCCTTTAGAGTATAGTTTTGCAAAGAAAGATTGTTCTAAAATATCTTGTGTGAGAAAAGTTTGGCCATTGTGTGTAATATTGGTTTGTAGGGGGGATTTTCCCGTGAATAGAGTAGAGTAAATGGGGCGTGAGACTGTAGGTAGCTCACAATCTAATTGACCGCAAAGGGCTTGTTGCTCCTTATGCGCGCCTAAAAAGGACATATGTATAGAACTTGTTAGGTCTAAACCATCAATCAAAACAAAAATTACCTTTGTCATAACAGAGCCTTATGATATATACTTCGTAGTATTGGGCTTAAATTTATAAAATTTGTGCATAAATAAAATGTTGCATAGTTTAGGTGCGCAATGCTATATTGCATTTGTATATAATTTAGTGGAATATTATTCAATTATTAAATTTATCCTGCGTTTAGCCTATAAAAATATATGATTTAAGGATATATATGCCAACCCTTTTGTTTTATGCATTGCGATGTAGTCTCTTAATTTTTTTTGGGCTATTGCTTTTATGTCCATCTTTGAGCTATGCCGATGTCAATTCTACAGAAAATCATAGCTCTAAGCAACCACCACGTTTTGTGGGAGAATTGTGGACTGGGTCTATTTATACTTCCACTTTTCAGGCAGGTGCATGTTTTGCCCCAGATGGCAGAATACGCGGAGTTTTATTGTTAAAGCTTAGCAATGGCCAAGTTGATACTTATCATTTTCATGGTACTATAAGTGATGAAGGTATCATAAATACATTTCATAAATCTGGTCACAATTTTGTAGGAAAATTTATTGATGAACAAAATATTAGTGGTAAAGCTACCTTAAGTAATGGTTTTTCTACTACTCTTGCTGGCAAAAGATTGAAAAATGTACAGCTAAATGAACGCTGTGGTCCTATAGAGGAGTAAGTATTTATGTTTTGGGTGGTTATTGCATCATTACAATGTATTGTGCTTATATTGCTTTGGCGTATGGGCCGTAATACGATTTTACAAAATAGTGCGAATGAAATTCATGAGGTTGAGTTTACTCATTACCCAAGGGTGGCTATGATTATACCGGCCGCAGGTGATAATCCTGCCATGCAAGAAGCCTTGACTTCACTACTTAATCAAGATTACCCAGAGCTTATACCCATTATTATTACAGCTCATGAACAAGATCCAGCCACAAAGCTTGCTCAATCATTACAAGAAAACTTTCCAAACCTTCAATGTTTAATAGCTGGTGAGGCTAAGCATTGTTCACAAAAAAATTATAATAGCCTGTGTGGAATAGAGCACGTTGGTCAAGATGTTGATATATATGCTTTTTGTGATAGTACACATATAGCCAAACCTGATTTTATTAGACAATTAGTTTATCCTATAGCCAAGGGAGAGGCGGGTTTTAGTACTGGTTATCACGAGGTTAAAGCAGAAGATGATGAACCAGTAACCTTAGCATATCAAATTAGCGTTTTAATCATGCGTCTTTTGCAAGCTATTTCTGCTTTTACTCAGCCATGGGGAGGAGCAATGGCCATAGCTAGGCCGCTATTTGAACAGCACAATATTAAGAGTATTTGGCAAGAAAATGTTGTGGATGATTG
>CAYJDF010000127.1:5009-6982 GCA_964368845.1 uncultured Desulfovibrionaceae bacterium
ATACGTAATTTGCCAGGTGTTGCTACTGTGAGTAGAAACATAACTGGTTATGAAGATTTTTTCTTTCGCTTTGATACATCAGGGTTTAGAGTATCATTCTTAGGTGTAGATGAGCTTTATTGGTCAACTTATGCTGCAACTGTAGTGGCTGGTAGGCTTTTAGATGCAGAAGATATAGAACAACGAAGGCGAGTTTGCGTGCTTGGCTGGGAAATTGCTAGCAATATGTTTGGCTCACCAGAACAAGCCCTTGGCCAAATATTAACCCTTGGCTCAGATATTTTTGAAGTTGTTGGTGTTGCAGGTGGCATCATGCTTGGTAATGGTATTAGAAATGGATTTATGCCTTATACCACCATGTTTGATCGTAACTGGGCCATGGAAAAGGTTGGACGATTATTTGTACGTGCTGTTGCTTGGGAAGATGTGCCTAAGATTGCTAAGGCAGTACCAGAAATAGTCTTATCTCGCCAAGAAGCCCCCAATTTATTAATACGCACCCAAGAAGAACAACTAGCACGTATCAAAACTACCTTTATGTTTGTAGAAGCTCTATTGTGGCTTGGTATTGCCGCTTCCTTAATGCTTGGTGGCTTTGGTATTTGGTATGGCACATTTGCTGCTGTGCGCGCGAGGACACGTGAAGTGGGGCTTAAAAAAGCCATGGGCGGATCTGACAGAGATATCTTGGCCCAATTCCTTACCGAAGCATTGTGTAAGTCTGTGGCTGGTGGTATGTTGGGTATTTTACTTGGTACTTTATGTGTAGAAATTGGCAGCTTTATTCTTGGTTCTGCCATATCATATAACTTATTAATTTTGAGTAGTATCGGTAGTATTCTTTTCTCGGCAGTAATTGGTATTGCAGGTGGTATGTTCCCTGCTTTACAAGCTAGTCGTATGGATGTTGTTTCGGCATTACGCTTTGAGTAGGTAATTATGGCTTCTGTTATTTCAGCACAAAATCTTTATAAATGCTATCCGGGTTTTCCACCTGTACTGCGTGGTGTTAATATTGATGTACAAGCCGGTGAAATGGTTGCAGTCATGGGACCTTCTGGGTGTGGCAAATCTACTATGTTACACATTCTTGGCATGTTGCATATGCCAGATAGTGGTAGCTTAAATATTTTAGATACCGATGTAACAACCCTTGATCGTGATCAAACTTCCTCATTTAGACGCGGAAATATGGGCTTTGTTATGCAAAGCAGTAACTTGTTTGAGCACTCCACTGTATTTGAAAATGTAGAATTTCCATTGATTTATGAGCAAATACCTCCTGAGGAGCGTTGGGAAAGAGTCATTCGTGCTCTTGAACTGGTACGCTTGTCTCATAGGGTTAGCTATCGCAGTAATCGTCTTTCTGGTGGTGAGCAACAAAGAGTTGCCGTTGCTCGTGCCATGGTTAATAATCCACGTATTCTTTTAGCTGATGAACCAACTGGGGCTCTTGACGCGCGCACATCTAAAGTAGTTATGGAAAATTTCCGCACTCTTGCCCATGATGGTGGTATTGCAATGGTTATAGTTACTCATGATCCAAGTGTAGCTGAGTATTGTGATAGTATTTATACGTTGGAAGAAGGAATTTTGCATTGTAAAAAACAAGAACCTGTACCTGCATCAAGTGGAAATAGTCAAATTCTTCAAACTATTCCCCGTAAACTTAACACAGTTTGTGTGGTGGATCAATTTCCTACTCCTTACGGTACTATAGATGTGCAAACTATTCTTAATTTGCATGAACAGCGCATGCTTTCAAGAGTATATTCCATGCGCGGCACAAAAATTTCCTCCATTGGAGAGGGTGAGTATTCTTTACCTGTTCCCATTAGAAAACAAGGTAGATTTAAAACCTTGTTTAGTCTTATTTCACTTTTACGTACTAATCATAATAACCCTGGTGTTGTATGGAAATATTGGTCAGAAATTCCTGGTAGCCAACGCTTAAACTTACTTGCAGCTGCACG
>CAYJDF010000128.1:0-6979 GCA_964368845.1 uncultured Desulfovibrionaceae bacterium
TAATAAACCAACTAACATCGTACTGAATTCAACAAACCACCAGCCCGAATTATTTTAAGCTCTTCTTCGCTTAAATCGTTACTGACTTCTATTTGTTTATCTCCCACTTGCATAAAACAAGGTTTACCAGCCTCTAGCTTTGTTGTATCAAGGCTAACAGGCATTTTAGCCTCAATTCCTTCATAATCATTAGGATCTACAAAAAGTAAGGGCAAAATACCAAAATTAATTAAATTGGCTCGATGAATACGTGCTAGTGAACAAGCAAGCACCACACGTATACCAAGATGCCTTGGAGCTAAGGCTGCATGTTCACGGCTTGAACCTTGCCCATAGTTTTCTCTGGCAACAATTATACCATTTTGCATACCGCGTGCTCTGGCCGGAAAGTCCGCATCCACTGGGGTTAATACATACTCTGCAATGGCTGGAATATTGGAGCGCAAAGCCAAAATATGCGTATTGGCAGGCATAATATGGTCTGTTGTAATATTATCAGGCAACACAATACTCACCTGTCCATTACATTGATCTGGTAAGGATGAGAAGTTTTCAAGTGGCACAATATTTGGTCCGCGCAATACTTCCACATCTTTATTATTTAAGGCTGGCAATACAAATAAGTCTTTAATACTAGGCACATCAACAGGCAAAGCTTCACAAGTAGGGGCATCACCCCATGTGGTTGGGTCTGTAAATTCACCATGCAAAGCCACTTTTGCAGCAGTTAAAGGGCTTGTTAAATAACACTGGGCGTCCTTAGTGCCACTACGACCTTCAAAATTACGATTAAAAGTGCGCACACTTACACCTTCTGATACCGGTGCACCGCCCATACCAATGCAAGGACCACAAGAACATTCCAAAAGACGCACCCCAGCCAGCAATAAATCATTCAACGCCCCACTATTTGCAAGCATACTTAAAACTTGTTTGGAACCTGGGGACATAGCCGTAGGACAACTTGGGGCAACTTGCTTGCCTTTTAATATCATGGCTGTTTGACATAAATCTCTATAGGATGAGTTGGTACAAGAGCCAATGGCAACTTGCTCAACTTTAATTCCAGCCAAATCTGCAACACGAACAACTTTATCCGGCATATGTGGTGCTGCAGCCATGGGTTCAATTTGTTCTAAATTAAGATGTACTTCTTCATCATAAGTTGCATTTTCATCTGCCACAAGCTCTATCCAATCTTTCTCACGCCCTTGGGCTTTAAGGAAAGTAAGGGTTTGTTCATCACTGGGGAAGATGGAAGTAGTAGCCCCAAGCTCAGCACCCATATTGGTGATGGTGGCGCGCTCTGGCACACTTAAAGTTGAAAGAGCAGGGCCGGCATATTCAAAAATACAACCTACACCGCCCTTAACACTACGCATTTGTAATAGCTTTAATATTACATCCTTAGCTTGAGCCCAGCCACTAAGCGAACCTTCAAGCCATACTCGCACAACCTTGGGCATAGGTATAGTGTAGGGTTTACCCGCCATGGCCAAAGCCACAGAAAGTCCACCAGCACCCATGGCAAGAGCACCCATGCCACCAGCTGTAGGGGTATGACTATCAGAACCTATAAGGGTTGTGCCTGGTTTTGCAAAGTTTTCTAAATGCAACTGATGACAAATCCCTGTACCAGCAGGAGAAAATAAAGCTCCATATTTAGAAGCAACAGTACGCAAAAATCTATGGTCATCAGCATTACGAAAATTGGTCTGCAAAGTATTGTGGTCTACATAGCTCACAGCTAAATCTACCTGAACACGCTCAACACCAAGAGCCTCAAATTGCAACCATGCCATAGTACCTGTGGCATCTTGAGTTAAAGCTTGATCAATACGCAAGTCTACAGGTTCCCCCACTTGCATGTTGCCACCAACTAAATGCTGCTTAATAATTTTTTGTACAATATTCATTACAATTCTCACATATTAAAATTAAAGCAATTCACCAACACGCTGCCCAAAGGCAATTGTGCCAGCAACCTTAGCTCCACTCATTTGCTTAGCAAGGTCAATAGTCACAAATCGCTCATCAAGAGTTTTTTCAATGGCCGTGCGAATACGAGCCGCCGCTAAGGGCCATTGCATATGCTCAAGCATCATGGCTGCACTAAGTAATAAACTACAGGGGTTTGCCATATCTTTACCTGCAATGGCAGGGGCAGTGCCATGAGTTGCCTCAAAAAAACTTAAGTCATCAGAAGCATTGACACCAGGTGCCATGCCAAGACCGCCCACTTGGGCTGCCAAAGCATCGGATAGATAGTCACCATTTAGATTAGGTGTGGCAATTACATCAAAGTTTTCTGGATACTGCAAAACTTCTTGGAACATGGCATCGGCAATGCGATCCTTAATAGTGATGCAACCAGACTTTGGTTCAGCTTCAGTGCAAATCTTACTGCCAAACTCTTGCTCAGCTACTTCATAACCCCATTTCCTAAAACCACCTTCGGTGAATTTCATAATATTGCCTTTATGCACAAGGGTTACATTGCGCTCTTGCCTTGGGCTTTGGCTATGAATGGCATGTTGTATGGCCGCGCGCACTAGGCGTTTGGAACGCATGGGACTCATGGGTTTTATGCCAATGGCACTATCTGGGAAAATATTTACCCCAAAAGCTTCGTGCAAAAAGTCCGCTAACTTTTTTGCCTCAGGACTTTGGCTTTCGTATTCAATACCAGCATATACATCTTCGGTATTTTCACGAAAAACCGTTACATTAACCCGCTCAGGATGTTTGACTGGGCTTTCAATACCAGCATAATGTTTAATGGGTCGCACACAAGCATATAGGTCTAATACTTGCCTAAAGGTTACGTTTAGACTACGCATACCCGTACCAACTGGAGTACCAAGCGGACCTTTAATGGCAACCTGGGCATTTTTCAAACTATGTAGTGTCGCTTCTGGTAGTGCTGTGCCAAGTTCACCAACAGCCTTATCCCCAGCTAATAATTCAACCCAATTAATGCTTGCATCATAATCTTTTTGCACTGCTGCATCAACAATGGGTCGCGTAACCTTCCACACTTCTGCCCCAATACCATCACCCTCAATCCAATACACTGTATTATTTTGCATAATTATCCCAATGAAATAAGTTAAAATAAGATATTAAATCTTATTGCTTGTAGATAAATCTCCATTTAGCTCTTCATGATGTGCTTCTTCAGCTTTAAGCATTTGTGCTCGCTTAAGTAACTCTTCCAATTGCATATCTGCTCCAAGCACACCTTGAATGTTGTCATCACCATCAGTAACAGTACAAGATACTGTAATAATCAATTTATTAGTAAATTGCGATTGATATACATCCATAATGTGCAAGCTACCAGTCTTCATGGGCTCTTTGAACCATTCACGTTCAGACAAATCAAAACCCACATGCTGCACTTGATATTTTTCTTTGTTAGCTGGGTCATTAATAGCGGAGCATAGCAATTTACCTTTATTATCAGTAAGGTATAGATATTGTATAAATTGATACTTATCAATAAAATCGCTCAAGGCTTGAAGCTGAGCCGCACCATCTTGCAATAATTTTGCATCACGAGCTTTTTTAAGCAAGATGCGCGAAGACAATTTACCAGCCAAACGCTTCATAGTGCCAAACTCTGAATCAAATAATTCTGGCATATGGCATTGTACAAGGGCTAGCATTTCATTATGCGAAAACGAGGTATTACGCCCTGTTTTCTCATATGTATTTAAAATTTCATCATAAATTGCACCCACCAATGGATTACGCTTATTTATTTTGTCTTTTTCACCCAATTTAAAAGTATTATTAATCCAATATGCTACCCCAGAACGACCAGATTTATCCGTAATAATAATGGGCACAGAGCGACCGAGTATCTCAGTTGTATCAAAAATATTGTATATTTCTTCACACTTACTCAAGCCATCAACATGAACACCTGCACTAGTGGCGTTAAAATCACGCCCCACAAAGGGGTAGTTAGGCGGAATTGTATAATCAAGTTCCTTTTCAAAATATTCAGCAATATCGTTAATAACAGCAGTGTTAGCTGCCAAATCATCCCCAGTTAAGGATATATACTCAATAACTAAAGCCTCTAGCGGCGTATTACCTGTACGCTCCCCAAAACCAAAAAGTGTAGCATTAACCGCCCCACAGCCAGAAAGCCAAGCCGACACACCATTAACCAAAACCTTATGAAAATCATTGTGCCCATGCCACTCTAAATGCTCACCCGGCACATTGGCCTCATCAATGAAGGCGCGTACAATACGCTGCACGGAGCGTGGCAAAGCAGCGCCAGCATAGGGGACACCATACCCCATAGTGTCACATAGGCGAATTTTAACCGGCATGGCAGCATCTTGAGCCATATCCATAAGTTTTTTTGCAAATGGTAAACAAAAACCATAAATATCCGCACGGGTAATATCCTCAAAGTGACAACGTGGCACAATGCCCCACTCTAGAGCTTGGCGCACCATATCCAAATACATATCCATAGCTTGCTGTCGAGTTTTACCAAGCTTTAAGAATATATGGTAATCTGACACACTGGTTAACATACCAACTTCATCAAATTCCATGCTCCGCGCCAAGTCTAAGTCTTGCTTATTGGCGCGTATCCAAGCCGTAATGCGTGGAAACCGATACCCACGCGCCCTACAAGCTTCAATGGCTTTACGATCTTTAGCCGAATAAATAAAAAACTCCGAAGCGTTAATAAGTCCGCTTTTACCACCTAACTTATGCAGTAGATCAAATATTCTTGCAATTTGCTGTATGGTATATGGTGGTCTGGCTTGTTGACCGTCACGAAATGTTGTATCCGTAATAACAGGTTTTTCTACCGTACTAGGGGCTAATAACACTCCATCAAAAGGAGTACGACAAATGGATGTATATGGAAAAAGCTCACGGTATAATTGAGGTTTTTCTGTATTTTCCAAACTCAGAGGGCGAGTTAAATTTTTAGGGTATATTAAAGTCATTGCTTCATCCTTTTAATGTATAACAGCAGTATACAAAATACAAAATCAACGAAGAGTCAAACTAGCAAAAAATTTGTTAAAGGTCTACAATTTATAATGGGTATAGTGCAATTAAATTAAAACTATTTCATATCAAATCTTACACAAAAAATGTTTTTTTGCCCAAAACTATCCTTTGTCAATGCTGCATATTTTTGGTATGCAACAAAAAGAGTAAATAAATTTATGCACTATATTGACTTACATACACATACCATTGCCTCAGATGGTAGCGATACCCCAAAGGAGCTGGTAGAAAAAGCTGCCAAGCTTGGACTTAAAGCTATTGCTATTACCGACCATGATACCCTTGGGGGCCTTGACGAAGCTTCAGTACAAGGGAAAATAAGTCAAGTAGAAATCATAAGAGGTTGTGAGCTATCAGTTTTTTCTGAATGCGGTGAACTGCATATATTAGGGCTTTGGATTAAAAATGAAGCTAAAGAGCTTGAACAATCCCTTGAACTGTTGCGTAAATACCGCTCTGAACGTAATGAAATTATGGTACATAGATTAAAAAAAATGGGATTAGACCTTGATTATGACGGGGTGCTTAAACTTGCAGGTGGTGACACTGTAGGACGTCCGCACATAGCGGCAGCCCTTATACAAAAAGGTTATGTATCATCCATACGTGAAGCTTTTAGTAAATACCTTGGATCCAATAGCAAGGCTTATGAACCCAAAAAGGTTTTGACCATTGATGAAGCCATGCACCTATTGGATATATCTGGTGCAACTATTTGCTTGGCACATCCAGGCTTAATAAAATGCACTCAACAATGGCTGGACAACTTACTTGCACATTTAAAAACTTTTGGCCTTTCTGCCATTGAAGCCTATCATAGCTCTCACAGTGAAGCCCAAGAGGCCATTTGTGTCAAACTTGCCCAAAAACATGACTTAGACCTCTCTGGTGGAAGCGACTACCATGGTACAACAAAACCCAATATTCACCTTGGCGTAGGCAATGGTAATTTACGCATCACTACGGATATATTAGATAAACTTAAAAATAGACGCAGACAAAAAGGTTTGCCTACACCTTAAAATAATTAATTTTTAGGCACATGTATTGTGCTTAGTCGTTAGGACTTTCAAACTTATGACAACACAAAATATCCCAGAATTACTTGCCCCTGCTGGCAGTATGGAGCAATTAGAATCAGCAATACTTTATGGTGCTGATGCTGTTTACCTTGGGGGTACTGCCTCTTTACGAGCTTCACGCGTTTTTGCTGACGACAATTTAACAAGAGCAAGAGCACTAACCCGCGCAGCTAATGTACAATTATTTTTTTGCTGCAATGCTTTTCCCCGCCAAAGTAGTTGGTCAAAAGTCATGCAAAACTTAGAAGAAGGAGCTAAGGCAGAGGTAGATGCCTATATTATTGCAGATCCGGGTGTTTTGCATTTAGCAAGAAAGCACTTTGCCCATATTCCCGTGCATATCTCTACCCAAGCCAATACTTGCAATGAAGGTAGTGTCCAATTTTGGCAAGACCAAGGTGCTAGCCGAGTTAATTTGGCTCGTGAATTACGGCATACAGAGATTAGAGCCATAAAAAAATCCTGTCCCACAATGGAGCTTGAATGTTTTGTACATGGTGCACAATGTTTAGCCATATCAGGGCAATGCCTACTTTCAGCATGGTTAAATGAACGCCCGGCTAATGAAGGTCAATGTACTCAACCCTGTCGCTTTCAATATCGCCCTATGCCAAATCAAGATATTGTTTTGGAAGAATCTATGCGTCCTGGGCATGAACTATGGCAAGTGACCCAAGGTGACGAAGGTTTTTCTGCCGTATGGTCACCGGAAGACTTATGCTTAATCTACTTTGTACCATGGTTTGTACGTCAAAATATCACAGCCCTTAAAATTGAAGGTCGTATGCGTAGCGGGGGTTATGTGGCCCATGCTGTCAACGTTTATCGTAAAGCTTTAGACCTTTGCG
>CAYJDF010000129.1:0-6766 GCA_964368845.1 uncultured Desulfovibrionaceae bacterium
GTCATGCCACGAATACCTTTGTTGTTGGTATCGCAAACGTTGTCAGCAGTGCCGGCGGTGATGCCACCAAGACGGGGAGCAATAAGGCCAAGAAGTAAGCCAAGAATGGCGATAACGATTAGTAGTTCCATCAAAGTGAAACCAGATTGTTTTTTAGATTTGTTAAACATTTAAAAAAATCTCCAAAAATTTTGCAATTTTCTTTGATTGTGCAATTCCTCCTCAGAATCTACCCAAACATGTCAATATGACAATCATCCAATATATTTTTACTACCTTCTAGTCCTTCTAGACAGGTGGGCCCTAAAATTAAGGCTTTGTTTGCAAGCAATATTAATTTGATTAACTAATAGCTTTGCTTGACTTGATTTTCTTTGGCTTATCACAAGATATGCCAGTGGCGCATTTTTCGCAGCAATCTACGATGAAGCGATATTCACGCCCGCAGTTAATTAAAACTTCCTTTTGACCACGTTTCAAAAAACGCATTTCAATACTCATCTTGCCATGCCCGCTATGTTCAAACAATTCTTGATAGCATTTATGCAATTGTTCAATCACATGGGAATGAATCCTAGAAAAGCAGTTTGTTTCCTCCATAAATACCTCAGTTAAACATTTGCTTTTGCTAATAATTTATCAAAAAGATAAATTAGCGCATTCTTTACTTTTTGTTTAGCTTATAAAAACTGCTATTACATCCAAAATAGCAAGATAATAAGCTTACATCCTACGTGTTTTCTTTGAAAATCTTTAACACCCCACCGGAGTTTGTAAGGGAAAAGTTTGTGCGATATTCCCCAACCCAAGTGCTACTTTGCATCTTAAATTCTACCGACACGTCTATTAAGTTACCGGCAGTTCTTGTGTTTAACACTGTAAAATCAAGAATGCGCATGTTGTTTTTTTCCCAGCCTTCTTTCTTCATCTCAAAAGCCTTATATAAATCGCTTTGAGTTAGATGATAGCCACCACTATCGTTTAAGACATAGGTTAAGGAGTTGGGTGCATAGTGGGATATAAGCCTATTCATATCGCGACTATTAAAGGCGTCCATGTATGAAATAAAAAAACCGCCTGTGTCTACAAATTCAGTACCAGTTATGGCGGCTTTATTTTGGGGTGCACAACCGCTTATGGTTAGAATTAAGATTATGAGCAGTATATAAGGCTTAAGTCTCACTCAGAGGCTCCTTAGGGTACTTTTTTTAGTGTGTAATTGAAAATGAACTTTATTCTCACTCTCAATTGAGCGGAGTTAATTTCTATAGTATCTAATTTTTTTTGTCAAATGATTTCTTAAAAAAATCTTTCATTTTAATTAAAAAAGATTTAACCATGCTAAAAAGCTAAATAAAACATATACAAACTAATTAATAAAATCAAAATACCCATGATTATTTTTAATGCATTACTAAGTTTATTATACCTTGTGCTGATAGAAATCTTTTGTACAAAACCTACAGATGTCCCGCATACAACAGCTAAAATTCCATGACCAAATGAATAAAGTAATAACAATACAACACCCCAAGTAAAGCTTCCCTTACCTGCAACCACAGCAAGAAGGGCAATTAATACCGGAGTTGAACAAGGCGATGAAAAAATACCACCTAATATTCCGGCAATAAAAGCCCCAATAAAACCAGTTCTGCCAAATTTAGAAGTAAGAGATGTTGAGGGTATAAATTCATATAAGCCAAGTACCTGCAAGCCCATTAAGAGCATAAGTACGCCTAAAAATAAATTCCATATGTCAGATGATGTGCCAATTAAACTACCGGCTGCTGTGGCTACAATGCCTAATGTAGTAAATGTAACCGCTGATCCAATGGCAAAGGTTAAGGATAGTAAGAAGGCACGTTTGGTTGTTCGCTCTCCTAAGCCGCCAACATAACCAACAATCAAAGGAACACTTGCTAGGGCACAAGGAGTAAATGAGCTAAGTAAACCTGCCACAATGGCTAAAACAGGCGCAATCCAAACACTTTCTACAATTAATTGCGAGAGAGTTGTTAACAAAGCGTCCACTATTTAACTCCCATATCTGCAAGAATTGCTAACATTTGCTCCTCTGTGAGACCGCCTTGATGGGCAGTAAAGGCATGACCTTCGGCTTTTTTGCTACCATACATGGTAAATTCAATACCTAAGTCCTTACTTGGTTTATAGGGTGTGCCGTCAGCATTAATTATAACTTGAGTTGGAATAACTGTTACCGGAAAGCCCTTGGTTGCGTCAGGGTTTTTCCATACGTCTACAAATTTAATTAGGGCCTTTCCTTGCATATCTTTGCTAACCTTATCAAGCACTGGGGCCATGGCTATGCAAGGGCCGCATTCATCGGCACCAAAGTCAATAATAATTGGTAGATTATGCGCCCTTAATTCTTCAAGGTTTACATATTCAACATTTAAGGCAAAATCACCGGTGATTACTTGCGGCTCCACCGCCATATTTTTTACATAATACATAAGGCCAAGAGCTATAAATATAGCAGATAATACTAAAATTCTTACTTTTTCTTTTTTCATATCAACCTCAGTTTTAAAACATAGTAATTAACTAGAGGTGAACAGTATAGAATTTGGTTTTCATTATCAAGCTTAAAATTATATTTTAAAAAATTTTTCATAATTTTAAAAAATAGGTCTTATTTTAAATTTTCTAATTAGTGAATTGACATTTATGTTGAATGATATTATTTCTCATTTTCAAAATGTCAAGATAGTCGCTTTTTTAGACTATGATTTTGGCTATCTATTTGAAATTTAACTTTTTTGATTAGGGGTTCGTATGCGTTACTCAAGGTCTTCTTATCTAATCTTACTACTATTTAGTGCTCTTTTTACCTATATTTGTGTGCAAGAGTATCTTGATGTGAAAAATAAACAAGAGCAGGATATCCTCACCGTATGTACGCAGCGCACTGAAAATATGGCACTAGAAGCACTAAATAATATACGTGTTTTGCAAAGTGTTTTAACGCTTGCTCCAGAAGATTTATCAGAAGAAAACTTTAATAAAATTGCAGGGGTGATGTTTAATCATGCCTATTTTACTTTTATTTCTTATCAACCTCATGGTTTTGTAAAGCATGTCTACCCTAAGGAAGGTTTTGAAGGAACTTTAGGTATGGATATTTTTGCAGATGAAAAAACTAAAAAATTTGCAGAACAAGCTAAAAACACTGGAAAGCCTGTTATTTTACCTCCATATGTCAACAAAGATATTGGAACACTTGAGGTTAGATACCCTGTATTTGAAACAATTCGTGGCAAACTTCAATTCTGGGGTTTTATTTCTGTGGGCCTTGATATGAAGAAAATGTTTAATGATATGGTGGGCCTTGGAGCATTAAGTTCTTTTGACTATGAATACGCACTCTTTATTGCAAATGACAATGAACCCATATCTATTATACACAGCAAAAATTTTGAGCAAGAAAACAAACAGCCGCTAGAAGTCACTATTGGTGACCAAAAATTGATTTTGTATATATACAATGCTGCTAAGGATAATGATGCTCTTTTACTCATGTTAATTGTTTTTAGTGCATGTGCTGTTTTGTCTACAGGGGTATATTTTATTGTGCATAGAGTTGAGCAAAAACGTAAAGTTGCAAAAGAAGCTGAATATATAGACCCACTAACAAATATATATAATAGAAAAGTTGTAGATCAATTTCTTGAAAAGAAAATCCATAACCATGACGGCGCATTTACTCTATTTTATATATATATAAACAATATGGCTGCTATTAATGATAAATTTGGACTAGAAATAGGAGATAAATTGCTCATAGCCGTTGCAGAAAAATTGCGCCATAACTTTAGTGCTGACACAGTTGTGGCACGTATAGAAGGTGCAGAGTTTGCTATCATTGTACCGCAATTTATTTCTGAAACAGTAGTAAAAGATATTATGAAACGAATTAGTAGTTTATCAAACAAAAAATTCTACATTGATACTATAAGAATTGAAACAACTTCTGATGTCGGTTTTGGACACTACCCTCAAGATGCACAAACTATGGCGGATATATTAAGTGTAGCTGAAAGTCGCATGAACGAAAATAAACAAAGTGCCATGCCTGCATAGTTTTAAGAATATTTTTAATCATATAATACTTAGGGGGAGTATATGGGGTTTTTTGATAAAATTAAAGCTTGCAAAATATTAAAAGAAAGTTCCAATGCTGAAAATGAAATACTAGAATTAAAAGAAATATTAAAAACTTGCCCAGAAAATGAAAAAGCAAACCTAGAACAAGTCATACGTAACTTAGAATATGGCATAAAGGGTGAACAAGCTATTTTATTTGAACTTAAGCATAGTGGTTTTCCTATGCTTGTTTTGCAAGATTTATACTTAGAACATGAAGGTTTATCAGCACAAATCGATTTTTTAGTGTTAACAAAATATAATAATTACATAATAGAATGTAAAAACATGTACGGAGACGTAACCGTAACAGATAGCGGAGATTTTTATAGAAAAATCAATGGTAAATCAACTAAGATATATTCACCCATTACCCAATGCGATCGACATACAGAAATTATTAGGCAAGTACGCTATAATACAAAAGGAAATTTTATTTCTAGAGCATTATTTGAATTTTCTGGATCCAAAAGTTATTGTACACTCGTGGTCATGGCAAACCCAACAGGAAAAATCAATAAGCAATATGCGCCAAAAGATATGCGCAATAAAATTATCAGTGTTGATCAACTAGTTCGTCACATTAAACAAAATCATAAGTCAACTGCTGAAAACCCAGAACAAGAAATGATTGAATTAGGCGAATTTTTCTTAAGTATTCACAAAAAAAATCCTCAAAATTATATGGAGCAATATAGAAAACTAAGACAAAACACAACTGCAGAACAAGTTGAAAATCAAGAAAATTTAGCCACAAAACAAACTGAGCCTGAAAAGGAAGATACCAAGTTACAACCTAAAAATTTAGATAACAAAGAGCCATCTATGGAATGTTCTCGTTGCGGTGGTACTATGGTACTTAGAGTTGCTAAAAAAGGAAAAAAAGTTGGTGAAGAATTTTTTGGATGTTCAAACTTTCCTAAGTGCCGTAATTTTTTCAAAAAAAAATAGTACAGTAAGTGTTCATTTTTATAAATCACTGCATCTGTTAGTTTGCCATAATAATAGCTTACACAAACTAAGCGTTATGCAAAGCAAAACGCTTTGACAGTTTTGTAATATTGTTATATTTTAACTATAAAGTAAATATGCTAAATAAATTATTTTGTCTAAACTTGCATAAAAAAGAGACGTGCACTAAATGTTTTGTTGCTTTTGTCAAAGTCTAGGTTAAGCTTACCATTCATTTTCTTCATCAATTCTGAAACAATAGACAAACCTAGTCCGGATGATAAATCATTTTTATTCTCGTCTGCGGTATAAAGTCTTTTAGTAAGCAAGTTGATTTTTGTCGACAAATCTTCCTCTGTAAAATTAGTTAGTTCAACAACAACACTATCTTCGTGTTGATAGGTACATAGGGTAATTTCTTTTTCTTTGTTTGCATATTTGCGCGCATTGTCAAGAAGGTTTTCTATAATCCTACAAACATGATCTACATTAGCAAGTATTTTTGTATTATCTAGTTTATTTATAAAATTAACAGGATATGCTTTTAGCTCAAGAACTTGATTTAATAAAATTTTTATATTTACATCATGCAGATCCATTTTTATATCATTACTTATGATTTTACTATGTAAAAACAAATCAGAAATGAGTTTTTTGAGCCTTAAGGAGTTTTTTTCCGCTGTGACAAGATATTGATAAATTTCTTCTTTTGAAGATATTTTATTTTTTGCGAGGTCTAAATAGCCTATGATAGAAGTCAGAGGAGTTCTTAAATCGTGAAAAATATTAGTTATAAATATTTTTCGATACAGTTCATGTTCTCTTTCTTTTTGGCGTTTTTGCTTAAGTTCATCTTTGATTTCATTGACACTTTGCGCAAGTCGTGCAAGCTCATTTGTTCCTATCACAGGAATGGAATAAGCTATATTTTCCTCAGGAAGTTTTTTTATGCCAGCTTCAATAAGTTTGATATAATTAACAATTTTTGAAACTATGTAAAATGACATTGTAAAAAAAATAAAAATTGAAAAAATTCCTGCATAAATATGATTTCGTGCCTCAGAGGTAATTGCTGATTTGATGGATTCAAAAAGAGGAATAGCTCCATTTAATGAAAAGTAATGTTCTATTCCCACAAGGATTAAAAACAAGAGAATACTTATAAGCGTTGAAAAAACCATTTGTAATATCATCGAGATATATAAGGAATAATATTTTTTTTTAGTCAACACGATAGCCTACCCCCCATACAGTTTTGATATATTCTGGGTTTGAAGTATCGTCTTCAATTTTGTTTCTAAGATTTCGTATATGCACTGATACAGTACTTTCAGTATTGGGAATATGATTTTCCCCCCAAACATTGGTATAAATCTGTTCTAAACTATAAACTTTTTTTTGATTTTTCAAAAAAAGCTCAAGTATTGCAAATTCAATTTTTGTAAGCTTTATTGATTTTCCATTTTTAGTAAGGCTTCTTGCTGCTAAATTCATTTCTAAACCATTATAGCTTATTTCATCTTCGTTAATTTCAGGAATGTGAACATGGCTAGCATTTGGTGTGTAATTTCTATAACGTCTAATATGCGATTTGACTCTTGTCATTAAGTCAATAGGATTAAAAGGTTTTGTTATGTAATCATCCGCACCT
>CAYJDF010000130.1:0-6698 GCA_964368845.1 uncultured Desulfovibrionaceae bacterium
TTATGGCGTTTTTTCATAGAAATAATTTCAATGGATACAGTGGCATGAATAAGGTCTGGGTCTGCACTGTCCGCAATTAATTGTGTAGCTTTTTTTAAGATGGGATTATTGGTTTGGATTTTTTCAAGTGCTATAATACCTTGACGGCGGCTAATTTCGGCGATGCGCACCATGGTTGCAACCACTTCGCTAGCTGGGGTTTCTTTAGATACAAAGGCCTTCATGCCTGCACTAAAGGCTTGGCGAACTTCTGCAAAAGGAAAACAAATCATTACAGAGGATAATGTACCCCCAATAACAATCATAATACTTGGAATATCAATAAAGTTTCCAGGTTCTGGACCAATGAAAATGGAGCCAATCACCAGGCCAAAACCACATAAAAACCCACCTAAAGTAGCTAAATCCATATTAAAGTCCTTTCACACTCTTGCATCAAGGCCCAAAATTGTCGCCTTGCTCTGTAAGCTTAAACATAATCTTAATAAAATGTCAAAGTTATGTTATGCAAACAAAAATCAAACAATACGGTTACAATATTATAAGATAATTTATCGACTAAAGTAGCGTTTGCAACAGGGCAAAATACTTTTTTTATTTATTTTCACCATATTGTAAGATTATTATCCGTATGAAAAACTTGTGGGCTGAAGAGTTCAGTAGCAGTTTTGCGCGTTTTAATACTCAACAAGGCTTTATTTTTTTGTTTCAAATTTTGCTTATTATCTTGCCAATTAATGCTAATGGCCCCACTTTTGCCCGTATTATACAATGGGATATTATGTTTTTGTAATTTTTTTTGTACTTCCAAATGCGGAAAGGAAAATTTATTATAATTTCCTGAACTTACCAAAGCCACATCTGCTTTAACTGCATTATAAAATGGTTGCCATAGTGCATCTTTCGAACCATGATGCGGTAGCACAAAAACACTTACACTTAAGTCACTATAATATTTTAAAATATTTTTTTGAGCAAATATTTCTGCATCTCCACAAAGTAAGGCAATGCCCTTTTTAATATTATTTTTTTCATGCATGAAACGTAAAACAATGGAGGCATTATTTTTAGAAAGCCTTTGCTTTACTGGTGGGTTTAACACTTCCAGTTTAAATCTATCATCCACACTGGGTAGAGAAATAAGCATCCCCCTGTGCATAACCTTTGTGGGGGGTAGTTTATTTCTATCTTTTAAGGCTTTGAGTTTACGAATATTAAACTCACTCATTTTTTTGCCATTATGATAAAAAGTACCCACTTGCATATGCTCAAGTACGGCCATAAGTCCACGCATATGATCCATGTCTGGGTGAGAGGCAATCACAGCCCAAAGCCGCGGAGGCTTATTGTAAACTAAACTTGGAATCACCAAATCAGCACCAGTATCAAAGTGCTTAGACATACTGCCACCACCATCCACCAAGACACGCTCCCCACCATGTAAGGTTATACATACAGCTTGACCTTGGCCCACATCTAGCATTTCTACATTGGCATCAACATACCAATATTGTGCATAGCGTAATACAGGCCCCATTAAGAGCAAACACATGGCTAACAAAAGTAAATGTTTATGAGTGTTATGATTAAGTTCTTTTAAATTCTTGCTTTGTAAAAAACTCTTGAAAGATATACGCCCCACCAATAGAGCAAGAGCAATGAAAAGTGTAGCCCACGCAAGATACACAGTCCAATGTGGGCGCAAGAGGGCTGGAAAATCAAAAAGGCCTTGCGCGCGCATGACATCAAGCACTTGTAACAAGACTTCGCATGGTAAGGACGAAAGATGTAATAAATTTTCACTTAAGCTTACAAACCCAAGCTGCATACACATCATTCCAAGCACTGCCAGCGGTAAAACCCAAAGACTTAAAATGGGTAACCAAAAAACATTACTCATAAACCACGGTCCAGTAGGCTGGAAATAATATAGAAATACTGGAGCTAGTACCAATTGTATGCTTAGTGAAATAATAAAGATTTGCAAAATGCTCCGCCCACATCTAGCCATATAAAACTGTAAAAGGCTGTGCTTTCTTAAAGATGAATGGGGCTTAGGGATGTTACGTAACAAGGGCAGTACCAGAGCAATACTACCCACACATAACACAGATAACTGCAGACCAATATTAAAAATTGCCAAGGGATCATAGCAAGTTATCAACAATAGAGTTAGCAATAAAATATCTACAAGCGTAGCAAGGCGCGCTCGCCAATAAAAAATTAAGGCTAAGAACAACATAAGAGCAGCGCGTATTAAGGACGCAGGTGCATTACCAATCCAAAGATAGAGCAATGCCAAGGGCAAAGCAAAAATACCCAACCATTTCCTATAGGGTAATATAAGTAAGGCTCTTGGATATATCATATATATAAGACTTGCCAATACAGCAGCACAAAGACCCACAATGGCAAGATGTTGACCCGATAAGGCTAAAGAATGCACTAGGGACGCTGCGCGCATATTTTCCATAGTACTTGGATTTATATAGTATTTTTCTCCAAATAGTAATGCTGGCAAAAAGGCATAAGCTTGGGCTTTAATGGAGTTTAAATTCAATTGCGGGGTGAATAGTGTTTGCTCTAAGTTTTTCAGTAGATTGTGACGAACCATGGCAAAAGCATTAGGGTTACCTATAATTTGTGGATCACCAAAGTCACCCCTACTCCAAATACGCCAAAAAACGCCTTTACTTTGCCAGTAAAAACCAAAGTCACTAATACCCCAATTGCTAAACCCTTCAGTACTACGAATACGCGCTGAGATTTGTACCCTTTGACCTGGTAAAGGACGTATGGGAAGCTCTAGCTGTTCATGCTTAGGATTTAAATTTTTAGCCTCATGAGTCCATATAAGAATACCGGGTAAAATATGGTCAGGATTATCTAAGCTGTACGTATTATGTAAATAAATTCGCAAGCGTTTATCTGTTAGGCTTTCGACCTTGCTTACTGTTCCTTCAAGTCGTGTAAGTTTTGCTCTACCATCTTCTAAGGCCCAAGTAGGATAATTTGGTCGTGGATCAACTAACAGATGTATGGCCAAAAAACCTATAAAAAACAAAAAAATTGCTATGCCAGCACGACATTTATGCCTTAGTCGCACATCCAAAAAAAATATTAATGTAGCCACACACATACCAGCAATGGGATAGCGCGCTGCCAAAAGGCCACAAAACCAAAATAGGCTGAGACTTTGCCAGATTAATAGAGCTTGTAATGGGGGAAGAAAAGTGGTTTTAGTCCAAAAATTAACATGGGAAGGCGAGGAATACTGCTTATCCGCCAAGGTCGCGCTCCATATCACGCTCCACGGCTCGGCGTTTTAGGGTTTCACGATGGTCATGTAGTTTTTTACCTCTGCCCACTGCAATTTCTACTTTAACTTTACCAAACTTAAAATAAATTTTCACAGGTACTACAGTTAAGCCTTGCTGCTCAACCCGTGCAGCGAGCATATTTATTTGCCTAGAATGTAGGAGTAGTTTTCTATTGCGCACCGGATTTTGTGTCACATAACCAGCATTTTCATATGGTGCAATGTGTAAACCCATAAGAAAGGCTTCACCTTGCTTAAAGTCCACGTAGCTATCCATAAAGTTAACTTTACCACTACGAATACTTTTGACTTCCGGTCCGGTTAAGCTGATGCCAGCCTCTAAAAAGTCGCTTAACTCATATAGATGACGTGCCTTTTTGTTAATGGCAGTAGGTGGGGCAGATTTTTTTTTCATGCTTTATCCATGGGTATTTATAAGCGTGGTATAAAATTGAAAGTCATTGCGCAAACCTTGCGATAGAGTATTGGTCACAATGCGCGTACAAGCCGCAGCATCTGAAGTCATAAGCAAGGAATTGGCCATCTTAATACATTCTTCAGCTCTAAGATGACGTAATAGATGTTTAATACTAGGTATAATTCTTGGCGCGGCAGAAATTACATCTACCCCCATGCCAAGCAACATAGCTAAACAATATGGGTCACTAACAATTTCACCACACACCGTTACACTAATACCCTCACGATGTGCACAGTCCACAGCTCGCTTAATAGAGCGGGTTAAGGCCATGTGTAAAGGATTATGTAAATATGCTACATGTTTATTACTACGATCGATGGCAAGCATGTATTGAGCAAGGTCATTAGTACCAACACTAAAAAAATCACAATGTTTTGCTAAGTTATCAGCTATCATCACAGCTGCCGGAACTTCTAACATCACACCAAGAGGTAAACTTTGAACATGTTCAATGTTTTGTATGCAAAGATCTTGACGCACTTCCGCAAGTATTCGCTTAACCGCTTGAACTTCTTCAAGACAAGAAATCATTGGCAAAACTATAGATACATCGCCATGTATGGCTGCACGCAAAATGGCTCTAAGTTGAGTGCGCAAAATATCTTGATGTCTAATACAAAAACGAATACCGCGCAAACCAAGGGCCGGATTAGGCTCTTTTAGTGAAGTTTGCGAAGACAACATTTTATCCATACCCACATCTAATACTCTAAACACCACCGGCTTAGGCGCAACTGTCTTAGCTACAGTTGCATATTCGGTATAAAGCTGATCTTCCGTTGGAAGGCTACGACTACGTAAGTATGCGTATTCAGTGCGATAAAGCCCAATACCCTCTGCTCCATAACTGGCAATACTTTCAACTTCATCAACATTTTCTAAATTAGCTTGGACATTAATATTTATATTATCTAATGTTTCTGCAGAAAGTGTAGCACTATTGCGCACATTTTGAATCCAAGTTTGATATTCATCTAATTTTTTACCAAAAACTGCAAGCTCTTGCTCATCTGGGTCAATATAGACACAACCAGAAATGGCATCCACAATGACTAAATCATTTTCACGCACAGCTTCTACTATGCCTGTAACACCCACAATGGCAGGTATATTTAGAGAACGAGCTAAAATGGCAGTGTGTGAGGTAGCACCACCTTCAGCCATAACCAAACCCAAGATATGATCCACCGAAAAACTAAGTGTATCAACTGGCGAAAGGTTCTCCGCCATATAGACTCTGGGGCTAGTGCTGGTATGTGATACATACTCTTTACCAGCTAAGTAGCACTGCAAACGCGCACCAACAGCACGTAAGTCCAATACACGGTCACGTAGGTATGGGTCATCAAGCTCTAAAAAAGCTTTGCAAAGAGCATCAAGTGTTTTTTGTAAGGCCCATGGTGCGCAAAATTTTTGGGTGCGAATACACTCCTCCGTTTCACTAAGCAAACGCGGGTCATGACTCATCATGATATATGACTGAATAATATCACTATGTTCTTTATTGGGGGCTGAGTTTTTTGCTTGTTCTAAATCTTCACCCACTTGCTTGGCAGCAGCCAGCAACTTTTTCACTTCTTTTTCAATATTATCTTGCAAAATGAAGCTTTCTTCGATGTTTTGCTCAAAGTGAGTATGTACAATTTTACCAATAGCAATACCAGAAGATACGGGAATTCCTAATAATATTGTGCGTGCCATAGTTAAAATCCTGTAGAAAAAAATTCTGCTATATGCTCAAGACATACAGGGGCATCATCACCCTTTGCATAGAAAAAAAGCTCACTACCATTAATAGCCCCAAGTGTTAACAAATCAACCACACTTTTAGCATCAGCTTGATTTTGCCCACAATGCACATAAACGTCCGAATTAAACGGTTGTAATATCTCAACAAGCTTAACTGCAGGTCTAGCATGTAAACCCAAAGGGCTATGTATAACCACTTCTAGGCGTAAGCCGTGTTCTGTATCTTCAAATAAAGCTTGCAAAAAATACCCCTTAAAAAATACTTGGGTTAAGAAAGTAAAACAAAAAACCTAAAAAACCCAAACTTATTAATAATACTCGTGGAACATGCACGGTATTAATTAAAAACGCTCCAAGGCTAATCAATAATACCCCAGCAAAAAAATTTGTCCACATAAAACCTGTGTTACTTTTTGCGCAAATAATTCCATAAATTATAGCTATTAATATGGCATTAATAATTTTTAAGCCAGAAGCCTTATTAATTAAATTCAACTTACTAAGTCTATTTAGCGCCATCAAGCCTTGCCTAAGCCCCAAGAAGAAAAAACTCACCCGAAAAATTAATAAGCAAATAAGCAGTAAGCCACTCCAAGTAATAGCAGCCCAAGCTAGGTCTTGGAGAATAAAAAGCGTTGTTACAAGTGCCCAAAACACCATAAGTGTGCCACTAAAAAAAGAATCTCCAATGGCAGAAAGGGTTTCGGCAGTGGTATTAATTAACCCTGGCATGTGCTGGGCAGACATTTTATGCATAGCTACCAAGCCTTCCACCGAGAGCAAGAAGCCAACTAAAATTGGGGCCATGAATGGATGTGTATTCACATGCCCAAGATAACGCCCACGCGCAAGGCTGAGTTCTTGTTCGTCCTTATGTAAATGACTAAGACCTGGATCAAGAGCATAGAGTAAGCCAAGATGCTGCATGCCATGAGTGGTCATGGCAGCACCCATAAACCACACCCTAAATAGGCAATGTAAACTTATGCGCGCTGATAACATTATGGAATATACCTATCCTTTATCATATTGGTAAAGGATATAGTTTTTAATGATAATTGTCACGCAAGGAAATGCTAAGTTTGCGAGTAATACACGGCATTCTAATTGTGTGAATGATTACTATTAAGAAATGTTTTGATTTTTGCG
>CAYJDF010000131.1:0-1572 GCA_964368845.1 uncultured Desulfovibrionaceae bacterium
AGCTTGGTTTCAAAATCATTTAATTTTATTTCGCTTTGGAGGAATGATGAAAAAGTTTTCAGCTCTGATTGGTGTTTTGGCCTTGTCTGTGCTTTGCAGCACCGTGGCATTGGCTGCAGAAATTAAAATTGGCCTTATGTGCCCGCTTACTGGTAAATGGGCTTCTGAAGGTCAGGATATGAAAAATGTGGTCAGCATGCTTGTTGATGAAGTCAACAAGAAAGGTGGTATCAATGGTGATACCATCAAGTTGGTAGTTGAAGATGACGCCGGCGACCCACGTTCTGCCGCTCTTGCCGCACAAAAGCTAGCTTCTGCTGGTGTAGTTGCCATTATTGGTACTTATGGATCAGCTGTAACTGAAGCAACTCAAAATATTCTTAATGAAGCCGAATTAGTGCAAATTGCCACTGGTTCAACCTCTGTACGCCTTACCGAAAAAGGTTATAAGAACTTCTTCCGTACTTGTCCTCGTGATGATGCCCAAGGCATCTCCGCTGCTGGTGCTATTAAGAAGGGCGGTTATAAAGCTGTTGCTCTTTTACATGACAATTCCTCCTATGCTAAAGGCCTTGCAGAAGAAACTAAGGCTATACTAGATAAGGAAGGCACTAAGATTGTTTTTTATGATGCTCTAAGCCCTGGTGAGCGCGACTATAACGCCATCTTGACTAAGCTAAGATCTGCTAAGCCAGATGTTATATTCTTTACAGGATACTACCCAGAAGCTGGCTTATTGTTACGCCAAAAGGCCGACATGGGCTTTAATGTACCACTTATGGGCGGTGACGCTGCTAACCATCTTGACCTAGTTAAGATTTCAGGAACAAAGGCTGCAGAAGGCTTTTTCTTCATTAGCCCTCCCTTACCTCAAGACTTGGATTCCAAGGAAGCCTCTAATTTCCTAAGTGATTACAAGGCTAAATATAATACTGTGCCTATTTCTGTATATGCTGTACTTGCAGGTGATGCTTTTAAAGCCATTCAAAAATCCCTTGAGGCTGGCAAAAAGACCTCTAAGGATATGATGATGTACTTACCAACCATTAAGGGCCTACCAGGCTTGACTGGTGACATTGGCTTTAATGATAAGGGTGACCGTGTGGGCGAATTCTACCGCACTTATAAAGTTAATGATAAGGGTGTATTCATTTTACAACCTCTTTAAGATTTATTTTTGTGCCTTTCTGCCAAGGTAGCTAGTCTACTTTAGGCGGTGCAAACACCCGCAAGGGGTTTGTTATCATCTGAAGCCCCCTTACGGGGGCTTCAGAGTGCTGACAAAGTCAGCGCGACCGAGAAATCAGGAATAGGGCGAGCTTTGCTTGCCCGTTAAGTGAGTGATTTTTGTGCCTTACTGCCAAGCAAACTTTGCTTGCTTAGGCGGCACAAACGCCTGTAAGTGGGTTTGTTATCAATTTGAAGCCCCCTTACGGGGGCTTTTTTGTATGGTAATGTTTGTTAAATTAATTTGATAAATGTATCTGCAGTTTTTTGGCCTTGGCTAATTAAGGTCGGAGCGGACTTTAAAAGTGGGGAATATTGCTGAGCCTTATTGCTATATGCATCGGC
>CAYJDF010000131.1:1672-3606 GCA_964368845.1 uncultured Desulfovibrionaceae bacterium
ATATCAGCTTGCTGTTGCATTTGAGCTTTTTGGTTATTTGATTGCTCAATACTGTTAGCTACTCCAACTGCTGATGTGGCTAGAGCTGCAACTGTACCTACGATAGTTGTTGTTAAATATCCCATTATAATAACCTCTTGTGATAAATAGTTTCCACCTGCTTTGCTCCCATTCTGCGATATAAAGCGTCACATGGTTGTGATGCTGGCGAGGTAAATTGTATAACGTGAACCCCGCGCGCACTTAAAGCTTGTTCTGCAGAGCGTAAAAGCTTTAAGGCATTCAATCCCTTACGAGCTGAAGGGGTAAGGTAGAAAGCATCTAAGCTTGCCACAATTTCGTCAGTTTTGTGATGAAATGAGCTTATGAAAAAAGCCGCATAACCACATAGCTTATTTTGCTCATCTTTAGCAATGCTTATGTGTAATATGTTTAGATTTTCTAAGTTTTTATAGGTTTGTTCATCAATGGTGTAATGTTGTTTACCGTGTAGGCTTTGCTCCACCTCATCCCAATGTGCTTTAGCTAGGTTTTGCACATGTGGAAAAACGTTAGCAAATGTTTCTGTTTGAAATGTAAGCATAATGTTATCCACTTATATCTAGGTTGATGACTAAGGCTGACATGCTAAAGGGCAAGGCTCTGTCTTGTACTAACCAAAGAGAGGTATCACTACCTTGCCCTCCACCAGCCATGAAATCCACATGTCCATTATAGGGTTCTACTGCTTCACCCCATGCATAGGGGATATGAGGAAATTCATACAGTTCGTTTTTACTAGGTCCGTGTTTACCACCTACTGTGTCATGGATGCGTATACTACACGACCCATAGCCGCGCTGTTGGTTAAGGGTAGTTCCGGATTGCAAATCGCCCTCTACAGGTAAAGGAGATAAAGTTGAACTATAGCCAAGCCCTGCATGTATGGTATGGACTGAATAGGGTAAGGTTATAGACCCATTTTTTACGACTAAATCTTCAATGGGGCTGCCGTCGGCTAGGATAGAAACAACACTACCTTCTAGATGCCACAATCCGTCTATGGTATTAGTTGGGTATGTACTTATTTGAGTTGTGCCAGCATCCACAAAAAAAGCGTTTTCAATGCCTTTATCTGCAGTCCAGCGTGGATTAAGTTTTTCAAGATAGTAATCATCATGCCCATTAATTTCTCGCTCAATGACCATATATATGTCGTCAGCATCTTGACCAGATATTGTAGTTAAAGAACGAACTTTGCCTTGAGTGATATGCCTACTCCAACCCCATATGTCGTGTTCTTTCATATAGGTTAGAGCGAGCAAAACTCCATCATCGCGCACTACCCATACGGTGGAATATGGAGTTTGTTGATAAGCCCATTGGCGTAAACTATAACCATCAAATAAATGCGGTGCCATGATGGATAAATCATTACCGGCATAGCCGTCTTTTTCTAAACTATAAAAAAGATCACGCACCCGCGCTCCATGGCGTTGTACATGCAGCACTGAATTACCAATAATAATAGGAAATAAGTTTGAGCTACCCCAATAACTTTGTGCAGTGATGTTAACATTTGTGGGTGACACTATGCCACCATCACCGCTGACTTTATATTCACTACCGGCCGTGCCAAGTAGTAAATCGCCAAAGCTTGTAGCCCAAGTTATAGAATCAATATTGCCAGAGGCAATTAAATATTCTATGGGGTCATCTTCTTGTAATGGTCGAGATTTGCGAAAGTTTTCAAAATCACCTACCCTGGACATATAAAAGGCTTGAGGACTTTTGGGGGTTGCGGCTAAAACCATGCGCTGTTGGTGAAATGTTACAACGCCTGGGTTATTGCCATTGGCAAAAGGATTCCAATCTTCTGGCGGAGTATCAGCAATGTTTGCCTCATAGTTATTATCAACAAAGCTTGTACCTGCACTTACACCTATAAAACCATA
>CAYJDF010000131.1:3706-6657 GCA_964368845.1 uncultured Desulfovibrionaceae bacterium
CCTCATAGTTATTATCAACAAAGCTTGTACCTGCACTTACACCTATAAAACCATAATAACCAGCTTCCTCACGATAAATATTATATTCTACAGCTCCATGCACAGCACTCCAAGATAAGCTAATATACTCACCTAAAACCCAGTCCGAGGGGTGTTTTGCTAAGATTGCTTTGGCTGGTGATGCAAGTGATTGTTTGCCATTGGCATCAACTGCTACCACCTTGTAGTGCAGAAAATATGTTAATGGTGTGGCTGGTTGCCCCCATTCGGGAAGGTATAGGAAGAAAATGTCATTAATTGTTGGTGCATTTAAAGAAGTATTTAGATGCACAGCTTGTAAAGCCCAAGTATAATTTGGGGCACTACCTGAACGCGTAATCTTGTGCAAGGCATAATTATTATGTGCTAAATAAACCACATCGCCCACTTGAGCAAAGGATATATTGATAATATCATGTGCAGTGTAGGGGGTGGCAATTTCAACACCATTAATAATGTTATCAAATTGGGCAATGCGTAATTTATGCGCGGACATAATAAGCACAAAATTGTGTGCTGCCTCAACGGAAAATGAGAATGGAAATAACACAGCATCATTTTCAAGGCCAGAACCAAGATTGGCAATAAATTTTGTACCTGGTCTACGCTCAACATTACCGTGAACATTTGGTAAGAAGTTTTCCATACATTGCACAGAGTTTTTATAGCGCGATAAATCATAACGTGCTGCAAGTGAGGGCGCTACTTCTCCACCTGTAAAGTTTGTTAGAGCTACACGCATGGTTAATCCTTATTTTTTTAGTAAGTTAGTAAGGCTCGGTAAGCTCTTTTCCACACTGCGACCTATGACATAGCCACCAAGGCCAAGCTCCACTATGCTCCAAAGTTTCAAGTATTCGGCTTCAGATAAATTGGGGGCAGCCCACCCAAACCAGCGCGCCACAATAAGTCCGGTAAAAATTATCATGGTTAAAGGCCGCCAATTGGCTGCTAGCCAATGTTTACTTGCAGCCTCGGCCTTAATAATCTCTGCTATGGCCAGTTGAAAAGCAGATTCATTTTTAGATAGTTCTAAAAGTAGCTCGTGTTTAGCTTTTTGCGCGGCCTCAGTGTCTGGGAAAATACGCTCAATAATGGGCCCAGCTATAGTTGAAATGGCAGAAACAATACTCGCAAACATATTAATCTCCACGCATGTTTGGTGCAAAGTGCTGACGTTTTAACTCAGCCACATAGCTATTATAGCAATGATGTTGGTCGATGAAGTAAAATAATCCATCAATAAGTTTTTTGGGCCATTGTCTTATTTTTTCAACACTCCACATATAGGCTGCAGCTGACAGTGTACAGTCAGCCCAACTTTTTGTGCCAGTAAATAGGCAAATTAAACAATATAGGAATTGATCAAGACAAATTAGTAATTGCCAAATATTATGTTTGAATATTGTCCACATCATAACCTCCTATGTATGTAAAGGTAGACCATTATCAATTTTGTGCAGTAGCTCATCCTTATTTACAAATATAATGTCTAACATGTCAGAGCTAATGCCAAAGCTTGCTGAAACTGTGTCTAACAGTGGATGCTTGCGCTCAATATAAGTAGCATAATCCCACTCAAGACGTATTTCATCACTAGCAGAGGCCACATATGCTTCAATCATACCTAAAGTTATCTCCATGGGTTCACCGGTTTCTGGATGCATCATATCCTTGGTAAGTGCTATAACAAGCTTTAAGAATTCGCGCTTGGTCATCTGAATGTTTTGAGCTCTTTCGTGCAAGGCTGGATCTGCTGGCACCGCATTAGCAGGATACCACCTACCATGATAAGATTGTTCAACGTCCTCTTCAATAAATCCTTGTTTAATAGCCCATGCGGTGTCTGTGCCCTCAAAAACAGAATCGTAATAACCATCACTATTTAAGTCTTTTACATACTTTAACATTATTCAGCTCCTTTTATTGGCATAATACGAAGGGTATTTGCAACGGAGGACTTACCTTCAAGACCCGAACTATCCCTGTAATAGCATTCTAATAAAGACCCTTTTGCAACTAATGTCGGTCCAGACTCCCCTTGATATTGATTTGCATTAATAAGTGTTGAAGATGATGCTAGTGTTTTTTTTCCATTCACATACAATAAAGCTACAGCGAAGTTATAATTATTGTATGATAAAGTTACCCATGAGTCTTGGGGTAATGTATAAGAGCCGCCAGCGGATACTATCTGCGTATAATATCGGTCAACGTCTGCTATTAAAGTACTTATCAATGTATCTTTTCCTTCCGCTGTGAGGTTGGATAGGTCTGTAGCGGCTTTAGTTTGTATAGCATCATTGACAGCCTTTACCGCTGCAGAACTTGCTGCTACTGTGGTGGATGTGCTGTTTATTGCATTAGATAAAGGAGGGCTTGTACCCTGTGGTCCTTGTGGTCCTTCAATGCCTTGTGGGCCTGCTGGGCCTTCTGGTCCTTGTGGTCCTTCAGGCCCTTGTGGTCCCACACCACCTTGAGCACCAGAAGCATAGGGTAAGTTACTCCAGTTTAGTTCTCCATTACCAAACTTAAAGCCAAATGAATTATCGGCTTTAATAGCTAAGCCAATTTCACCTTTAAGCAGCACTGGGTTTACTGATGTCCAATTGGCTTCAGTGTCTACACGGTGTTGTATTTGAAATAATGGCATAGATACTCCTTAAATTCCGCTAGCATCACCACTGTTGATAATGCTAATTTGTGTTTGTAATGCTCCACCACAGCTAATAATATCAATAGTTGGTGCAGTTCCGGCCGGACCAGCAGGTCCTTGTTCACCTTGCAAGCCTTGCTCACCTTGCAAACCCTGTTCACCGCGCGGGCCTTGTGCACCAGTAGGGCCTTGCTCACCTGCATCACCTGTATCACCCTTAGGCACATATAAAGTTAGCATGCCCGTGTTTACGTCA
>CAYJDF010000132.1:0-6655 GCA_964368845.1 uncultured Desulfovibrionaceae bacterium
ATATTATGTTTGGCTCTACACTTTCAAACGATGGTTTCCCATCAAATCAATTTGACTTTATGCTGTCTAATCCTCCTTATGGCAAGGCTTGGAAAACTGATGCAGATAAACTGGGTGGTAAAAAAGATATTACCGACCCTCGTTTTGTTACGTCTTTTAAAGATGAAGCAGATTTTTCTATGATACCTCGTGTTAGTGATGGTCAAATGCTGTTTATGCTAAACAACATTGCAAAAATGAAAGAAAATACTGTTCTTGGCTCTCGTATTGCAGAAGTTCATAATGGCTCTTCCCTATTCACTGGTGATGCGGGGCAAGGCGAAAGCAATGCAAGACGATATATTATTGAAAATGATTTGCTTGAGTGCATTATTGCCCTACCTGAAAAGATGTTTTATAACACAGGTATCGGCACATTTATTTGGATTTTATCTAATAAAAAAGAAGGACGCAGAAAAGGCAAAGTACAACTTGTTGATGCGACAAGCCTAAAGTCCCCTCTTCGTAAAAACTTAGGTGAGAAAAACTGCGAACTTACTCCAGAACTTAGAAAACAAATTTTAGATTTATATATGAATTTTGAGGAAAATGAGTATAGCAAAATTTTTGATAACAGCGAGTTTGGATATTATAAAGTGACGGTTTTACAGCCTGAACTTGACGAAAACGGAAAAGCAGTCCTTGATAAAAAAGGAAACCCAAAAGCCGACAAAGAAAAAACCGACACAGAGCAAATTCCATTTACATATGAGGGTGGCATAGATGCCTTTATGGAAAAAGAGGTGCTTCCATTTGCCCCTGATGCGTGGATTGATGAGAAGAAAACACAAATCGGTTATGAACTTAGCTTTACAAAATATTTCTATAAGCCTATTAAACTGCGTTCTATTGAAGAAATTGTAGCAGATATTAAGGCACTTGAAAAAGAATCTGACGGTTTGCTTTCAGAGATTATAGGGGGTTAATAATATGAAACCCTATGAGAGTTATAAAAAGACAAATATTCCTTGGCTTGATGAAGTGCCTAGTCATTGGGATATTAAAAGAAACAGTGCAATTTTTTATGAGGTTATTGATACAAATCACCCTGAATTAGATTTGCTATCAATAACTACCAATGGTGTAGTCAAGCAATCAATTACTGGTAGAAAAATAAGAATGTCAGCTGATAATTCGTCATATAAAAAAATTCAAATTGATGATATTGGATACAACTTGATGAATGCTTTCATTGGGTCTATTGGTGTATCAAATTATGATGGAATTATCAGTCCAGCTTATGCTGTGTGCAGATTTCGTAATAAAGAGCTAAACAATCCTAAATATTATCATTATTTGTTTAGAACAAAAGAACTAATGCAAGAATTTGATAATCATTCTTATGGTATTATGATTGAGCGAAATAGATTGTATTTTGAAAGATTCAAAACAATCATTAATATTGTACCTACGCTTGTAGAGCAAGACCAAATCGTCCGTTATCTTGACTGGCAGATTTCTAAAATCAACAAACTTGTACAGACAAAGAAACGACAAATCGAACTACTAAAAGAACAAAAACAAGCTGTTATAAATAAGGCTGTTACAAAAGGACTTGATGACAGCGTGCCGATGAAAAACAGTGGCATTGAATGGCTTGGAGAAGTGCCAGAGCATTGGGAAGTAAATAGGTTGAAAAATGGTTGTTCAATGATAAATCGTGGTGTAACACCACAATACACCGAAGATGATAAAACAGCTATGGTAGTAAATCAAGCTACTTTTAGCAAAGGTTATTGGGACATTTCAAAAGTGAGATATACTCTTACTTCTCCGTTAGAAACTCGTGGCTTACTAAATTGCAATGATGTTTTACTAGCTTCAACAGGTGGTGGAGTTTTAGGTAAAGTATTTCATTATTCAGAAAATGGAACTTATATTGCCGATAGCCATGTTACTATAATTAGATGTAATGATAAACTTAATTCAAAATATGTTTATTATAATTTTTCAACAAAATATGATTTAATTAATGCCTTATTAGCTCAAGGCTCAACAAATCAAACAGAGTTACAAAGAGATTGGTTAGTAGCATTTCATTTTCCATTCCCGCCCCACGAAGAACAACAAGCCATAGTAGACTACATAACCAACATAACAGGGAAAATAGACACTGTTATAAAAGAAACCGAAAGGGAAATAGAACTTTTAAGCGAATATAAAACAAGCCTTATTTCCTCTGTTGTCACAGGCAAAGTAGATGTGCGAGATGTGATAGTTCCTGAGTTTGAGGTCGTTGAGGATTATACGGAAAATAAAATTGATGATGAGGAAGAAATGGAAGGATAATTTTATGGCTACTATAAATCTATATAGAATCGATTCTGAAAAGAAACATCTTTGTCTACGAGATTTATCAAATAGTTCCCTTGAACTCAAGAATACTATAAGCAAAACTGTAATTTCAAATGACCTTGAGTATGATTTTGCAGTTACATTATATTTGGAATCTCCATACCAAAGTGATGAAGAAATATCTTGGAATTGGATTTTGAGCGAGTATAATGAACCATTATTTCAAGCCTTTAGAGCGCCAAAAGCTGTGTTGTTAATTGAAGAAACTGTAAATGAAACAGAGCAAACCTATGCTATAACATTTGGTAGTTCTTTTTTCAGAATAGATAAATTCTGTGATAGAGATTTTGGTTTTAATTTTGCTACAAGAATGGAATATACAGATATTAAAACAACTACATTAACTGCACCAAATCTCAAAAGAAGCAAAACAGTAAACACTTATATTAATTATAATGATTTAGACTTCAATAGTGGAGAATCTTTTTCGAAACTTAAAGTGAATGCCAAAGTTGAAGAAGGTTTTAATTTATTTAAACCTTCTTTAGAGATTGGTAATTCCATAAGATTTAATATCGAAAATGAAAGTATTGATACAGTTTTAGAGGTGATTTTGTATGTTGAAGATATTTTAAAGATACCACCTGAAGAAGTAAAATACAAGATTCCATTATTTCAACTTGTTAAAGATAATAGCCTCTTAGAATTATTAAACCAAAGTATTAATCAATTATTGATCAATACTTTGGTAAATGGAGAAGAGATCGCCTTATTTACTATTCCAGAACTACAGATAGTTGGTGCAAGCGAAGTGTTTAATCATACAGATGATGAATTTGAATTAAGATATCTGAATAGTGAACCTAAAAAAATTACACATTTAACAGAGTCTACAATCAAAACCTTTTGCGAAGAAAAAAATATTAATTCAATCGATAAAATCGACAAAATTAAAGTAGTTCGTTGTCAAAATGGAGACCCAGTTGCAATACAAAAATTAAAAGATATTATAGAATATACAAATGATGAACATAAATGCATTTTTCATGGAAATAAATGGTATATGTTTAATCGAGATTACCTCACTTATTTAAATGAGTCAATAAAAGAGGTGGATACTTTTTATTATGAAAGTTATAATTTTTTAAATGTAGAACATGATGAGTTTTTGGACCAACAATATATCTTGGAAAAAGATAATGCAGAATACATTGGGAAATCTTCCGAAAGCATTAAATCATCATTAAAAAGAAAATATTATGCTGAACGTTGGTATAATATAAAACGTGAAGCTGATGGTGGATTTACTAATCATGATAGAGAAGGTACATCCGCAGGATTTGAAAAAATGGATTTGTATGAGATAGAAAGTAAAACAATGTTTGCAGTAAAAAAAGGTAAGGCGTCTTCCGATTTATGTTATGCGGTTGATCAATCACTAACTGCTTTAAAAAAGTTGAAGCATGGTGAAATAGCCGATATGCCACCTATAAGTAATGTTGGATTATGGTTTATACTTGAAAGAAGAAGACATCTACCAATAGATGAAAATAACAAAGTTGATTTAACAGCGCTCGATATGCTCATGTTGAAAAATCGTATTGACCAGTGGAAAAAAGAAGTCCGGCTAGCTGGATATAAACCAATTATTTACATAAATTATAAACTATAGGAGGACTAACCATGCCCACAAACACAAGAGAAGTCGGTCTTGAAACCTTAATTATAAATCACTTAGTAACTGCAAATGGCTTTGAACAAGGGCAAAACTCCGACTATAACAAGGACTATGCCATTGACGAAACAAGGCTTATTCGCTTTTTACAGGAAACTCAACCAAAGGCATTGGATGAACTTGGAATTACAAAAAGTTCAGTGAAATATAATCAATTCTTATCTCGTTTGCAAGGTGAAATTGCAAAGCGTGGTGTTATTGATGTGCTTAGAAATGGAATGAAAATATACCCTGCAAGCCTTGTGATGTTTTATATGACTCCATCGGAGAAAAACGAAACTGCTAAGAAATTGTTTGAGCAAAATATTTTTAGTGTTACAAGACAGCTTATGTATTCCAAAGATAACACAAAACTCGCCCTTGATTTTTGTATCTTCATAAATGGTTTGCCTGTTATCACTTGCGAACTTAAAAACCAACTGACAAAACAAGATGTGGAAGATGCAGTATATCAGTATAAAACCGATCGTGACCCAAGAGAGCTTTTGTTCCAATTCAAGCGTTGTATGGTGCATTTTGCTATTGATGATGCAAGGGTGAAGTTCTGTACCAAACTTGACGGTAAAAAGTCGTGGTTCTTGCCTTTTGATAAAGGATATAATGACGGTGCTGGAAACCCTCCAAACCCTGATGGTATAATGACTGATTATCTATGGAAACAGATTTTTACAAAAACAGAACTTGCAAATATTATAGAAAACTACGCCCAAGTGGTGGAAAAAGAAGACCCTGATACCAAAAAGAAAAGCTATACACAAATATTCCCTCGTTTCCATCAATTAGCAGCCGTTAAGTCACTGATTGCAGATGTTTATGATAATGGAGTTGGGCAAAAATATCTTATTCAACATAGTGCTGGTAGTGGTAAATCAAACTCTATTGCATGGCTTGCACATCAACTTGTAGGGCTTGAAAAAGACGGAAATACAATCGTAGATACTGTTGTTGTGGTTACAGATAGAGTAAACCTTGATAAGCAAATCAGGGATACCATAAAGCAATTTATGCAAGTGTCAAACACTGTTGCATGGGCAGAACGTTCAGGCGATTTAAAGACAGCTATTGAGGGTGGCAAAAAGATTATAATTACCACTGTGCATAAATTCCCGTTCATTTTAGAAGATATAGGAACAAACCATAAAGGTAAAACTTTTGCTGTAATTATCGACGAAGCACACTCAAGCCAAAGTGGTTCGATGTCTGCAAAAATGAATATGGCTTTATCAGGAGATTACACAGTCGACGATGATGAAGATACAGAGGACAAAATCAATAAACTTGTTGAAGGTAGAAAGATGCTTACAAATGCAAGCTATTTCGCTTTTACTGCTACTCCTAAAAATAAAACTCTCGAAATGTTTGGCATACCTTACGAAGATGGTGGAGAAATTAAACATAAGCCTTTCCACGTATACACAATGAAACAAGCGATACAGGAAGGATTTATTCAAGATGTTTTAAAGCACTATACTACTTATTCAAGCTATTATAAACTTGCAAAAGTAGTAGAAACTGACCCCCTATTTGATAAAAAGAAGGCTAAGAAAAAGTTGCGTGCATTTGTAGAAAGTAATCCTACTGCTATTTCTAAAAAAGCAGATATTATTGTTGAGCATTTCCATGAGCAAGTAGTTGCACAAGGAAAATTAGGCGGAAAAGCTCGTGCAATGGTTGTAACAAGTAGCATAGATAGAGCGATTGAATACTACTACGCAATAAAAAAATCACTTGAAAATCGTAAAAGTCAATATAAATCTATTATTGCGTTTTCAGGTGAAAAAGATTATAAGAAAAATAAAGTTACCGAAAGTTCTATTAATGGATTTCCAAGCAACCAAATAGAGAAAGAATTTAAAAAAGAGCCTTATCGCTTTTTGGTAGTTGCTGATAAATTCCAAACTGGATATGATGAGCCACTTTTACATACAATGTATGTAGATAAAATGCTATCTGATATTAAAGCAGTTCAAACTTTATCAAGGCTTAATCGTGCTCACCCACAAAAGTTTGATACATTTGTACTTGATTTTGCAAATGAAACCGAAGATGTTCAAAAGTCTTTCGAAAGATATTATAGGACTACTATTCTTTCAGGTGAAACGGACCCAAATAAACTTTATGACTTAATTACTACAATGGAGCAACATCAAGTTTATACTGATAGTGACGTTCATTCATTTGTAGAGTTGTATTTAGACGGAGCAGAACGTGATAAGTTAGATTATATTTTAGATAGCTGCACTTCTCTTTATAAAGATTTAGAAGAAGATGCACAAATTGAATTTAAAAGTGCAGCAAAAGCTTTTGTTCGTACTTATGGATTTTTGGGTGCAATTCTACCTTATGGTAGTCCAGAGTGGGAAAAATTATCGATATTCTTAAATTTCTTAGTGCCAAAACTGCCGACACCTCAAGGTGAAGATTTATCAGCAGGGATACTAGAGTCAATAGACCTTGATAGCTATCGTGTACAAGCAGGGACTTTAGTTTCAATACAGCTCGAAGATTCTGACGCCGAAGTTGCACCAGTGCCAACCGAAATGGCTGGAAGTAAAGCGGAAGCTGAACTTGATTTGTTATCTGCAA
>CAYJDF010000133.1:0-6525 GCA_964368845.1 uncultured Desulfovibrionaceae bacterium
TTGTAAGTCTCATGGGTAGGAATGGTGTTGGTAAAAGTACAACGCTAAAAAGCATTATGGGCATTGTCAAAACACCTATGGGCGAAATTATTTTTAATGGTAAGAATATAATAAAAATGCCTACCCATGAGCGCGCTAAACTTGGCATAGGCTATGTGCCTCAAGGTAGGGATATCTTTTCACAAATGACAGTGCAAGAAAATCTTGAACTTGGCTTGCAACCTCTTGGTGGTAAGGGTGAAATACCTGAATATCTATTTGATTTATTTCCAGCCTTACCTAAGTTTATTGCACGTAAAGGTGGAGATCTTTCTGGTGGACAGCAGCAACAATTAGCCATAGCGCGTGCTCTTGTGGCAAATCCTAAAATACTCATACTTGATGAACCTACCGAAGGCATACAGCCTTCAGTTATTAAAGATATTGGTCTTGCGATTAAAAAAATCAATGAATGGAAGGGTATTACAGTCTTGCTTGTGGAGCAATATTTAGACTTTATTCTTGAAACTGCACACATTGCCAATGTGATGGAAAAAGGAAATATAGTTTTTACTGATGACATTATTTCTTGTGACCATGCCAAACTACAAGACCTTATGACGCATTAAAGGAGATATTTTATGCACTTAACCCCACGCGAACAAGAAAAATTACTACTACATTTTGCAGGTATACTAGCAAAAGATCGCTTGCAACGTGGAATTAAGCTTAACTATACCGAAACCGTAGCATACATTTCTACAGAGTTGTTGGAAAGAGCGCGCGAAGGTATGAGTGTTGCCAAGCTCATGCAATATGGACGTACATTATTAAAACCTGAAGATGTACTCAAAGGTGTAGCAGAAATTATAGATGAAATACAAATTGAAGCCACTTTTCCAGATGGTACTAAGCTTGTAACTGTACATAATCCCATTGAAACAACAAATGAGCTTATACCTGGGGAAGTAATAACCGACCATGGATTTATTGAGCTTAATGCTGGGCATGAAAAATGTGTCATAAATGTAAAAAACACAGCAGATAGACCAGTTCAAGTGGGTTCACACTATCATTTTTTTGAAGTCAATAAGATGCTTAGCTTTGATAGAAAGGCAAGTTTTGGTATGCGTCTTGATATTGCTTCAGGCACGGCCACGCGTTTTGAGCCTGGGGAAGAAAAGGAAGTAGTTTTAACTCGTATTGGTGGTAATCGAGAAGGTTATGGTCTAAATGGACTTGTAAATGGTTCATTTGATGATGGTGCTGTGCGTGAAGTGGCATTTAAAAAGGCGCAAGAACTTGGCTTCAAAGGTATGGAGGTTTAAATGGCAAGCTTAAGCAAGAAAATGTATGCCACCATGTATGGCCCCACTGTTGGGGATAGGGTGCGCCTTGCTGATACCTCTATACTAATTGAGGTAGAAAAGGATTATACCACCTATGGCGAAGAGGCTAAGTTTGGTGGGGGAAAATCCCTACGCGATGGCATGGGGCAGTCTTGTACTCATGCGGACCATGAGTGTTTAGACCTTGTAATTACAAATGTTCTTGTGCTTGATTATACCGGAATTTTCAAAGCTGATATTGGTATAAAGCAGGGAAAAATTCATGGCATAGGCAAGGCTGGTAATCCACACATGATGGATAATGTAGACACGCATATGATTATTGGAGCTTCAACTGAGGCTATTGCAGGTGAAGGGTTAATCCTTACTGCTGGTGGCGTTGATACGCACATTCATTTTATTTCTCCAACTCAAATTGATACAGCACTTTATAGCGGTATAACAACTATGATAGGCGGGGGTACTGGGCCTGCCGATGGGACTAATGCAACCACTTGTACACCAGGTACTTTTAATATTCAGAAAATGCTTGAAGCATCAGTTGGCGTTCCCATGAATTTAGGTTTTTTAGGTAAGGGAAATTCATCAAGTGTGCATACATTAATTGAGCAAATAGAAGCTGGGGCCATTGGCCTAAAATTGCATGAAGATTGGGGAACTACACCTAAGGCCATAGACACATGTTTACAAGTTGCAGATGACTATGATGTGCAAGTTTCCATACATACAGACACATTAAATGAAGCTGGTTTTGTAGAAGATACCATCAATGCCATTGCTGGACGAGTTATTCATACCTATCATACCGAAGGTGCTGGTGGGGGTCATGCCCCTGACATTATTAAGGCTGCAGCATTAAAAAATATTTTACCTTCATCCACCAATCCCACTATGCCATATACCGTCAATACTATTGATGAACATTTAGATATGTTGATGGTTTGTCATCATCTAGATAAAAAAAATCCAGAAGATGTAGCCTTTGCTGACTCACGTATTCGTCCAGAAACCATTGCTGCTGAAGATATATTACATGATATGGGTATATTTTCTATGATGAGTTCGGATTCACAGGCTATGGGGCGCGTGGGTGAGGTGATTATAAGGACTTGGCAAACAGCCCACAAAATGAAATTACAGCGCGGAACTTTGCCAGAAGATAGTCCAAGAAATGATAATTATAGAGCCAAGCGGTATATTGCAAAATATACTATTAACCCAGCTATAACTCATGGTATTTCAGATTATGTTGGCTCTGTTGAAGAGGGTAAAATTGCAGACTTGGTTCTGTGGAAGCCTGCATTTTTTGGCACAAAACCTGAGCTTATTATAAAGTCTGGGTTTATTGCTGCGGCTCGCATGGGCGATGCCAATGCCTCAATTCCTACACCGCAACCTGTTATATACGCACACATGTTTGGGGCAAAAGGTAATGCTGTAGATAATACTAGCTTTACCTTTATATCAAAACATGCTCATGCTGAAAAATTACTTCAAAAAATTGGGATAAATAGAAAAAGTTTACCCGTACAAAATTGCCGCAAACTTAGTAAAGCGCATATGAAATATAACGATACCATGGCAGAAATTGATGTAGATCCTGAAACATATACTGTTAAAGTTAATGGTGAAGCTATAGGGTGTGAACCTTTTAGTGAACTCCCCATGGCACGCTTATTCTTTTTATTTTAACAAGCTATGGGAGATTTATTATGCTTATTAAAAACATTTTAGGCAATATACATGATAAGAACATTAATGGAACAATTATCAATATAACTTTTGAATGGTTTGAGCTTAATAAAAAACGTCTTAAAAAAATAGCTAGTGATGGCAAAGAGTTTGGCATAATGACTGATGATACATTAAAAGATGGTGATATCATAGCTGTCATAGCTAATAGAATATATGTATGTGATATAGTGCCATCTGCTTTAACTAAGATTTATGTAAGTAGTATAGAAGAAATGGGTAGACTGTGCTTTGAGCTTGGCAATAGACATTTATTGCTTAAGATAGAGCAAGACTGCGTTAGAGTACCCTACGATACTCCTACATTTTTGTATCTAGAAAAGCTTGGTTTTAAGGTTTTTCAAGTTCAAGAAAAATTTAGTGATTTTATAGAGTGCAAGGGGCATATCAATATGACTAAACACAACAGCTATACTTTTAAAGCTAATATACCAAAGCAAAAAGTCAATTAAGGGTTTAGTTTTAATATTATGAATATATACTTACTAGATATGTTACAAGTAAGTGATAGTGCTTTTCCTATAGGTGCTTTTACTCTCTCCAATGGGCTTGAAACATTTGTTCAAGCAAATAAGCTTTCTAATGCAAAAGAGCTTGAAGTATATATTGACAATGTCTTATCTCTTTTGCCGTATAGTGAACTTGGTTTTTTTGCCAAAGCTTACCATGATATTAGTGATAGTGAGCATATGATTTATTTAGACCAGCTCTATTCTGCTTACAAAGCCCCAGAAGAGGTGCGTCAAGGAAGTATAAAACTTTGCCAACGGTTTTTAAAAATATGGATAAAAATTGAACAACTTTCAAGCCTTACCCTCTATAAAAATTTGATACTGCAAAAGAAATGTTGTGGGCATCATGCTTTGGCTTTAGCTTTTTTTGTTAGAGATAAGGGACTTGAATATAAAGATGCGGCAAGCATCTATGCTTATAGTATTACATCTGGAATTATTACTAATGCTGTTAAAAGTGTACCTCTTAGTCAGTTGGATGGACAAGTTATATTAAATAAGGCTTTGAAACGTATTGTAAGTTTAATTGATATAGCAAAAAATTTGTCTCAGGACGAACTTGGTATTTGCGGTGCAGCCTTTGACATTTATGCTATGCAGCATGAAACATTATATTCGCGACTATATATGAGTTAGTAGTTTTATAGCAAGCTAAGAGATTCTTAACGCAAAGGAAAATGTTATGGCTTATGTAAAAATTGGTGTTGGTGGCCCTGTCGGGTCAGGTAAGACAGCTCTTATTGAAAGATTAACTCGCAAAATGAAGGATGAATATTCACTATGTGTTATCACCAACGATATCTATACCCGTGAAGATGAAGAGTTTTTAGTAAAAAATTCCACTTTGGATAAAGAACGAATATTAGGTGTAGAAACAGGCGGTTGCCCTCATACCGCCATACGTGAAGATTGCTCAATGAATCTTGAAGCTGTGGAGGAAATGGCTACACGTTTTCCTGATGTGCAAATTATGTTCATTGAGAGCGGTGGTGATAATTTATCGGCCACATTTAGCCCAGACCTTGCTGATGCAAGTATCTATGTTATTGACGTAGCCCAAGGAGAGAAAATCCCACGTAAAGGTGGACCCGGAGTTACGCGCTCAGACCTTTTAATTATCAATAAAACGGATCTTGCTCCTATGGTTGGAGCTAATCTTGACATTATGGCAAGTGATTCAAAAAGAATGCGTGGCGAGCGCAAGTTTTTATTTACTAACCTTATGAGCCTTGAAGGGCTTGATGAAGTTATTGAGTGGATAAAAAAAGACGTATTATTTGAAGGGTTGTAATGCAATCATATTTGCGAGTTAGCACTAAATATAATCATCATAAAACTGTCTATGATGATGTATACTTCACCCCACCATATAAACTCATTGCACCAATCTTTGAGGGTGATGAAGCCCAAATCATAGTGCTTTCATCATCGGCTGGATTACTTAAAGATGATGAAATTATTATGGATTTTGACTTTGGTGAAAAATCAATAGCAAGAGTAGCAACTCAAAGTTATGAAAAAATTTTTGATACAAATGGTGGCAAAGTTGAAAAAAGCCTTAATATAAAGGCTCAGGCAAATACTTGGATACGCTATATGCCTCATCCAACCATACCATTTAAAAATAGTGATTATTGTTGTAAAACCAATATTCAGCTGGATGCAAGATCAACTTTTTTTTATAGCGATATTTTTAATTGTGGACGCGTGTTCATGGGTGAAAAATTTTTAATGCGTAAATTTCACTCCATTGTGAAGGTGTATGTAGATGGAAAAATAGTTTTTGCCGATAATACTCTTTTAGAACCTGCCCAAATCAATTATGCAAGTCTTGGGCTCTGGCATGAATTTAGTCATAATGGTTTGCTTTACGCACACTTCACAACCAAGGATGCTGAAGATAATTTTATAAAGTTTGCAAGAAAAATAGCCCATGAAACCTTAACCACGTTTGAAGTTGGTGTCAGTAGAGCAAGTGCTGGGATTTGTGTACGCGTGTTAGGCAATAGTGGGGATAAAATATATAATTACTTTGCACGTATTAGTGAAATGAGTTTTGCATAGACTTACAAATAAAATCAAGAATTTCTGATAAAAAATACTTGGTGATAATTAAACTTTGTCACGGAAACATTGTCTTTAAAAAATTTCCGTATTCGGGTCTCTCTTATCAAAAAAGTTAAATTTTGAATTTTATGCAATTGCCTTAGGGCATTTTCATCTTGTTGACTCTTCTCTCCAGACAGTGGTTGTCCCATATTTATTCCTCCAAAATCTTAATAGCATTCCTAAGCCCTTCGGGGCTTAGGTGGCTATATCGCTAAGTCATGAACATATCAGCATGCCCATGAGATCTTTAACCACATATAAACTGGCTCCGCCAGCAACGAGCATGATGCAAAATTATGGCGCAGTGTGTGGAACAGCATTTTAGCGTGAGTCGGTAATATTCTGATTGAATAATCCGTCAACGATACGACGAAAGGTCTTTGATAAACTCACTAACTTATTATCATTACTATCTAAAAAAATCAAACCACACGGATTAACAGAAGGATTATACTTGTTTGTAAGCAAGAGATTGACCCTCTCAGTCATGAGTGCGTATCTATTAGAAAAAGCTTTTGGATCTTTTAGAAGTATAGCAAATTGCTAAAAATTGCAGTCTTCCCACGTGATAGATGCTATCTCTCCAAATCTTAAATCACAATATAATGATAAAATTGAAATTTCATATGTTTGTTTTGAGTGTTGAAGTAAATACTTCAAATGTCACCCCCTGCCATTATTATACTTGAGCAGAATGTGTGACGTAAATCATGGGAATGGAGGCCATCAAGCCCTGCACTTTGTCGTGCTTGTGTCCACGGACGTTTTAAGGTCGTGACCCTCTTTCCGTTCACGCTCACTCCATTTTTTTGCAAAATGTAAGG
>CAYJDF010000134.1:0-6504 GCA_964368845.1 uncultured Desulfovibrionaceae bacterium
GGAAAAAATAATGGAGTCACCGTATAGGAGTCAGTACTCATGGCAATGGGACCATTAACATGTAATAGTGCCGCATCGTCCATTTTTTCCAAAATTTCATTGGAAAAGTATTTGAAAAAGCACTCATTAATAAGTCTTTGTGACGCCCTACCCCCACTACCATAATCAAGTAAAATGGTTTTTTCCATTTTAAGCTCCCAAGCGATATTTGTAATATGCAGCACATGAACCTTCGGTAGAAACCATACATGGTCCAACAGGTTTTGCAGGTGTACAAGCCTTAGCAAAAAGAGGACATTGTGGCGGGCTAAGCTTACCCTTTAACACATCTCCACATCTACATCCGCTTATACCCTTAACATCTTGTAAGCTAAGATTAAGTTTAAGCATGGCATCCATGTCTGCAAAATCTTGATTAATTAATAGCCCACTTTGAGGTATAGTGCCAATCCCGCGCCATAATGCATCACCAGTCATAAAAACTTGCTCAAGCACAGCTCTGGCTCTTGGGTTACCATCATTATCCACAGCGCGTATATAGGCATTTTGAATGCTACTCTTACCACCCTTAAGCTGCTCTGCCATCATACACAGAGCTAGCAAAATGTCTGCCGCATCGAAACCGGCTACAATACCTGGGGTTTTATAATCTTCTAAGAATTTGTATGGCTCAAGGCCAAGAATTGTGGACACATGCCCAGGTAAAAGGAAGGCATCAACCGCACAATCCACATCGTCCAAAAGCACACGCAAAGCAGGAGGTACTAACTTATGACAAGAAAAAATAAGCAGGTTTTTAACACCCTGCTGCCTAGCCATGAGCATTGTTCCGGCTACGGTTGGAGCAGTGGTTTCAAAACCAACTCCCAAGAATACCACAGTATCATTAGGATTTTTTTGTGCCAATGCCAAAGCATCTAAAGGAGAATATACAACCTCAACTCTGGCACCTTCAGCCTTGGCATGCTTTAAGCTTCGCCCATCAGGCCCAGGTATACGCAAAAGATCGCCAAAAGTTGCCACAATTAAATCATCACGCCCAGCTAAGTCTAAAAATGCTGCCACTTCTGCATCGTGTGTTACACATACTGGACAGCCAGGCCCAGATAGATGAGTTATATTTTGTGGTAAAAGGTCACGCAATCCACTATGAAAAATAGAAACCGTATGTGTTCCACATACTTCCATAAAACGTAATTCTTTCTCACCAAGAATTTGCTTTAATTTTTCTAAAAGTGGTTTACAAGTTTCGGGGTTTTTAAAATCACGTGTATAATCCATAACAAACCTTTTATTTTGATAAATATTTTAATTTAATTATATCTGGTAAATCTATGCCATCTTCCACTTATTGTCTAGTATGGAGTGATTTTTTATATTATACTGATAATTAACGAAAAAAATAAAGGATTTTACAAGTTTTAAGCATTTTGTTATGAATTTTTTTAATATGCACATACCCCTGCTGATTAATAAATTAATCATAAAGCGTTTTTTGTGCATTATTACTTTAAACTATATTCTATAACATGCAAAAATATTTGATAAAGCTTACATCAACTAGGAGCACTAATTTGTTTAAAAAACTTATAGTTTGGACTAAAAACTTTTTTTTACGCATTCAAGAAGATGGCTTTATTAATACAGTTCATTTTACTTATTTATTTATTTTACCAATAGTTATAAAAAAAATTTTCCCAAATCCTCATCTTTATGCAGGGCAAGTTCACTTCATTAAGGGTCTATCTAAAAAAAATCCCAAAGCCATTGCCAAGGTTCAAAAACTAATTAGCATTCCACTGCATAAAAAGCACAATATAGCAGGATATTATACGTGTTTACATGGTCAAGAAAAGTCTTTTGAAAACGAAAAAACTGCACTTATTGCGCACAATGATCCTGAACAAGTTATTGACCCATATGTTGAATATCTTTGCAAGCATCTTAAAAGTTTAGGATTTAACATTATACTTATTTCTGCTCAAGCTATAAAAAATAATGAAGTATTAGATTGTTGGCAAGAATGGGCTGATGCCATTATATACCGTACCTGTACTGGGTGCGATTTTACATCATGGAAGGCCGCCTTACATTGCTTTCCTTCTATATATAAAAGTAAAGAATTACTGCTTACTAATGATAGTTACTATGGACCTTTTGGTTCTTTTAGGCCTGTGCATGAACGTATGGAAGGTATAGAGTGTGATTTTTGGGGTCTTATGTATAGCGAACATACTATGCCACACCTAAAAACATCTTATTTAGTTCTAAAAAACAATATACTACAAGATACGTCATTTATCAATTTTGTGGATGCTATTCCCCTTTTCTATGACAAACAACTATCTAGAAACATTGAATTAAACTTAAGCATATATTTTAGTATGCAAGGTTTTCAAGGTGGTGCATATGCTCAGAGTCCACACAAATTAGTCAATATAGTTGATACCTTATTTGTGTATTACAGCAACTATTTTGACTATGGCATAAAAATTATTTTTAAAAATCATATTTATAAGGAAAAAGATTTCTTATACTTTTTTAATTTAAATAAAATTAAGTCCAATCAAGATTGTTTTGAAGTGGCGCATAATCACATTTTGCGCCTAGGCAGTCTACCCAATAAAAAATTTAGTTATGCCAACCAAGATTATGTGGGACATACAGTACGAGAGTATGAAAACTTTCCTGAAAGTGTTTTAGCCTTATATGAAAAAGTTAATTTATCACAATATACTAATATATCAACGAAAAATCAAACAACTATTGCCATAGCTCTGCATTGCTTTTACCCAGACACATTGGACAGTATTATACCCTATTTGCTTTTTTTCCCAGCTCATGTGCATCTTTATGTCACAACAGACACAGAGGAAAAGAAAAAATACATTGTAAAAAAACTACAAAATACCGCTTTTGAATATATTGACGTTCGCATCTGCCCCAATCAAGGCTGGGATATGGCTCCTTTTTTTATAGGACTTAAGGATGTTTTATTAAAATATGAACTTATCTTAAAATTACATGTAAAAAAATCCACTCATATGGATGCGGCCTTGGCACATGCTTGGCGTGAAGTTTTGTATGGTTCTCTTATGCGAAGTTCCGAGCATGTATCAAATATTATTAAAAGCTTTGAACATAATCCCAAGCTTGGGGTTATTGCGCCCACTTCTTATCCACCATTTTCTCTACCATTACAAAGAGGTAATAAAAAAAATATCCATAATATTTTACAAAGACAAGACATTAACCTACCTCCCGATGCAGCCATTGACTTTCCGGTTGGGGGCATGTTTTGGTGCCGCAGCAAGATATTACACCCTTGGCTTAAATTAAATTTAAGCTATGATGATTTTAATACAACCAATATAAAACAACGCGACGGAACACTAGCCCATACATTAGAAAGGGTTATTTTCTGGGGTTGTGGCTTAGAAGGTATGATTTGGTCTAGGGTTAGTGTTGAGAATAAACCCTAATCAAACCTTAAAACTCTACTCGCAACATCACACTACCGCCATGCGAAGTTTGCTTTACACCAAAATCACCAGCATAGTTAAGGCTAATGCTCAAATTATCTTTTTTATAGCTAAAACCCATATTGGCAAGCCATGTACTGCTATCTTCAAAGGACGAGGTTGAATAATCATGCCCCAAGGTACGAAAGTTTGTTTCAATGCCATGACCACTTAAATTCTGACGTAGGCCAAGCCCTGCGGTTAGGGCAATACTAGCATTTTCTTGCAACGCCCACTCACTACGCCAAGTAAGATTTAATGTACCATACCAAGCATTATAAAAATTATCAGCATAATGCATATCATAGAGGTCATTTAGGCCAGTATTAGCATTATCCCACTTAATATCATAAGCATTGGTCTGCATACCAAGGTAGCTTAGCCCTATTTCTGGAGTGAGGCTATGTCCTTTAGCAAAGTTTAAAACGTAAGCACTAGTTAAAGCAGCATAAACGGCATTACCTTGCACTGTGTTATGAGCATCAAGGGGCATGTCATCACTTAAATTATATATATTGTCAGTTTGATTAAAAGTACCGCTTAATTGTCCACTTATATACCAGTTTGGCAAAATATAATATGTAGCGTGCAAGCCAAGGGCAAAAGATAGGCTTTGACTTTCTAAATCCATAATATTGGCATAATAATCTGAGGAATTAAAATCAATATGTGCACCAAAGGAAAAGCTATCACTGGCTCTATAGCTTGCACCTGCACTTACACCAACAGTATTACCATGAAATTCATAAGAGCTATTGTTATCAAAGTTAAGATATGGGGTCAAAAAAAGCTGCCATTGATTTTGGGGGCTAGCTACTTCTAAAGTAACATCAGCATAGTTTATGGAGCGAAGAGCCTGCGCTATATTTTGCATTTGCCCTTGGGTAATGTTAAGCGACTGCATTTTAGTTACATTACCGGGGGTAGTGTGCGCATTTACATTATCTTCAATGCGCACTTGAGCAGTTTTTGGGTCATGCCCACTAAGCACTGCTTTTAGGAAGGGAGCTTCGGTAACGGCAGTTGCAACGTTGCCACTAATTTGATTAACAGCCCCTTGAATATCATCAACCACCATCATATTACGCACAGCATAAGTTTTATTGAGTATTGCGCCATGTTGAGTAAGTTGTGGACGTAAAATTAACTTAGTATTTACAAAATTCACATCACCCCCACCACTAGCCCCAAAAACAGCATCCCTATAGGTCCAATCACGCAAGGTAGTAGCAAAAGTGCCAATACCGTAATCATTGCTACCATAGACTTCAAAGGCCTGACCTTGCGCTGAGTATGTAGAGATAACACCTGTATTATGCACCATATGCATAGTTCCGGCTGCTGGTATGCCCTGCACATAAAGTCCAAAGGCTTCGCTGGCATTACCATAAGCCTTGGCCACAAGAGTACCACTATTAGCTAACATATGCTGACCATAGGTAGAGTATGCACGCATGGCATGAGCATGCGAAGTGGTATTATGAGCAACAACATTAATATAGCCACTGTTTACAAGGGTATGACTACCACTACTATTAGAATTTATATTATCAGCCACCAAACCATGTGCAGGACTATCTGAAGCTCCAAGTATAAAATTATTCACAGCAGAAATAAAACCACTATTCACCATGGTTTGATTGCCACTATCGCCAGCGGCAGAGCGCATTCCATAAGCCCTACTACCATCACCACTACTTGTAGAAATAATGTTGCCACTATTAATCACAGTGTGGCTTCCTATATTATCAGAATTAACATCTGCACCATAGGCGCGACTTTTATTACCTATGGCGGTAACAAAGATTGTGCCACTATTATTTACAAAGTGGTTTCCTTGCTGTTTAACAAATACATTAATACCATTGGCATAGGTTGCATGAGAATTTATGGAAGTTGACTGAGCCAAAGCCATAATGGTTCCAGTATTGATTACAGTATGATTACCTGTATTATTTGATGCTGCGTCCATGCCATTAGCATTACTGTCAGCACCATACACTTTTGCAACTATAAGCCCACTATTGGTCAAAGTATGGTTTCCGTCATTGGCAACATAGGCATTCATACCATAATTATGACTACTAAAACCCGTGGCAATGGCCTCTAAATATCCGCTATTATACATAACATGATTACCATTATGCCCTGCATAAGCCTCCATGGCATAAGCTGGACTATTGTCCCCTGTGGTAGCAACGCTAACACTGCCACTATTTAACATGCTCTGACTACCATCATGGCTTGCGCGAGCTTGCATACCATAAGCCCTAGCATCATAATTACCATAAGAATTGCTAGAAATACTGCCACTATTGTTTAACAAATGATTACCATTGTCGGTATAGGCCAACATACCATAAGATGAATTAGGGCCAGCCGGTAAATTGATTATTCCACTATTAAAAAATTGAAAACTTGTCGCATTTTCAAAGCCATATATGCCCACATTGCCATTAGCGCCTCCGGAAACACTAGGGTTTTCATAAATATGCCCTGGAGTGATAATAGTATTATTATCTACAAAAAAATTAGAGCTACTAGCCTGTATGGACGTAAGTGAACCTTGTGTAGCCATGGCATGATTAGGCATGCATAAAAAGAAAATTAATGTCGTAACAATCATGAACAAAAACCACATAATACTAGCGTTATATATAGAAAAAGAGATTGATTTTACTCCACCTTTACTATTCATATTGTACTCCTTAATATGCATTTGATTAAAAATATGTATAAGATAAATATATTCTATAATCAGATATATTCAAGAATTTTTTTGTTGCAGGAAAAAATGATGTTTTTTATGCGGCGCGGCCCTTTGTATTAGGCCGCTTGTCTAATAATCTTGACTTAAATTAGCTCAAACATATTGAGATGCAAGGAAGTGAGTAATTTTAGGATGGGAATGGGGTCTTTCCCCCATGACCTGACTAAAATTACTCACTGACACAGCATATTGACATGTTTCAGCTAATTTAAA
>CAYJDF010000135.1:0-6369 GCA_964368845.1 uncultured Desulfovibrionaceae bacterium
TGGAAACACCTTTAATTTCATAAAGCACACGACCGGGTTTTACCGGAGCACACCAACCCACAGGCGCACCCTTACCCTTACCTTGGCGTGTTTCCAAAGGTTTTGCGGTAATGGGGCGATCTGGGAATATGCGAATCCACACTTTCCCACCACGCTTAATATGACGCATCATGGCAATACGCGCAGCTTCTATTTGTTGGCTGGTAAGTTGACCATGCTCTAAAGCTTTTAGGCCAATATCACCAAAAGATATGCTTGCACCGCGCAACGCTTTACCACGAAGGCGGCCCTTTTGCCATTTGCGAAACTTTACTTTTCTAGGGGAGAGCATTACTGTTCCACCTCTTTGTCAAGGATTTCACCCTTATATATCCACACTTTTACACCAATGATACCATAGGTGGTGCTTGCTTCGGCAAAGCCAAAGTCAATATCAGCACGAAGTGTATGCAAGGGCACTCGACCGTCACGATACCATTCGGTACGAGCAATTTCTGCACCAGCCAAACGACCAGCACATGTTACCTTAATACCTTCACCGCCAAATTTGCGAGCCATAGTTACCGTGCGCTTCATGGCACGACGAAAGGCTACACGACGCTCAAGTTGCATGGCAATATTTTCAGCTACCAATTGAGCATCCACTTCTGGACGGCGTATTTCATTAACTTCTAGTGAGAATTCGCGACCAAATTTATGGCGCAAATCTGTGCGCAATTTTTCAATTTCCACACCTTTTCGACCGATAACAATACCTGGTCTTGCGGTGGAAAGAATAAGGCGAACTTTGCCGCCAGCGCGTTCAATTTCTATCTTGGAAACTCCAGCATGATAGAGCAGCTTTTTCACGTATTTACGAATTTTGCTGTCTTCAAATACAAAGGAGGCATATTCTTTTTTGCTAAACCAGCGAGATTGCCAATCTTTGTTGTACCCAAGACGAAAACCATATGGATGTACTTTTTGACCCATTGCCTAACCCTCTGCAAGTATGACTGTAATGTGGCTGGTGCGTTTTCTAATCTTAGTGGCCCTGCCTTGTGCGCGGGGCATAAAACGCTTCCATGTGGGGCCTTCATTGACCACAATTTCTTTCACAACCATTGAGTCCACATCAACACCGCCCAATTGAGCAGCGTTGGCAAGGGCCGACTTTACTACACCAAGAATAATCCCCGCAGGCTTATTGGGAGTAAAGCGTAGGATATTCAACGCTTTTTCCACATCAAGTCCCACTACGTTTCTAGCAACGAGGCGGGTTTTGCGTGGGGATACGCGTTGGAATTTTGCAATTGCTTTTGATTCCATTATTTCACCCTACTTTCTGGCTTTGGACTTTTTATCGGCAGCATGACCATGATAGGTACGAGTTGGTGAAAACTCACCAAGCTTGTGTCCAACCATATTTTCGGTCACAAATACCGGAACAAACTTCTTGCCATTATGCACCGCAAAGGTCAGACCTACCATTTCTGGTAAGATGGTGGAGCGGCGCGACCATGTCTTCACCACGCGGCGGTCATTATTTTCTACCGCGGATTCAACCTTCTTCATGAGATGCCCATCAACGAAGGGCCCTTTTTTTAATGATCTAGGCATTAACTACTCCTACTTCTGACCACGGCGTTTAACGATAAGCTTAGATGAAGCTTTCTTCTTGTCGCGAGTCTTGTAGCCCTTGGCGGGTGTTCCCCAAGGTGATACAGGATGACGACCGCCAGAGCTTCTACCCTCACCACCACCTAATGGGTGATCGATTGGGTTCATAGCAACACCGCGTACCTTAGGACGATGACCAAGCCAACGATTACGGCCAGCCTTACCTAAGGAAATTTGCTCATGGTGGATATTACCAACCTGGCCAATAGTAGCCATACATGAGCTTAATATTTTGCGCACTTCGCCGGAAGGTAAGCGTAGTAGTGCATACTTTCCTTCCTTTGCTACCAATTGGGCATAGGTTCCTGCAGCGCGACACATTTGGCCGCCCTTACCGGGGTACATTTCAATGTTATGAATAACAGTACCCACAGGAATTTTAACCATTTGCAAAGCATTACCAGGCTTAATATCGGCACCTTCGCCAGCTTGAATAATATCGCCTTGCTTAATGCCAACGGGAGCTAGAATATAACGCTTTTCACCGTCAGCGTAGTGCAATAGAGCAATACGAGCAGAGCGGTTTGGGTCATATTCAATGTGAGCAACCTTGGCATCAATACCAATTTTATTGCGCTTAAAATCAATGATACGATAAAGACGCTTAACACCGCCACCACGTCTGCGCATGGTAATGCGACCGTGATGGTTACGACCAGCCTTTTTATTAAGACCTTCGGTTAGCGACTTTTCAGGGGTGCTTCTGGTAATTTCCTTAAAATCGGAAACTGTCTGGAAGCGACGCCCAGCGGAAGTTGGTTTTAGCTTACGGACAGCCATAATTTACACTCCCTCGAAAAATTCGATTCTATCGCCGGGATTTAAGGTAACATATGCCTTTTTATACCCGGGTTTGCGACCAACAACACGGCCCTGACGCTTACGGTCAGATGGAGCCTTGGAAACTACGTTAACCGCTACAACTTTAACATTAAAGGCATGTTCCACAGCCTGCTTAATTTCAATCTTGTTGGCCTTTGGGTGAACAAAAAAGGTCACTTGTTCGGCCTCTTCCTTAAGAAAGGTAGTTTTTTCTGTAAGCAGGGGTTTTAGAAGTACTTGTGTAAATTCCATAATATCTCCCTACTTTTCAAAACGTGCATGCACAGGGGCAATGGCTGCTTCTAAAAGCACCAATTGCTTGTGACGTAAAATTTCATACACGCTTAGGCGATCAGGTGTAGTAAGTGTTATGCCAGGTATATTGCGGGCTGATAAACTCAAATTTTGATTCTCATCAGCAGACACAATAAGAGCCTTTTGTAAACCAAGGTCTGTTGCAACTTTTGCAAAAAGCTTGGTTTTAATCTCTGGCAAATCAATGGACTTAACAACCATTAAGCCGTTGCTAGCAAGGCGTGAAGATAATGCCATCTTCAGTGCAAGAGCACGCACTTTGCTATTTACCTTAAAACTATAGTCTCTTGGTTGTGGGCCAAAGGTAATACCACCTCCACGCCAAATGGGGGAGCGGTTGGAACCTGCACGAGCGCGCCCGGAGCCTTTTTGTCTCCAAGGCTTGGCACCACCGCCGGAAACAAATGTCCTAGTCTTAGTAGCATGTGTTCCTGCGCGCTTGGCAGCAAGTTGGGCACGTACCACAAGGTTTAGGATTTCCGGTCTGATCTCTACTTCGAACACAGATGGCTCAAGGGTGATTTCACCGCTTTCCTTCTTGTTCTGATCATATATTTTAACAGTAGCCATTGTGCTTTCCTCTATTGCTTTGTGACCACAACCAGACCATTTTTTGGACCTGGTACGGAGCCTTTCACAAGGATAACATTGTCTTCGGGGCGGACATCAACAATGGTTAAACCAAGTTGGGTAACGCTTTCATTACCCCAATGTCCGGCCATTTTACGACCCTTAAACACACGACCGGGGAAGGTATTATTACCAATGGAGCCGTTGTTACGGTGTACTTTTTCACAACCGTGCGAGTCTTTAGAGCCTGCAAAGTTCCAACGACGCATGCGCCCTTGGTAACCTTTACCGATGCTCTTGCCAGAAATTTTTACTAAATCGCCAGCAGCAAAAAGATCTACAGTTAACTCATCGCCAATGCTTTGAGTTGCTGCATCTTGCAAGCGAATTTCGCATAATTTGCGGAAATTACCCTTGCCTGCCTTGGCAAAATGCCCTTGCATGGGCTTGGTTACGTGCTTTTCTTTAGCTTCTTCAAAAGCTATTTGTAGTGCATTGTAACCGTCCGTATCCATTGTCTTCACCTGTGTAATGGGGCAAGGGCCTGCTTTAATAACCGTAACGGCCACTGCAGTACCATCGCTGGCGAAGATGCGGGTCATGCCTAATTTGCGACCCAAGATTGCCATATTCTCAGCCATGATTGCCCTCACTAAAGCTTGATTTCTACGTCCACGCCAGCAGGAAGCGAAAGCTTACCAAGCGCATCAACGGTTTGTTGCGTGGGTTCGAGTATGTCCATAAGCCGCTTGTGGATACGCATTTCAAATTGCTCACGAGATTTTTTATCTACGTGAACTGAGCGGTTTACGGTGTATTTGTGAATATTGGTTGGCAGAGGAATTGGTCCTGCCACGCCTGCACCCGTATTACGTGCTGTATCAACAATTTCTGCCACAGCCTTATCAAGAATGCGGTAGTCGTACGCTTTAAGCTTGATACGAATGCGATCACTGCTAACTGTTGTCATTTGCCTACTCCATGTTGAAAATGCTTACTTTTGTAAGCTTTAGCCAATGCTAAATATTGCAAAGGAGGTCCGCTTTTATGCGGTCAACCCCAAAACCCATCGGGGCGGAGTTATCTACCTTTATTAAAGGTAAAACTGCTACAGTATATTGGTGATTATTGATTGGGCTAAGCCCATTAGAAGCTAGTTGAACATAAAGCTTCCATAGCAAAATTTAATTTTTGCTATTACCCATTTGTGTTCAGCCAAGCATTTTTCTATGAAATAGAATTGACTTGGTTTGCACAGGGATCACCAAATGGGGAAAAACTCCCCTTTCACCTTACAGCCCGGGTTCACCAATAAATGGCGTGGCTCCACTCTTGGGCTGGAACGGATGGACATTGTTCGGCATTTGGTAACGCCTGCACATGTCAATTCCGGTTTAACCGGACACAGTAGAACAGGCTCAACCTGTTCTCCCTACCGTCCTAGGGTAAAGCTTTGCTTAGCAAAGCTTGAAAAAATTGCTACTTTTCCATTCAATATTTTTGAATTTTAGCAGCTCTTTGATGCGGGATGAGCACATCAAACTTGCCTCTTTATGAAAGGGCAAGGGGGAAGATACAGATGTCGGTGTCAAAGGTCAACATTTTTTTTCACTTTTTTTAATTTATTTTTTTGTTTGTGGATAGTACTACTTTATTTTGATTATATGGCAGTATGTATTCTAGGCCGTGAAGTAATTTAATTTATTGACTTTGAAAGCATAAAGACATACTAGTCAAAAAGACAATTCCTTTTTTTTTGTTGTTAAAAATTTAACGCTTTTAGGAGTTACCATGAAACACAAACGCATTTTGTTCACCTTCTTGCTAGTGTCTAACCTTATATGCAGTCCAGCACTGGCAGCAGAAAATCCGGCCGGTGTGACCATACCAGGTCTTGCTCCCTCAAGTGTTAGTGATGCTATCTTAAGCAACTACGGTACTATTTTAGGCGGTGCAGTGCATCCTTTTGCCCCCCTTCTAACTTTAGGCATGGCTGGCAATACAGCAAATACTAGCTATCACTTCACCAACCAAGCCTCAGGCATTATCGATATTAACAGCAGTACAGAAATGCCATTTGGTATGTGGGCATTAAGCAATGGTAATCATGTTCTTAGCAACTTAGGCAGCATGAGTATTACCAGTACAAGCCTTAATCCTGCCACTGGTATGCTAGCTCAAGTACCGACATCAGCAACGAGTAATGCAAATTTTCTTTTACAAAATAGTGGTACGTTAACTGTCCATGCCCCCTTAAATACTGCCACAGGTATGGCGGCAGATATGCAACCTGGTATAGGTATTAGCATGAGCGGAAATCATACTATTATGAATAGTGGTATTATGAATATCAGTGGGTTAAACGCCATTGGCATGATCGCCACAACAACTTCCTTTGATCCTGCAACTCCTGCTACTGGTTCACACACCTTTAGTAATAGTGGCATTATGAATGTTACTGGAGTAAATAAAGCCGCTGGTATGGAAGTAAACTCTAACATTGGCAGCCATGCGCTAAGCAATAGCAGTGTAATGAATATCAATGCCATTAATAATACAAGTGGAGATAATATTATAGCTGAATCTACTGGTATGCAAGCAAACGTTCAAAATGGTAATGCCAGCATAACTAATACTGGCACCGTAAATACCAACACAATAGCTTCTATTAATGGTAATGATAGTTTCCTTACTGCTGATTCTTTAAGAATTTGGGGGCTAAATACTTCTCACTTTGTAAATAATCATGGTATCATTAATACCATTGCCACGGCCTCTGGCAATGGTAATGTTAGTATCGTCCAAGCTGCAGGCATTGCTGCTTTTTCTTTTAATAGTGGTGATGTGTATATAAATAATACTAATACAATTAACACCATAGCAAGTAATTATATAATAGGTAATAATAATAATGCTGCTGCCATTGGTATAGCTTCTGCTACAGAAAATGGAACAAATATTATAGAGAATACTGGCACCATTAATACTACTGCCATTAGTTCT
>CAYJDF010000136.1:0-6125 GCA_964368845.1 uncultured Desulfovibrionaceae bacterium
ACAAGGCTTTCATAATAGCCCCAAGGGCGATAAACTTTTTGATGCCAAGTGGCTTCTTTGCGCTCTTGTGCCTCCATAGCTTTAACTAGCACTTTAATATCTTGGGCATGGCGTTTTTTTGTGACTAAAACAGCGTCAGCTGTTTCCACAATAACCATATCTTCAACACCAAGGGTGGCTACTAGCCGCGTATCAGCGTGGATATAAGAGTTTCTGGTTTTATGCGCAATAATATCACCATAACAAACATTACCCTTAGCATCAGTGTTAGAGGTTTGATATAATGCGTCCCAAGACCCTAAATCGCTCCAATAAATATCTAGAGGAAGCACGGCTGCTTTATCTGTGTGTTCCATTACAGCATAATCAATGGATTCTGAAGGGCAAGCCGCAAGAACAGCAGCATCTGGTCGTATAAAGTCAAGGTCTTGTTTGCGTTGATTCCAAGCGTGGCGGCATATGTCCACAGTGTCAGGGCTATACTTTTCCATTTCGCGCAATAAAGCATCGGCCCTAAACAAAAACATGCCGCTATTCCAAAAATATCCACCTTCTGCTAGCATACCCTTTGCCACATCTTTTTGGGGTTTTTCTACAAACTTTGTAACATAACTGGTGGCATTTTTAATGTGTCCTCGAGCATCTTCTGACTTATCAATATGTTCTCCACTTTTGATATAGCCATAGCCTGTCTCAGGTTTGTCAGGCTTAATGCCAAAGGTAACCAAAAATCCTTTTTGTGCTGCAGGGGTTGCATCTTTTACGGCATTAACCAAGGTGTTTTCAGGTCGTACAATATGGTCTGAAGGTAGCACCAGCAAAATGGCGTCTGGATCTTCTTCTAGAGCAGCTAAGGCAACTAAGGCAATGGCCGGAGCCGTATTGCGAGCCTTGGGTTCAAGTATAATGTTTGGTGTGCGATTGCCGGGTACAAGCATGTCTTGCAAGCTGGCAGCCACAAAAAAACGATAATCTTCATGGCAAATAATGATAGGAGCACCAGCAGAGCGTTCTTGACTTCGCAAGATATGCTGTACCCTTTGAAGGGTTTGGGTAAAAAGCGAAGGGGAATTTGTATCATATTCCATGAATTGCTTAGGGTATAGTGTTCGTGAAAGCGGCCATAAACGTGAACCACTACCACCGCAAAGTATTACTGGATAAAGCATAAAATTCCTCGCTTTTAATCAATATATAAAATTTAAGGTAGTTAAATAAAGCTATGCCTTGCCTTGTTTACCTTCTGGCATGGTAATACCAGCATGTAATTGCAAGCGAAACTCTTTGACTTCATCGGTGGCACGCCACTGCGAAAAAAAGTTCTTCCAAGCTCCAAACTCTAAAAAGCTTTCATCTAGCTGGTCTTCATGGCTTTGCACCCATGTGTTAAATAACTGTAATTCAACTTGAAAGGTGGTGCTGTCAAAAACTGTGTCTGACATATTTTGAGCTATACTTTTGCCATCAACTTCCGTTACAACATAGGTACAAATGGCTGTGCGCGAAGCTTCAAAGGTAAGCTCTTTGTCATTTAATAATTCTGCCAAGGGTAAGAGGTTAGGATATAATTCCCCTATGCGGGCCATGCCTTGTTCTGGAACGGCTAAAAAAAGTGCACCATCTTGGGCTTGGTCTTCGCTAATAAAATAAAAGCGTAACCAATTTTCAAACATAACTGTTTCTAAAATAATTTCCACTGCTTTAGCAAAGGCTTCAGACTGTTGAGACATAATTTTTCCTCTATGGTAGTTTAATTTTACATACTGTTTACCACGATATTTCAAATATTTTTACTTTTCATCATGGCCAATGTATTTATAATGTTTTTTTTCAAAATTTCCTAGCCAATGTATAGGGTAAACCTTGCTTGAGTCAACATATAACAGTAGTATGACCTCATGATAGATTATGAAAATAGCTTAAACCCTGCACAATACGCTGCCGCCACTGCCAAGGATGGACCAGTCTTAGTTATTGCTGGTGCTGGTAGTGGTAAAACGCGTACCATTGTATATCGCTTAGCCTGGCTAGCCGAGCAAGGCGTTGACCCCAATAATATGTTGCTTTTAACCTTTACTCGAAAAGCGGCTCAAGAAATGCTTAAGCGAGCATCATTGTTGCTTGAGCGAGGGCTAATGGGGGTGCGTGGAGGTACTTTCCATGCTTTTGCCTATAGTATTTTACGTCAATATCGCCCAGCATGGCTTGAGGGTAGGCATTTTTCTATTATGGACAATGCCGATATTACTTCAGCCATAAGGCATTGCCGCGAAGAACTTGGCCTTGGCAAGGGAGATCGTTCATTTCCTAAAAGTCAAAACATTGTCAGTATTTTAAGTAAGGCACGTAATAAAGAAATTAGTATTGATGAAGTGTTGCAGCGCGAATCTAATCATCTATTACCCCATGTCGAAGCTTTGCAAGCCATAAATGTTGCCTATACTAATTATAGACGAGCTCAAGGCTTGCTTGATTATGATGATTTGCTTTTTGAATTTGAAGCTCTTTTGCAAAGTGGTGGAGTAGATAATGGTGGAGAGCATGAGCAACATATACAGTTTTTGCGTCAAAGCTTACAGCATATTATGGTGGATGAATATCAAGACACCAACTTGGTGCAAGCGCGCTTGGTACGTCTTTTAGGGGCTAAAGAATTTGGCGGGCATGGAAATGTCATGGCTGTAGGCGATGATGCACAGTCTATTTATGCTTTTCGTGGAGCCAATGTGCGAAATATATTGGAGTTTCCACAAAACTTTCCTCAAACCAATGTTATTCGTTTAGAAGAAAATTATCGTTCAACCCAGCCTGTACTTGATGTGGCCAATACCTTGCTTAGCAATGCCAAAGAATCATTCCAAAAAGAATTATTTACAAAACGCCAAGGTGGTAGTTTAGTTCGCTTAATTGCGCCCAGTAGTGATAAAAGCCAAGCCGATGTGGTGACAAGACGTATTGCTGAATTATTGCAAAGCTATCTACCACATGAAATTGCAGTACTATTTAGGGCTGGTTTTCATTCATATAATTTAGAAGTGGCCCTAAATCGCGCTGGCATAAAGTTTCGTAAATATGGTGGTTTACGTTTTGCTGATGCGGCCCATATTAAGGATGTGCTTTCTTATGCAAGGCTATTGGTAAATCCACTTGATATGCCAGCCTTTGAGCGTATAGCCATGTTGCATAAGGGTATTGGTAAAAAAACCATGCAAAAACTTTATGCCGTAGCTATTAAAGAAGACGCTGCCACCACTCAAAAAGTCTTTGCAAAGTATCCAAGTTTCTTACAAGATATGCAATTTTTAGATAGCATGCGTAGCATTATACAAAGCCCAGCCAAGCAAATGGAAGCTATCATAGACCATTACCAGCCTAAGCTTGAAGCAGTTTATCCCGATGATTGGCCACGTCGCCGCCAAGGGCTTGATGAAACATTACATATGGCAGACAGTGCTACACATTTGGATTTATTTATTGCTGACCTTGTGCTCGATACGGTGGAAGATGAAGAGCTAGATGAGCAATGTATTATTTTATCCACCGTGCACTCTGCAAAGGGTTTGGAGTGGGGTGCTGTATTGATTATAGATTTGGTGGAAGAGCGTTTTCCATCGCGTCATGCCTTAAATGATGCCGAAAGCTTTGAGGAAGAACGTCGCCTCATGTATGTGGCTTGCACCAGAGCCAAGCAGCACTTAGAGCTTTATGCCCCATCTTCCGTTAGTAATAGGGGTAGTATGGGTAGTATTTATGCAACTCCCAGCCCTTTTTTACGTGAGTTACCACGAGGAATGTGTGAAGAATGGTTTGAAAGCTATGGAAAAGTATTACAAAAGAGAAAGAACTCAGAAAGTGCAGGTTTTGGACTTGGGCAACGTCTTTTGCCTTCACAAGCTGTACCACCTAATCATAGTTTGGACTTTGACGATGATTGCCCAAGAGTAGAAAGCTCAAACTCACCATTGCCTTTAGGTTATTGCCAGCATAAGATTTTTGGACGTGGTAAAATGGTTAAATTTTTGCCTCCGGATAAATATCAGGTTAACTTTGCTGGCTTTGGTTTAAAAGTAATTATGAAGGATTTTTTGACCTTGGAGTCATAATATGCCCATACTTTCTGAAGCACATTTTTTAGAATTAATTGATAAATATTTTCCAAAACAACATCCATCACTTATTTTGGGGCGTGGGGATGATTGTGCCATCTTACGCACTCAAGATAGTCTTTGTTTAAGTAGTGATCTTTTTTTAGAAGATATACACTTTCGTGCATCTTATTTTCAAGCAGCCGATGTAGGACACAAAGCATTGGCAGTCAATATAAGCGATATTGCCGCCATGGGAGCGCGCCCCTTGGGCTTTAATTTAAATCTTGGGTTATCATCAAGGGTTGATGAAGCATGGCTAAATGATTTTTTTGTTGGTATGAGTTTGCTTGCTAATGAGCATAATTTAGCCTTGGTAGGTGGGGATGTGGCTCGCTCGGACTCCATTCATATATGTATTAGCATTTGGGGGGATTGTAGTGGCCCAGCGTTAAAAGTTAAACGCCAAAACAATCAAGAGTATTTAACCCGTGGTGGTGCAATGCCCGGTGATATACTTTTTGTAGTAGGGCAAGTTGGCCTAGCACGGGTGGGCTTAAATGTGTTGGAAGCAGAAGGTGAGAAGGCAAAGCAACATTGGCCTAAAGCTTGTATGGCTCATCTTCGCCCAAAACCCTTGGTTGATGCCGGGCTAACCATTGCACGCCTTGGTATGCAAGCAAGACCTGCTGTACTTATGGATATATCTGACGGTCTTGCCAAGGACTTACCGCGCTTACTTGGTATGAATGATAGTTTGCAAGGTCCACTTGGCGCAGAAATTACTTTACAAGAGGTTTTGTTGCATCCAGAAGTAGTTGAGTATAATCATAAAAATAAACTTTGTCCCATTAACCAAGCTTGGCTTGGAGGAGAAGACTACGCCTTGCTTGGTGCTTGTAACCCTAAGCTTTTTCCTGTGTTACAAAGTGCTCTACCAGCAGTGTATGATATTGGTATTATTACAGACAATGGCAAGTTGTCGTTTAATGGAGAGATTATGACAAGCAGTGCAGGATTTGATCATTTTCAATGATTTAAATAGTTTTTTTGTGCCAGTGTAATTTACGCTCCATACTATGAAAAATATTTGTACATATAAGTGATATAATTAAATATAGCGCCGCAACCAATATCCAAGTTTCAAAGGGTAAGCGACTTATGGCCATAACTTCCATTCCTTGGAAGGTAAGCTCTGGCACAGAAATAAGTGAAGCTAGGGCTGAGTCTTTGAATATGGAGACATATTGACCCGCAAGGGCAGGTATCATAATGGGTAGGCATTGTGGCAATAAGACCATAAAAAATTGTTGCTGCTGCGAAAAACCAAGAGCGGCTGCAGCATCCCACTGCCCTTGAGGTAAACTTTCTAACCCAGCCCGCACAATTTCAGCTACATATGCTCCTTGATAGCAACCAAGAGTGATAACAGCAGCTAGCATGCGATCCATATTATTGGGTGTGGAAAATATAAAGCTTACTACTGTTTGCACGCCTTTTGGTGCATCACGCATGATATTACCAATTAGAGCTAGTGTACTTTCGCTAGTTAGAAAATAAAGTAAAAACAATAGAATAAGTGGTGGGGTATTGCGTAAAAATACTACAAAAATATATATAACTCGACTAAGAATTGTATTGGGCTTAGCGGCAAGGCGTAAACCTATGGCAAGGCCTAGCACAAGAGCTAAAAGGCCTGACCAAACACCAAGGCGTAATGTTGTGGCTAAGCCTTTAAGTAAAAGCCCCATATGCCAGCCCTGCTCATCAAACCAGCCAATATATTTGACCAGTGCGTGCCAGTTCCAGTTTTGTGGTAAGGTACTTTGTGTGCCTACAGCATGATGATAAAATAGTATTATTAATAAACACAGGATAATAGCTAGTAAAATGTCAAGCCAAATCCAGCGTCGTATATAATTTGATTTTTTAATCATTTGACTATCTTACCCTAGTTGAATGAAAAGTGCAAGTTTGTAAAAAATGAATGGTGTGGATACTCAATAATTATGGATTAGGGTTTGTACCACCATAAAAGAC
>CAYJDF010000137.1:0-6045 GCA_964368845.1 uncultured Desulfovibrionaceae bacterium
GTCTAGAAATACTCATGTTTTCCTCACTTAAGTATTTGGTTATTGCCAATGCTTAACAAATAAGCTTTATAACAATACATTTTTTAAGTGATTTTGTCAAAAAAGATATGGTGGTATTTTAGCTATAAAACACGGTAATTTAATTCATAAATCTGTACGACCGTGTGTGAAGTTCGGTAAAGTTTTTTTGCTACATAAAATTACCAGAAATTCGCATTCCATGCTCTTGTTTCTGGCAATTTTATTGACTCACTTTAACTATAAAAATATTCTTGTTTCAAATTGTTACTATATTTTTCAGTGTCGACTAATTAAATGTATTGACAATAAAACCCCACCTTGTATTGTTTGAGTAGCACAGGAATACGAAACTTTTTCGTTTCACTAATCGCCAAAAAGGCTCAGGAACACACATTTTATTTGATTATACCCTAAAAAATGAGGACTTACTGCTGCAAAATTTGGGATATGAACGTGAAGAGTTTACGCCACAGTCATTACGATCCAAATTTACCTTGGCTCTGGTGATGTTGGCATGAGTATTTATGCTTGACTGGAGATTTCAAGTTTTTATTAAGCTTTAGTAGTAATTGGAGCGTACATGTATGTGAAAGACTTAGCATATTCTGTAGACCAACTGTGTGATTTTTTGCGTAATATGAATAACGTCAAAGAGGTTGCACAATATGTATTTTTTTATGATGATGTAATGATTATTGTTGTGCCAAGGCCTAAAAATGAGGATGATATTTTGAAAACCTCACGTGCATTTATGGAGATTCATGGTCATGAGGAAGAGTGCCAAAAATTTTACAAGACCTTTCTCACAAACCATATAACCATTGGTGCATAGGAGTAACTTTAAAAACACTTATTTAATCAACACTTTCTTAAATATATTTTCTTTGTTGACAATGTATTTTAAGTATGCATATATTTTCTTTCGATAAAATCCGAGCTTAACTGGTTTAGGAGTTAAGACTATGGGTATCGTCCTATCTATGATGCCTCCCACGCTTGGAAAGGATTTTAATATAATGATTCTCATTATATTAACTTCTGCTTGCGGGGGGCTTTTTTTGTGCAAACATCTTATATTGGTAAAATTTTACGGGTTAACCTTACGACTCACACACTAACAACTGAATATTTTGATATTGACTTGGCTATTAAATTTATTGGTGGCCGTGGGCTTGGTACAAAATGGCTCTATGATGAAGGTGTTGCTACTGTAGATCCACTTGGTGAGAATAATAAGTTAGTGTATCTTACTGGGCCCATGACTGGTACCTCAGCGCCAACATCTGGACGTTATATGGTTATTACCAAGTCTCCCTTAACAAATTTAATTGCTTGTTCAAACGCTGGTGGCATATGGGGGGCTATGTTAAAATATGCTGGCTGGGATGGCATTATTGTTGAGGGTAGGTCTAATGATCCGGTATATTTGAATATAGTTGATAAACAAGTGGAATTGTTACCAGCAAATCTATACTGGGGTATGACGTCTGGAGCACTAGATCATGAACTAAAACAAGCACACCCCAAATGCTCTGTTTTAAGTATTGGCCCTGCAGGTGAACAGCAATCTTTGCTTGCTTGTATTATAAATGATAAAAATAGAGCAGCTGGACGTGGTGGAGTTGGGGCTGTAATGGGTAGTAAGCGACTTAAGGCCATAACAATTAGTGCATCTAGAAGATCTGTACGCGTGGCTGATGCAAGAGCTTTAAGGTCTGCCAGTAATAACTACTTAAAAATAATAAAAAAACATGCCATCACAGGCAATGCTTTACCCACATATGGTACAGCAGTTCTTGTAAATATTATTAATAATGCTGGCGTATATCCAACCCGCAACTGGCAAGAATCACATTTTGATGCAGCAGGTAATACATCAGGCGAAGCTTTGAAGCAAAAACTTCTTGCAAAGCAAAGTTTTTGTCATCGCTGTCCAATTGGATGTGGAAGAGTTATTAAACTAAACGGACAACACATTAGTGGGCCTGAGCATGCACCAATTTGGGCTTATGGTGCTAACTGTGGTGTAGATGATATAGCAGCTATTAGCGAAGCAAATTTTTGGTGTAATGAATATGGTCTTGATGCTATTTCAACACCTTGTACCATTGCAGCCGCCATGGAACTATATGAAAAAGGTCTTATAAATAACGACCATTGTGATAATGTGCCATTGACCTGGGGCAGTGCTACGGCAATTGTAGAGTGGACAAAGCGTATGGGACAAGGACAACTACCACTGGCAAAGCTTATGGCTAACGGTAGCCATCGCTTATGCACAAGCTATGGTCATGCAGAACTTTCTATGAGTGTTAAAAAGCAAGAATTACCTTCATATGATGCCAGAGGTGTCCAAGGTATTGGTGTAACTTATGCCACCAGCAATAGAGGTGGCTGTCATGTTCGTGGGTATACAATTACACCTGAAATCATAGGCCTACCAGAAAAACTTGATCGCACAGCAACCGAAGGCAAAGCTTTTTGGGTTAAAATACTTCAAGACTTAACAGCTGTTATTGATAGTATGGGTATGTGTTTGTTTTCATCCTTTGCGCTTAGCGCACCGCAATATACAAACTTGCTCAATGCTGCCACAGGTACAAAGTATAATGTAGAAGAATTATTAAAAGTTGGCGAAAGAATTTATAATATGGAGCGTATGTTTAATCGGGATGCTGGCATGAAAGCAGAAGATGATACATTACCATTACGCCTTCTTAACGAAGCTGTTAAAAAAGGCCCTTCCGAGGGTATGGTACATAAACTTGAAATTGTTTTACCTCAGTATTATAAAGAACGCGGATGGGTAGATGGATTTCCTACACAAGAAACATTGCAACGCCTTGATTTGATATAATTATGCCTAGTTTTGACTAAGCCTTATTTAAGACCGCCTGCACAATTGTGCAGGTGGTCTTCATTAACAATATCCAAAAACTCATTAACATGCTTACGGCGACTTGCAGCATGGTCAGTTATCCCAAAATGAACTTTATTGCGATTTTTCATAATAATACTCCTATGTGTTATAAGGATATTTTTATAAATTACAAACAATTACAGCAAAAAAATACTAATTAATTATGCAGGAGTCTTGAAGGGATATTTGGAGGTAACGTGCCTTTCTGAAAAATGCGTGGATACGCGTTTTTCAGCATGGACTAATTAGATTGATGACGTGAGCTATAAATTAAGTGAGTTAAAGTAGTCTTACAGAGAGTTATTAAACAAAGTGACCCGCTCATCTTCTGGTCTGCAAAATGCAGCCAAAGTGCAGTTATCGTTAATTGCACTTAAATAAGCCGTGCTGGTAATGGCTGAGCGGCTAACAATGGTTTTAATGCCAGCTCTTTGGATTTTATGATAAAGGGAGGAAGTAATGCGTGCAGTGATGAATAAAAAATAATCTTGAATAGGTAAATTATGAATAATACTATGACCTTTAAGGCGGTCAACGCAATTATGCCGTCCTATATCTTCAGCTAAAATTAGCTTTTTTGTTGTAGGGTGATAAAGAGCTGCACGGTGAAAACAGCCTGTGCCATCCCACTTACCTTCGGCACTTAGAACTTTATGCATAATATTAACTAGTTCATCTAAGTCTAATTTGCCCTTACAAGGCTCATGTGGTGGACTTGCTTTGTCCGCAGCATTTAAGATAAGTTCATATTTATTGTCTTTAGAATTTAATTCATAAGTAAAATCAGAAGAATAGCAAGGAATTTGGTCAAGGATTACATGACCTATAATGAGTTCATCTATCTTGTGCGGATAGGCATAGATTTCTCTTGTGCCACTATAATTATGCTCACCATGCTTGCAATTATAACTATAGGTAAAGGCCTGTTCAAGGCTAATAATTTCATCTATTTGCCTTGTTATGCCCTTTTTATACTGCGTGGGTGTGCAACGAATAAAATCTTGCTCAGTTAAATTAGCCATAGTGACAACACAGCCTTGGTATAATTTTGATTTTCTGCGATAATATCAAGGGTTATGGTCTTGAAATCGTCAAGTAAGGGGTCTGGAGTGAATTTCTCGTATTCTTTATAATCATGTATTTTAATATAGTTTTTACATTTTTTACAGATACAAACTTGAAAATCTGCGTCAGTATCTGAAGTGAAAATGCTAAATTTTTTCTGCTCACTATTTAAACAGTAAGGACATTGAATTCTTGGAACACGATAAAATGAAAGACAAAGCGAACAAGCGTGCACGCGCTTTCCTTCCTTACCCTTAAGATATGATAAAAGCGGTGCAGAACCGCAATAAGGGCAATGCCCGTGGCCCCAAACTTCTTCATCGTATTTTTGTTTAACTTGGGCAGCCATGTGCACAAAAAATGGTAAAAAACTAAAATATGCCAAGAAGTAACACATAAAGGAATGCCCAGTGCTAATTTCAGCTTGGCCTTGATAAAAAGCTTCATCTTCATGCATAAAGGCTTGAAGCATATTTTTTGCAAAATTCTTTTCTTGCTCCACACTATTTTTGACTGAGTTAATGCTTTTTACAAAATCGTCTTTGGCTAGGCTTTTAGGATAGTCTATGCTTAAGAGTAAATTTAATCTTTCTATAGCTTTACTAAAGTTAGCATAGGGATATAATTCATCGCGCTCTAGTATATACTTACCCCCTTTATGCTTAAGGGTATCATAAGTATAATTAAGCTTTTTTTTGATAATAGGCTTAGGAAATTCAAGCATTTTTTCTAAAAAATATATTGTTGCTTTGGGCAAATAATCTTTAGATTTTATATTTCGCATATAGCACTCATAGTCAGTATTTGTCATAGGTAACCCTGTTATTATCCATGGTTCACAGTTTATTATTAGTCAAACTAACTATTATTTTTTTATCCAAAGTGCAAGGAAAAAAAATTAATTTATCTTTTTTATAGCAATGAATTATAAAAATAATTTTTTACATTTACGTTTTAGCTGTAGCATCAATTAATGTGTTGACATTATATTTTTTTTAACTAAGCATAGAGGGAGATGCATCTTAAATTTTTAATCAAATATTTAATTGTGGGTGCTACAAACAATCCATTTAATAAGTGGGTGTAGATTATAATTAATGCGTAATCTAGGCTATTTGGCTAAGTGTAACGCTTGTTATATGGTTGGGTATGAGAAGTGGCTATCATAGTGTTGATGGTAGTGATCTTCTAACAATAAATTATCTATAAATTACGGGAGAAAAGTATGAAAACATTTTTAGTTTTGGCTTGTGTGCTTAGCATAGCTTTTGGTGTTACTGTTGCTCATGCAGCCGATGACAAAGTATTACGTATGGCTACTACAACAAGCACAGCAGACACTGGCCTCTTGGACTATTTAGCCCCGCTTTTCAAAAAAGATACGGGTTATGATCTTAAGTTTGTTTCAGTAGGCACTGGTGAGGCCATTGCCATGGGTAAAAATGGCGATGTTTCCATTGTACTTGTACATGCTAAAGCTCGCGAAGAGGCCTTTGTGAAGGAAGGTTTTGGGGTAAAGCGTGTTCCGGTTATGTATAATGACTTTGTGATTGTTGGACCAAAAGCTCCCATTGCAAAAAATGATGACATTGCCATGACTTTTACTACCATTCAGGATAAGAAATTACCCTTTGTTTCGCGTGGTGATAATTCTGGAACCCATACCAAAGAAAGTAACATTTGGAAGCAAGTAAAACTTGACCCCACCAAGAACCCCAATTATGAACAATCCGGCCAAGGTATGGGAGCTACTCTTAGCATGGCTGATGAAAAAAAGGCTTATACCTTAACTGACCGCGGAACTTGGTTAAAAGTTTCTACAGACTCCAACGTGAAGATGGAGCTTGTGGTGGTTTGCGAAGGTAGCAAAAGCCTCTTTAATCAATATGGTATTATTGCTGTAAATCCAGCTAAATATCCAGACACAAACATCAAAGCCGCCAATGCTTTTATTGATTGGATAGTTTCACCCAAGGTTCAAAAACTTATTGGTGAATTTGGTGTTGATAAATATGGACAGCCTTTATTTGTGCCTAATG
>CAYJDF010000138.1:0-5923 GCA_964368845.1 uncultured Desulfovibrionaceae bacterium
CGCATGAAATCAGACGTAGAGATAATCGAAAAGGCGTTTATGTGAATACGCTCTAATATACTACACTTGTTGCCACTCTCCTGTAACACTAAGTGGCACTGGTTAAGCAGAACTTTTCAGTTTATTTTTCTTTTTATTGCCAAAATACTTTTTTCAGAGTAATAAGAGTCTTACAATGGCCTATTAGCCGTGCGGAAAGCGCAAGAAAAAAATAAGTATGGACTCACTTCATGAGTGGACGCTCTTGAACAATTTGTGACCTTAAGACATATGTGACCAAACGTTATCTAGATGCTTGAAAAGTACAGTTTGCTTCGACAGATTACCTTTTTCTCATTTTATGGGGCAATACATAACAAAAAAGTGTAAAAAAAGTTAAATTGCATGCAGTATGTAAGCTCTCCTAGAAATGAAAATGTTTTAAAATAGTTTGATAGTGGTGGAGCATGTTTGAAAGATTTTTGTTAGCAATTACAAAAGCTAAAGTGTATATGAGATTTAAGGTGAATATAGCCAATGTTCTTATTCTCATTGCAGTTTTATCTATTCTTTTTTCAGCTTTTTATTTTGTTGGCATGGGTCTTGTTAAAGATATTTCCAAGGATTATGCTGAATTGTATTCTTTTGAAACAGCCAGCTATTTTAATGCTCAAATTGTTGAAAATGTATCTAAAATAAAAGAAGTTGCTAGTTCTGATGCCATTACAAAATGGTTTGCCGATGCACAAAATCCCGATAAAAAAGAACTTGCTTATGTGACAATGCGTAACTATGCAAAAAGAATGGATAGTGGCATTTTGTACTTTGGCATTGCTTCCACAGGAGGAGAATTCAGCTTTGATTTGCAAACAAAATACGAAGACTTTAAACCATTTACTTTTTTAGACAAAAATAATCCTCAAGATGGATGGTATTTTGAGGCTGCTGCATCTTCGCATAGCTATGTACTCAATGTAGACAAGGATAAGATTTTAGAGCGTACTCTTGTGTGGATAAATCATAAGGTTATTGGCGACAATGGCACATTGTTAGGGATCATTGCCACTGGAGTTGCACTAGATCAAGTGCTGAACTCAGCTTTTGAAATGTATAATGTTTCTTTTCTACGTGGTATTATTATTGACAGCCAGGGCATTGTGCAAATGGACAGTAATATCAAGGATATGAAATTAGTGGATGAAAGTTCCATCCATATAAAAGAAATTTTTCCGGTACAAAAATTACATGAATTCCTCGACCCGTATATTTCTTCCATAAGTTCTTATTTTGCAATAACGCAACAACCAGAAATTGTAAGCCTCCCTGTGCACAGTGGTTATCACTATGCTGCCATTTCCGCCATTGAAAAAACCGACTGGATGGTAATTACCTTATTTAATGCCAATTCTCTCTTTCCATTAACTGAATTCTATCCACTGCTATGGCCTGCCATTTTTTTATTAACAATGTTTGCTCTTATTATAGGAGTTTGGACCCATAAATACATATTTAGACCTTTAGGGTATATGGTACAAAGTGTTGCAGAGAAGTCTCATTGTTCTGCGGAGCAGGTGTTTGATAAACAAAAGGCGATTTATGGTATTGAGCGCGAAGATGAATTAGGAACTCTTGCCAAAACCTTACAGCACTTGCGAGAAAATTTAAGCAATACGCACAGAGAATTATCTTCAGCAGCTGTGAAAGCAGAGGCGGCCAATAAAGCAAAGTCAAACTTTTTAGCGCACATGTCGCACGAAATGCGCACACCCATGAATGTTGTTATGGGGATGGTAAATATTGCAAAAGAATCACAAGATTTGGAAAAAATTCAAAAAAACTTAAGAAAAATTGAAATTTCGTCTACATATCTTTTAGATATTATTGACAATGTGCTTGACATGTCCAAAATTGAAGCTAAAAAAGTTACCTTACAATATGCTCCCTTTCATTTTAATAATATGCTTAAGCGTATTACCCATGGATTGGTAGATAGTCAGTGGAATTTCAGCATAGAAGTGGATGAGGACATCCCAAAATATATTATTTCTGATGAACAACGTATGGAGCAAATTATCTCCCATTTTCTTTCCAATGCCAAAAAATTTACTCCACCTGAAGGGAGTATTTTATTACAAGTAGAATTACTTAATAAAACTGTAGAACAATGTTATATAAAAATATCTATAGTAGACACAGGAATAGGTGTTGCAGAAGAACAACAAGCTTATCTTTTTCAACCATTTCAACAGGCTAATATAACTATTTCTCATAAATTTGGAGGAGTTGGACTAGGGCTTTCTATTTGTAAGCAAGTGGTTGATTTAATGCAAGGAGAGCTGTTTTTTGATTCTGTAGAAAACAAAGGTACTTGCATTGGTTTTGTGGTGGCTTGCGACATACCAGACTCGGATTTTGTTGCTACGCTGGATACAGTTGATGTAGTAGAACATATGGACATGCTTAACTTAACTAATAAAACAATTTTATTAGTTGATGATGTGGACATAAACCGTGAAATTGCCATGTCGATATTTGAAAATACAGGTGTTACCTTTGTGGAAGCAGAAAACGGAGCTCAGGCTGTGCAAAAAATTTCTGAAAATATTGATGCATATGATGTCATACTCATGGACATTCAAATGCCTGAAATGAATGGTTATGAGGCAACTAAGGCCATTCGGCTTCTGGATATTCCAAAAGCTAAAACCATTCCTATCATTGCCATGACAGCTAATGCATCTAGAGAAGATGCAGTAGCTTGTTTAAACGCCGGCATGGATGCCCACATAGGAAAACCAATTGAATTAAAAGAACTTTTAACTGTGCTCAAAAAATTCTTTGTGTGACATGTTTTTTTATAATGACTATATAATGGGGTGAAGTATGGCGTCTAACATAATTACACGCATAACTTCTGTAAAAGATACTTTGCAATTTAGATTTATACTTATAAATCTATTTACATGTATTACTGTTGTTTCTATTTTGTTGTATATCCTTATGGGCACTGTAAAGACCATGGCAGATGAAGTTTCTAAAAATTATGCTGAACTACACACCTTTAAAACAGCTACTTTTTTAAGCGCTTTTCTTTTTGACGACTTGAGTGCTATGCAAGAAATTGCCAGTTCTCAATATATACGAACTTGGTTTAAAAATAGCCACGACTTCAAAGCAAAAAATGCCATTTTTGATATAACCAGTAGCCAGATTAAAAAGCTACATAATGGATTTATTTATTTTGGTATTCTCCCCTCATTAGAAGCATATAATATTGATAATAAAACAAAGTTTTCTACTTTCACGCCAGTAAAAAAATTAAGTAAAGATGAAGCAAATGATCAATGGTTTTTTGAAATGGATCAGGTGGAGGAAGACTATGCACTTGAAGTAGACACAAATCATAGTTTGCGCCGAACACATGTATGGATTAATTATAAAGTAGTTTCTGAAAAAGGTGAATATTTAGGGGTTATAGCTACTGGTTTAGATTTTGATAAAATACTGCTCACTGCCTTTGAACGATTTGAGGCTAATAGTGTGCGTGGCATTGTAGTGGATAAAAATGGACGAATTCAAATGGACAGTGCTGCCGACGTTACACAACTATTACAAGAGAGTACTTGGCATGTTAATGATGTCTTTAATACCCCGATATTGCATGATGCTGTTAATAAACATCTATCTTCTATTAAAGGGTATTTTAATAATGTTAAAAGCCCTGACCTTGTGAAGCTTCCTTCCGACAATCAATATGATTATGCTGCATTGGCTACTATAGAAGGTACAGACTGGACTGTTATAACTTTTTTTAATGATAGTGCGCTATTTTCTTTAGAAAAAATTATAAATATTTTATGGTTTAGTATTATAATGTTTATCGCTTATGTATTGCTTTCTAATATTTCAAGTCGTAAGCTTCTGTTTGGTCCTTTAGAAAAATTGATTCAAAGCATAAGTCATATATTTAACAAATCAGATACTATAGATTTTAAGGCACACGACGCTATTTATGGACTTTCGCGACAAGATGAATTGGGTGAACTTGCAGGCACCATTCAATCATTATGCAAAAATATTGAAGACAAAAACATGAAATTAGCTCTAGTGGTAGAAAATGCTGAAAATGCCAACAGAGCAAAGTCTAACTTTTTGGCTAATATGTCACATGAAATTCGTTCACCCATGCATGCGATTATTGGCATGTCTAAAATTGGAAAAAACTCACAAAATATAGAAAAGGCAAAGTATTGCTTAGCTAAAATAGAAAGTGCTTCTATACACCTTTCAGGCATAATTAATGATGTGCTTGATATGTCTAAAATTGAATCTAAAGAAATAGATATTTTTTTAGAAAATATTAATTTTTCTGCTGTATTAGAACGTACCATCGGGGTGTTTTCTTTTAGGATGTCTGAAAAAGGTCAAAACTTTGCATTGCACTTAGATCCACAAATACCTGAATATATAATCACTGACAGCCAGCGTATAACGCAAGTACTCACAAATTTTCTTTCCAATGCAGAAAAATTTACTCCTAAAGGTGGAAATATTACTTTGCAAACAGAGCTTTTAGAAAGAAGTACTACACAATGTCGCATAAAAGTTTCGGTAACAGATACTGGTATTGGGGTTGCTAAAGAACAACAAAAAAGACTTTTTCAACCTTTTCAGCAGGCTAATAGTAATATTTTTAATGAGTTTGGTGGTACTGGACTTGGACTTTCCATTTGTAAACAGATAATTGAGCATATGGGTGGGACAATTCTATTTGATTCTAAGGAAAATAAGGGTACTAGCATTGGCTTTATTCTACCCTGTCAACTGGTTGAGCATGAAGCTTTGGAGCAAATACCTGTAGATATTAAAGCAGAAGATGACGAACCTCTTAATTTAACTTCTAAAAATATATTGCTTGTGGAAGATATTGAAATTAACCGTGAGATAGTTATAGCTTTGCTTGAGTCCACGGGAGTGAGTATTGATATTGCAGAAAACGGTTTGATTGGAGTGCAGAAATTTTCTGAAAATCCAGAAAAATATACCCTTATTTTCATGGATATACGCATGCCTCAAATGGACGGTCTTGAGGCCACAGCCCATATACGCGCTTTAGATAAACCTAGGGCTAAAAGTATACCTATTATTGCCATGACTGCCAACGCATTTAAAGAAGATGTTGAAAATTGTTTAGCGGTAGGCATGGATGGACATATTGGAAAACCCATTGATTTAACCGAACTTTTTTCAATACTTAAGAAGTATAGTTCTTCATAAACAACTTTGTAGATACTATGGCAGGCCTTTAGAGTTTGCTTGTAATCAAATACTAGAACACCAAATACCACTATTTTTTATACTTATTCAGCCAATAATGTAATGTGTTATACAAAATATCTGGTGAAATGGGCTTTGTAATATGGTCATCCATACCATGTTTTAAACTTTTTTCCTTATCACCAGTCATAGCATGCGCTGACATGGCAACAATGGGCAACCTAGCAAACTTAGGGTTAGCGCGTATTTTTTGGGCGGTAGTTAATCCATCCATTATTGGCATTTGAATATCCATGAGCACAAGGTCATAGTGATTTTTTTCAAGCAAATCTAAAGCTTCTTGACCATTATTTGCAACTTCAATTGTATACCCAACGCTTTGCAAAAGTTCTTCGGCGATAATCTGATTTATTTGATTATCCTCAACCAATAAAAGATGCCCTTGATATAGTTTTGCGGTTTGCACGACACTAGTAATAGGTGCAATAATAGCCTCATCACCCTCTGTAAGCTTAAACATAGCTGTGAAGAAGAAACTTGATCCATATCCCGGCGTACTCTTTACCCATATGTCGCCTTGCATCATATTCACAATTTGCTTTGAAATGGCAAGGCCAAGGCCAGTGCCTCCGTATTTGCGCGTAACCGATGAGTCAGCCTGTGAAAA
>CAYJDF010000139.1:0-5910 GCA_964368845.1 uncultured Desulfovibrionaceae bacterium
TTTTCCGCAAGCAGCGTGAACCGTACAATAGCTATGGTAATGGTGCAGCCATGCGTGTTTCATCAGTAGCATGGGCCTATAATACTCTTGAGGATGTGGAGTTTTATGCGGAAGTAAGTTCTGCAATTACTCATAATCACCCAGAAGGTATCAAGGGGGCATGTGCCATTGCTGCATCCATTTTTCTTGCTCGTACAGGAAGCACCAAAGCGGATATAAAGCAATATATTGTCAAGCAATATGGCTACAACCTTTCTCGTTCACTAGAGGATATTAGAGCTGCATCTGTACATTCTGAAAAAGCAGAAAATTCTGTTCCTGAAGCCATTATCGCCTTTTTACATAGCACCAGTTTTGAAGATGCCATTCGCACTGCCATATCTCTTGGTGGTGATAGCGATACCATTGCTTCCATGTGCGGAAGCATCGCCGAGGCTTTTTATGGTGGTGTACCAGACGATATATGGCAAGAATGTGAACTGCGTATTGAAGACTCTTTGCTAACCGTGCTAACCACTTGGAAGGAATGGATAGCTGTATAAAAGTCACTACATGGAGGGTACTACACAAAGGACATTTTTTGCCTTTATTTTATTTTCTAGCTCCGAGAAACTAGGGGTCTGAGAAAGCATATTTTGCACTCGTTCCAAAATGGGCATAAATGGCTTATTTCTATAAAAGCCTTACCCTACGGTATTTCATAAAGAAAAAAAGGTAAGTAAGCTTTCCGTAGATAGCCTGCTCACCCTTAGCCTTAAATGTATAAAAATGAAAAAACAAAACCTTGCAGTCCTTAAATACTTTTTGTTCTTACATTCATTTTTTCTTTGGTAATCTACTCATGCCAAAATTACGCAAACCATCACCACTAGGGGCTTTAGTTTTTTCTTTTGCTAAGTAAGATACTTGGTTATAGACAGCTTGTGCTTGTGCCTGCATTACTTCAGGCCCATCACAGCGCCTTATTTGTAATCCATTGCGCCTTAAATCAACCTTTCCATCTGCCAAATTGCAGTGATGAACACAACCACTAACGTCTGTACTCAAAGACCTACCCCATGCGGCCTCTGCATTGGTAAATACATGTGAGTAAGACCTAACTTTTTGACCATCAAGGAAAATGACAACATGGTAATGTGGATGGTGGCTTTGGTGCTGTTCCATTGCCCAAAAGTACATTGGGTCTAAACCTTGCCTTTTGTATTTCTTCACAATGTAGGCTATGGTTTCTGAAATGTAAGCGTTACTACTCACAAGAGGAAAGTTCTGTGGAAAGTGTAAGTCAAACCTAATAACCAAGGCCTTACTGTGATGTTCAACGTAATACTCTAATAAATTTCCTAGTGGAGTTAGAATTTCCTCACGATATGGGTAAGCATTAGGTGGAGTTAATGCTTGTTTGTTGTTCATATTCCTTTCCTTTGTTGAATGTTAATGTTGTGCGTTATGCTTATGTGCATGTTGTATATATATTTGTTATGACTGGTTAATGTGTTTTAATATGTATTACATAATTCCTAAGAGAGCTTGAGGCTTTTATGATATGCATTGACCGAACAGCTCAATCTTAAAGTTAAGCTATTGGTCATAATATAGTGTCCGAATTATGTTTATAAACAGAACTCATTTTTCATTAGCAGGGATATAAAAAAAGGTACCATGTTATAAAATAACATAGTACCCATTCAGCCTAAGCGATCGTCATTACGTTAAGATGTTCGGCTAAAAGATGTAAAAAATACACGCTCTATTTTTTAAAATTTGTGAAATAAGCAGGTTATGCAAACAAATTCATTCCAATAGGTGCAATTTGAGGTGCATAATGGTGAAAAAAATTAGAGTGAAGTATAACCCTACATTTACTGTTACCGTTATCATAAAGTCTTAGAGCGTTGCATCTTTGCAAATATCCAATACCTCTTTCGACTACAGCCATTGTCAAGTGTATACGCTTAGCGATGTAGCTTACCTCAATGCCATCTTGTAAAAGCTTATGACGTTGTGATACGTCTATGCTGAGAATATAATCAAGAATTTTTTGTGCAATAGGACGAGCTGTAAATCCATATTCATGATATACAAAAAATATCTGTGAAAGCAAGCTTGTTGCAATTTGAATCCCCACCTGCATAGACTGTAAAGCTATCTCTTTAGAGGTAGGTTCAGGTGTAATCCAAATGTGGTAAGCTAGGGCAAACCTAGCTGCAAGACCATGAAGCTTGCGTAAAGCGGGGTAAGACTTTTTAGGGTATGTGGGCATAATGTTAGCCTTAATATATTTTTCAAAAATTTTTAGCTCTCGTACAGCGTCGTCACTAGCTTTTATTGTATGAATTTGTCTACTACCATGGTGGCAAAAAAACTGCCTTAACACTCTTAATATCTTATCATTGTAAATGTCTAATGTGTGCGGATAATAGCGCTCTGTAGGTTCATTGTTCAGCAAGAATATGCACCTAGCTGTAAAGCCTTGATCTTGCATGTCAGCGTCATTAAGGATTTTTACAAGCTCAGAAGGTTGTATATATAGTGACAGGTTTAAACTTGGCCTGCTAACGGTTATTTTACTTCTACCTGTGGTACGGCTTATATCCTCAAAATCATAGCAATGCTTGAAATAGCTAATTAATTGCTTGTCTTTTAACAAATTAGGCATGATGTCTCCTTCAGCTGATGCGATAGCTAAATGCCCATTGTTTTTTGCTAATAATGCTGCAAGACCAGCACTTGTACATGACCCCACAAGTAAATCTTGCTTTTGTGGAGTGACGGCATTTTGGATATCTCGTACTTTGTTCGAAAGTGAAACTATATCTTCGTTCAAAGGCTTTGCTCCATCAACATCGAAATTATCAAAAAGACTATCAATCATTGGTACAAGCTCTTTGCGGGCCTTTCTCATAATTTCAGATTTTACCATTTGCCCTGTGTCGTTAGAAACACAATTTCCATATATTTCGTCCATAAATTGCTCAAAAGGGCCAAGCCCCCGCTTCATTACAGTAGATTTGCGAGTCCCAGGCTCACTTCCAAAAAGAGCATATATGGACGGGTATTCATAATGGCCTGGCTCTAAATTTACATATATGTTGCCTTGTATAGCAATAAGTATATTCGTAAGTAGCAAGACTATAGCCGCTTGATCGGACGTCTTTGTCCCCGAAACAAGCGCGTGCACGGTATCTTGTAACTCTTTATCAATGCCATAAGCACCAACATGCGCAAACAAGAAAGGGGTTCTCATTATTGGGAGCACTGACAGTTCAACTTGTCTTTGGGTTAAAGTGCGAACTTCAGAAACATCGTCGTAGTTTTTGTTATATTCTTTAACGCTTGCAACAAGTTGGTTTGTCAGCTGAATATCAGATAGTGACACGCCTAATCCACTAGATGTAAGAAGTATTACATCTTGCTGTGGTATATTACGTGGATAAAAGTTTTGTCTATAGCTCATAATAAATAACTCCTTTTGGCCCCCTGTTTTACTCAGAGGGCCAAGGCTAAAAGCTAATCAAGGTTGACCGCAGTCACTAAAATGCCGTCCTCTTGCATGGTCAATTCAAACAAAGCGATTTTTGTATTTTGGACATCAAGGAATCTCATTATTGATGGGGCCAATGTGGTTGTCGTTACGACATTATCGGTGTAGCTATCAAATGACACTTCTCCTGCCATAGCTAACTCAGCGATATAGTTTTTAAACTGCGTATTTGAAAGACCAAGTTTATGGCGCAACAGCGTTAAAGACTTCTTGGCCTGGATTGCTGATGCAATGTAGTTCTTGTGCTTTGCATCAACACTCTTACTGAAGCGCTTACGAGACTTCGAGTGCCCCTCAGCCTCAGCATTTACACTAGACTGCTTGGAAGCATGGCTATTACTAGGGGGCGTGCTCTCAATGGCATTAATGCTGCCGCCGTTACCATTATCAGCATTTGCGCTTGAAGCTGGTGTGGGGTGAGTTATATGGCTCTGATTGGTGCTAGTAGTATGTATGTTGTTGTCCCTTGCCGTGGCATTGTTGCCATCTAAAATACTATTATTTCCCATGATATTCTCCAATATCTAAAGTTTGCATCATCGTGCCCTTTCGGGCACGATGATGGTTGGTTTACTGCACAGGCAAAGCCTATGACCGTGGCGAAATGCCACCGTTACCAGCAGGTATAACCTTTTGGCTTTCCATGAAGTCAAAGATATCAGCTTCATTATAACGTACTGATTTTCCAAATTTAACATATGGAAGACCTCTGTTTTTGAAGCGATGCTTTTGCAGTACCGATACGGAACATGAGAGCATCTTGGCTACAGCCTTTTCACTAAGCCACTTTGTAGGTATATTGGTTGTATCTGTCATGTCTATTCCTCCTAACAGCCAGCGATGAATCATAAATAACTAGGGTGATTTAAAATACAAGAATGGATGGAAGTTGATTCCTTCCCTCCACTCTTACAAAATACAAGTTAATATGTTGAAAATATAGAATAAAAAATTTAAAAAATTATTTAATTAATACAAATTCAGCTATTGTTGCTGATTTTAGATAAAAAGAACTTCTTAAGATCCAAGGTCTTAAAATTGCAAAAAAAAGACTGCCAAACAGCAGTCTCCTGTGTGCAATTCCTTTAAGATCTTGATATTAAAATAATATGCTTTACTTTAATGCATCAGCAGTCTTATTAATTACGGTACTAATAGCTCTAAGGTTACGGCTGATTTCTTGTCTACACCCATCACAAATTTTTTGGGTAGTTTTGTTTTTACAACAAATTGAATACGGCTGTAGCTGACATAAAGACTTAGCTGCTTTTCCTTGGGTTTTTTTGTTTAAATTTACTTCATCCCAAAGCACAGCCATTGAAAATACATTTAATAAACTTTTTTTGTTTTTTGTGCCATAGTGTTTTTTGTTTAGTATAGTAATATCATCATCTTGCATGATTTGTCTCATGAAAACTAAGGTTTCTAGTGTATTTCTGATGTTTTTAACAGCAGCGTTTATAGAGAAATGCTGATGGCTTAAATCTAGTACAAAGCCATGTATAGAATGCAAATCAGCTAATATTTCCATGGTATAGTTTGAACTTTCATGAAATTTTTCTCCCATAAATTTTTCATAAATGTCGTATGGATATAGTATTTTGATATATTCTGCTGTAGAATCCTCTTCCAGATGATGAACGTAACAAGCCGATTTATTGACAAAATTTTCTATATTTTTTTTATTAAAATCATCCTTGCTCAAGTTTAGGCAACTATCTATGTGACTTACAAATACTTTATATTTTAATGAAATATCAAAAAGAAATTTTAATGCTTTTGAAATATTTTCCATATTTATAATGATACGCTCGTGTATTTCTTTATTGTCGTATATACAAGAAACAATGTTTTCCAATTCAGTGAGATTATTATTTATACTCTCGTGCGCCAACTTATCGTCTTGTAGAACTTTTTCGCTAATTTTTAACTCTCTGAGGCGTTGAAATAAAGAAAAATTGTCGCTTTGGCTTTTTACTGTTTTTGCTAGCTTGATTCCATATAAGCAGATTAGAATATCTAACAGTTCATCGTCTTCAACTATCAAATTTTTAATGTTGTTCCTTATATATGTGATGACAACTTTTTTACAATCATGTATGCGCTCAAGGTGGCCATTCTTGATTAAAGCTCTAAATCGAACACTAATATCAAAAAAAGATTCAGCTAGTATGTCCATGTTGCCTCCTAGAAATTGGCAAGAGTTACATTCTACCAGTCAATATATACGAGAATATCAAAACAAATATACACCCTTCATAGTTTGGGTGCAACGTGCAAGTTGCAGGGGGGAAAGATGCTTCTATTGCACCTGTTGTCATCTATTTTCAAATGCAGAGTGTGGAAAAACAAATCCTTTGTAGCGTTTG
>CAYJDF010000140.1:0-5654 GCA_964368845.1 uncultured Desulfovibrionaceae bacterium
ATGATAATCGGTTAAATGTTACCTATAAGATGGAAAATGCCCTGCGTAACGATGAATTTCATATACTGTTTCAACCCAAGGTTGCTTTTAAGACCTTGGAACTTACTGGAGCTGAAGCATTGGTACGCTGGACATCTAACTCAGGAAATACAATATATCCTGATGACTTTATTCCTATTTTTGAAGAAAACGGCTTTATAGCCAAACTTGATGTTTATGTATTTACCAGGGTCTGTCGCTTTATTAAGGAAAATGAGCAGCATTTACTTGGTAAGCTTATTTCCGTTAACATTTCCAATAGGACAATGCTTGAGCCATCCATTGTAGGCCGCTTAAAGGTTATTGTTGATAGTTTTAATATTGACCCTAGATGTATTGAGCTTGAAATTACTGAAAGTGCTATGTGTGGTGATGATAGTATGGACAAGCTGCAAGAGTTTAGGAATATGGGCTTTGTAATTTCCATTGATGACTTTGGAGCAGGTGCCTCCTCGCTTAATCGTTTGGGTAATATGAATGCCGATGTTCTTAAGCTTGATAAAGCGTTTTTAGATATTTGTATTGAAAACCCACGGGGCAAGGTGGTTGTGCAAGATACAATTAGTATGGCTAAGCACCTTAATATGCGAGTAGTAGCCGAAGGAGTTGAAACTGCTGAACAAGCTATATGGTTGCAAGACCTAAACTGCGACCTTGCGCAAGGATATTATTTCGCAAAACCAATACCACCACAAGAGTTTTTAGAACAAGTGATAACAAAAAAGACTTTTGAGATAGGTGTCATAGATAGCAAGCTTAATTTTTAAATAAAAAACAGAATTGCTTTGTGTGTGATTCCCATAAAATAATTTACACCACACGATTTTGCACAGTTTCTAAAAAATCTTATAAAACTAGATAAAGAAACAATGCCGTAGGTTTTCTTTAATAATGATTGTTGGTACTTTGACAAGTAAGACTTAAGATGTTAATTGTATGGTAAGGCACAAAAATCAAACTATAAGCAATAGTTACTATTCCTGATACAACTATTTAATTAAATTGCTTTTTAATGTGTGTATTAATTTTACAACAATAACATAATTTATAAACCATGTTATATATTGTAAGATATTTAACAAAATTGTATTAAGTTAAATCACAAGGCAAGTAACTCAGCTTCGGTAAAGTATTTTATTTTAAGTGCGTTTGTTCACGCAGCTGTATAGGATAAATCTCCAAGCAGTCTGTGTTTAACACAGAGAAAGGGCGCGAAGCCATGAAAAATTCCTGCACGATGTTGAAATATCAAAAGCATATAATTATATATCTTTTCACTTGTCTTACACTAATCTTTTGCCCTGATGGTCACGCCGCTGAGCCAACAACCACCCTTGCGTTTCGCATAGCCTATCTTCAAGAGACTCCATTTCTTCATGAAACATATAAGCCTACAGAGCATTTAGAAGCACGTTTCAAAATTCTTTCAAAGTATTTTAAAAATTCTTACGCTCTCATTCCAGAGAGCTTTCAACCAAGATCTGCTGTGGAGCTTTTTAACTCTGGCAAAATCAATGTGTACGCGGCCTTTGCTAAATCTCCACAGCGTATGTATCAGCTTAAATTTTCAAAAAATCCTTTTTTCATTACTAGTTTAAACATTGTTACTAATGGTGACAAAAATATAACCTATGGTGACCTTGAATCCCTAAAAGACAAAAGCATTGCCATTTTAAGCATGAATACTGAAGGTAAAGGTCAGCTTGATGATTTTCTTAAAAAAAATAATGTTGTTATGGAATATAAAATCTATGAAGATAACATGGAGTTTGCTAGCAGTGAGGCCGATTTCAAGTTAAGCACTGCTTACTACATGACCAATGGCCATCGCATTGTAACTCGTGTTGGCGAGCAAGGTTTATACTTTGCCACCCTACCTAAACATGAACATATCCTAACTATTCTTGACCATGCCTTAGAGCAAGCTAATAGAAACGATGCCCATGCACTTAGGGAGTTGAATGAAAAATATGTCAGCAAGAACATTATTGGCGTACATCAAAACTTAACTCCAGAAGAAATGCAACGGGCAAAAAAAACAGACGAAGTCCATCAATTGGCTTATTTGGACAACCACTATCCCATACAATATGTAAATAGTGAAGGCCATCCTGCTGGTATTACCATAAGCGTACTAGAGCTTTTTAAGCAAATACATGATAACCCAACCGAGCTCACTGCTTATAATTTAGACACAGCCATAGATTTAAAAAAATTTGATATGTTATTTTCTGTGGTGGGTAATACATCCCTTAAGGATGAATTTTTTCATACATCCGATATTTATTTAAATTTGCCCATGGTGTTTTTTCAAAGAACCAAGACTAAAAAAATTAATTCCTTTGGTATGCTTGACTATTCCACCCTTGACCATGCTGAAGTGCAAAAAAACTTCCCTTTTTGGGAAATGCAATTATTCAAAAGCCTAGATAAAATGTTTATAGCTTATAGAAAAAATGAAATTCATACCATCTTACTTTCAGAACCAGAGGCAGAATATGCCATTGCTAAGCTTGGTATTAAGCATAATAAACTTGTACCAGCAACTTTAAATTTACCACTTAGATTCTATCTTTCAAAAAAATACCCACTAGCTGCTGTTAATATACTAAATTCATACATTAATAACCTCAACCCAGTCGCCTTACAAAAGGTAGTTTTAGAGTCAACACTTAGTATTCGCCCCCCAGTTACTGTACTAGGCTTTATACTGGAGCATAGAATAATACTTATAAGCATTGCTGCTTTAGGCTTACTTACTCTTTTTGCAATGCACACTTTAAGACTTAGGCAAACTAAGAATAAATATTTAAAGCTTAGCCAAACTGATGCCATAACTGGTCTTTATACCAAGGAAAAAGCCTATGCCATTATAGAGCAAACTTTAGAAAAAGCTCACCCAGATGAGTACATAATTATTTGTGTGGATATAGATAAATATTCACTGCTAAACCAAGTATATGGCAGCGATAAGGCTAATGAGGTACTTTGCTTTTTAGGTAATTTTCTTAAAAATAAATATGCTAAGCGGCTCAAGGCCGAATGCGTTGCTAGGTTAAGTCATGATGTCTTTCTTACATTTGGTAAAATAAAGCATATTGGTGAAGCCCTAGATTCACAAGAGGATGATTTAACAATAATTTACGAAATTAAAGAAATCCTGTCCAGCGACTATAACATTAGCTTATCAAGGGGATGTTTCATAATTGATGATGTAACTCTACCTGTTAATACCATTATTAGTTATTGTTTATTCGCAAATATTGCTAGTAAAAAAGAACATGGATTAACCACTACATTTTTTAATGAGGAAATGAAAAAAACCATCGATGCTCAAAAAGACATCATTTATAAAATGGAACATGGCATTGAAAACAATGAATTTATACTTAACTTCCAACCCAAGGTTAAGGCTAGTGATGGTAACATTTGTGGGGCAGAGGTGTTGGTGCGTTGGCAAGCGCCAAATAGTCCAACCATATATCCTGATAATTTTATTTCTGTTTTTGAAAAAAATGCCTTTATTAGCAAGCTTGATATATATATTTTTGAAAAAACCTGTAAATTTATTATGGAAAATAGGGCAAACTTATACATACCACCCATTGCCATAAACTTTTCAAGCATCACCTTGCTACATGTGGATACATTACAGCATGTAAAAGACATATTACAAGAGTACCAAGTAATCCCCAGTGAAATTGAAATTGAAATTACCGAAAGTGCCATGGTAAACAAAGCTGGTGCTTTTATTGATACTATTAACGAGCTACATAAACTAGGCTTCTCCATCGCCATCGACGATTTTGGTACAGGAGTCTCCTCCCTACACAGGTTAAGTTCCTTGAATATTCACACCGTGAAGCTTGATAAATCCTTTCTTGATGAAAATTTTACCACCAAAAAGGGAGTGTTTTTAGTGGCAAGTATTATCAATATGCTTAGGAAACTTGGCATACAAGTGGTTGCTGAGGGGGTTGAAACAAAATTACAATTAACAATATTACAAAAACTACATTGTGACATAATACAGGGCTATTATTTCTACAAACCCATGGGTATGGAAAGCTTTGTAGAGGTGCTTAAAAGCCTAAAAATGAATGGCTTAGATATGGTAACAACTCCAAACAGTAATGATATTGGTACAAGCACGTAGGTAATTATTATGCAACTAAAATTAAAAAAACACATGCTTTTAGCCACAGTACTAAGTATTTTATGGGCGTGCTTTGTATTATTTTCTTATCTTGGTCAACAAGACAGGGGTGAAGTTCTTAACGATGAAATGCAACTCTTTGCAAAGCATGATGGGAATCAAATAATTGCAATTTTTAACTGGTTTGAAGAAAATAATCCAGTTTTTGTACCCTTGGAAGGCAGTGGCATAAAAACACCCATAGCTGGTACTATTATTCAAGGTAGCAATGGCATGACCCTTGCTAAATCCATACCTATTGCACTGGCAAGCAAATTGGAAAAACTTAGACCAAATGGTGTCAACATACGTTTTATAAGCAATGCGCCCTTAAATCTTGCGCATTTACCAAGCTCTTCTGTAAATAGTTTCCTTATGCAGGCTATTGAGTCAGATAGTAAAGATTTTTTTGGTTATAGAGAGGAAGTCGACCTCTATAGTTATGTACGACCACTCACGGCCACCAAGAGTTGCATAAGCTGTCATACATCCATTGATGAAGGCGGCCTCATTGGGGCCATAGTTATTGATATTAATGAACAAGAATTTATAAATGCTGCGCGCGTGAACAATCATAAACTGTTAATTGCCAATGCTGTAGCAAGTTTTGTTATTGTGCTTATTTTATATCTTATCCTTGTAGACATATGGCGCAGATTCCACAACCAAAATGCCAATGCTCAACATGCCCAAGCCATTGCCACCAATATGAGTCAAGAAATTGAGTTGGTTGTTGGAAATATGAGCCATATTTTAGAAGAATTAAGGCAAGAAAATAATGACCCTAAAAAAATTGCGCTTTTTCAATCCTTACAGGCTATTAATAAAAATTTGCTTGATACATCATTTAAACTGCAAGCTGGTGATAGCAAATCCAAGCATGATGATGAAGAAATATTCAACGTGCAAGAATTTTTTGAACAATGCACTCAAATATTCTATCCCCAATGTATGGAAAAGCAAATTGCATTGGACCTCAATATCGATATTTCCGTACCCACATATCTTTTGGGTAATACCTATTATTTTAGACAAGCCGTTGGGCGTTTATTAAAAAATTCTGTAATGTATACTAATAAGGGTAGTGTAAAAATACGCGTTCGTTCAGCTGTGGATATGCCCTTAAGGTTTCGCATGCAAGACTTAAATAATCTACCCATACATCTGATTATTGAAGTAGAAGACACAAGTAATGGTTTTGTGGTGACAGATAATCAAACTCTTTTGAAAAACTTTGCCTCATCCCTTAGCCGTGAGCAAAGAGTTAACTCTCGCCCTGTCATTAGCCTTGCCGCCATTAATGAGCTAGCAGAATTTTTAGGTGGCAATGTTTCAACATTACATAATACCAAGCATGGTGCATGTTTTAAGCTTGTGGTGCAAATGAAAATGATTGAAGAAAGCCAGAGCATGGACCTAA
>CAYJDF010000141.1:0-5644 GCA_964368845.1 uncultured Desulfovibrionaceae bacterium
GCAAGGGGGTAAAGGCACGAAGAACTCAATTCAATTATCTAATATTTTTGAACAATTTTCTTAACAGCAATCATTCACACAACTAGAATGCCGTGGCGAGTAATGCACGTATACTTTGCAGGTGGTTCTAAGAAAGAAAAGTAATCTATACTTCATTTGTAAAAATAATAAGTTAATTTTACCTTAGCTTTGGCAACATCAATTATTCATACAAATGAAGTAAAATACACAATCTTATAAGTCGCTTTGGGCCTTTAGCGCCTCAGTTTGACTATGAGTGGTTAAAGCCTCTACGAGCGAAGCAATTTCGCCTTCCATAATCTTTTCAAGCGAATATAAAGTTAGGTTGATGCGATGGTCTGTGCAACGCCCTTGAGGAAAGTTATAAGTGCGGATGCGTTCGGAGCGGTCACCAGAGCCAACTTGCGCCTTGCGGTCAGCAGACATGGCAGACATTTGTTTTTCTTGTTCAGCCTGTAAGATGCGTGAAGCAAGCACTTTCATAGCGCTGGCCTTATTTTTATGTTGGCTTTTTTCATCTTGGCAAGTAACTACTGTACCAGTGGGGATATGTGTAATGCGTACAGCAGATTCGGTTTTATTAACGTGCTGTCCACCCGCACCTGATGCGCGATACACGTCAATGCGCAAATCATCTGGGCGTATATCTATATCCACTTCGTCAGCCTCAGCCATAACAGCAACAGTTGCAGCCGATGTATGAATGCGCCCTTGGGCTTCTGTGGTTGGTACGCGCTGCACGCGATGCGTACCAGCTTCAAATTTAAGATGACTATACACCCGCTCACCTGTAATCAGACAAATAACTTCCTTATAACCGCCTGTATCAGAGGGGGACTCGCTCATAATTTCTGTTTTCCAGCCCTTAATTTCAGCATAACGAGTATACATACGGAAAAGATCTGCCGCAAAAAGAGCTGCTTCCTCACCACCAGTGCCAGCACGAATTTCCAAAATGGTGTTCTTGCTATCAAGTGGGTCTTTGGGTAACAGCAATAATTTTAGATTGTGCTCAATTTCGGGTAAGCGTTGTTCAGCAATTTGTATCTCTTCTTGGGCCATGGCACGAATATCAGCATCGCTATCTTGTAAAAGAGCTTTGTTTTCTTGTAAGTCTTGATTTAAATCACGATGCTCACGAAAAAGGTCCACAACTTCGCGCAAGTCTGCATGTGCCTTGGTCAATTTACGATAACGCTCTTGATCATTAAATACATCTGGCTCGGCTAATTCCTGTTCCAAATCAATATATTTTTTTTCAAGGCCTTCTAATTTAGCAAACATGAGATATTCCTTATAGTATTTAAAGTTGGCATCACTACTGTCAACTTAAGTAAAGGCACAAGCTCCAATCACTTAACAGTACAATTCGACCCCATGGGCAAGAAGTGTTTTAATTAGGCGAAAAAAGAGCCTTACGGGCATGGTACGCAACGCAATTGCACTTATGACTACGCAGTAATTGCCTGCTATCGCAGTCAATGATAATAATTTCACCTGAAATTACTTCATTTTAAGTCATGGGCCTATATGAAACAGGGTGCACATTATGTGCTTCGTCCACATCAAGTGCTTCATAAAGAGCTACAATGGCCACTTCTACTTGCTCATAATCAGGTTCATAAGTAGTAAGCATTTGCAAAAAAAGTCCTGGACCACGCAAAATACGCCCCAAAAATGTGTCTCCCATGCGTGCTGCTGCATGAATTAATTCATAGGCAAGTGCACTGATGGGAATCATCAATATAAGCTTAAATACAATAGTCAAAGCATGTTTATAAAAAGCACTTTCTGGAGTCCAAATTAACAAAAGAGCAGGTACTAATACAGTATGCAAGACTATAGAAATACTAATAACAAAGAGCAAAAATGTAGTGCCACAACGTGGATGCAAGCGACTATTGCGCATGGCTTGACCAGTGGTCACCATATCGCCACTTTCAAAGGTATGTATTACCTTATGTTCAGCCCCGTGATATTGAAAAACCCTTCTTATATCAGGCAAAAATGAAATTGCTAATATATAACCCACAAATATGCAGCACTTAAATAAACCATCCCATAAATGGAAAGAAAGTCCATCCACGTCACCACCTAAGTCCAATAACTGCATACCAATAGAAAGTAGGTGTGGGGCTACAACAAAAAGCAAAATGGCCATACCAATGGCCACAAGCATGGTCAAAACCAGTTGCCAAGTCTCAAGTTTTTCTTCTTCGCCTTCCACAGCTTGCTCTGCAGAGCGGTTTAACGCTTTAATACCATTAACCAAAGTCTCAAGTAAAATAGGAAAACCACGCAAAAAACGTTTTTTCAAAAAAGCACTGTTAGTTAGCGAAAACCAAGGGCGTCGTTCAGCTACTATACTTCCATCAGCATGACGTACAGCAAGGGCATAAGTATCGCCATTACGCATCATTACCCCTTCCATAACAGCTTGACCACCTACAGTAGGGCAAGTTTTGGTTAATAACGCCGCTATATATGCCAGATTTAATGGTGTAGTAAACATACTAATCTCGAAGTGATTTGAGGGCCTTTGTACTTTTGATAAAAGCACAAAGGCCTCCTCGATTATTCATAACCGAGGAGGCAAAATTTATGCATGGCTAAGTAAAAAACTAAGCTTTTTCAAACTTAGCGTATTTTTTACGGAAGCGATCAATACGGCCAGCAGTATCTAGAAAGCGTTGCTTACCAGTATAATAAGGATGGCATGCTGAGCATACTTCCACATGCACTTGCTCACCCTTGGTGGATAAAACTTCTTCATTATAACCACAGGCGCAAGTAATAGTAGCTTTGTAGCTTTGGGGATGAATATCTTTTTTCATAATATAACCTCTTTGTTAGGCCAATTCTTCGCAAAAAATAATCTGCAAAGTCCAGCAAACGGTCAAAAGAAATATACTCTTTTTTCGTACATGGCAAGTGGAAAGAACCAAAGAAAGCAAATTTTATTTTTTACTCTTAAAAAATACTAGCCGTCAAAGACTAAAAGAGCTATAAACACCGCATGCCTACACCTAAAAAAATAAAAATGCGTGCTGACCAATTGGTCTATGAACAAGGTCTTACCGAAAGCCGTGAACATGCTAAGCGGCTTATTATGGCAGGTCAAGTTTTTGTGGGAGAGCCCCCCATTCGCGTGGATAAACCAGGCACCATGTACAGCACTCAAAGTCTATTTAGCCTAAGTGCCAAAGAACGCTTTGTCAGCCGCGGAGCATATAAGCTTATAACTGCACTTGATTTTTTTTCTCTAAATGTACAAAATTTGATTTGCCTTGATGCTGGTGCATCCACTGGAGGCTTTACCGATTGCCTTTTGCAAAATGGAGCAAAACGCGTATACGCCATAGATGTTGGGCACAACCAATTACACGAAAAATTACGCCAAGATGCAAGAGTCATCAGTCTTGAAAAAACCAACTTGCGTACTGCTGAAGCTAATCTAATTTCAGAAGAAGTACAATTAGTTGTGGCTGATGTTTCCTTTATTTCACTTACCCTTGTGCTAAAGCCTTGCATGCAGTGGCTAAGCGTTAATGGGCAAATTATAGCCCTAATTAAGCCACAATTTGAAGTAGGGCCACATCAAACTCAAAAAGGAGTTGTGCGTGATGAGGCTGCTCGCCAAGAAGCCATCAATAAGGTTGTAAACTATTGTGAAAATGAGTTAAAACTACAATTTAATGGCATTGTACCCTCAGCTATTTTAGGTCCTAAGGGTAATCAGGAATACCTTGCCCTCTTTACTAACGCACCAAAAAGTGGCAATGTGCCTCGACATTGAAACCTAAGCTTAAATTGTATGACATCAAGGCTAAAGTACTGATAAAGTTTACTCGCCAAAGCTAATGCACAAAAAATATAACTCACTATAACATAAAAAAGGAATAAATATGCGAAGTAAAAAAATGACTGCTGGGCTTGAAAAAGCTCCACACCGTTCTTTATTGTATGCACTTGGTTTGACTCGTGAGGAAATGAGTCGCCCACTAATTGGTGTTGTAAATGGGGCCAATGAAGTTGTGCCTGGACATATACATTTGCACCGTATAGCTGAGGCTGTAAAAGCTGGGGTGCGCCTTGCTGGTGGCGTGCCTATGGAGTTTCCAGCCATAGCTGTTTGTGACGGTTTGGCCATGAACCATGCTGGCATGCATTATTCACTTCCATCGCGCGAAATTATTGCAGACTCCATTGAAATAATGGCATGTGCCCATCCTTTTGACGCGTTAGTTTTTATCCCCAACTGTGATAAAAGTGTACCCGGCATGCTTATGGCTATGCTACGCTTAAACATTCCATCCATCTTAGTTAGTGGTGGTCCTATGCAGGCAGGTCTTTCTGGCAAGGACGGCGGCAAGTCTGACTTAATAACAGTTTTTGAGGGTGTTGGTAAGGTTAAGCGTGGCCTCATGACTGAGGAAGAGCTAGAAGATTTATCCGAAGGTGCTTGCCCAGGCTGTGGATCTTGCGCTGGTATGTTCACAGCTAACTCTATGAATTGTTTATCTGAAACCATTGGCCTTGCTCTGCCATATAATGGCACAACTTTAGCCATGACGGCTGCACGCATTCGATTGGCTAAAGAATCTGGCATGCAGGTTATGCAACTTTTAGAAAAAAATATCCGTCCTTCTGATATTGTAAGTAAGGAGGCAGTGGCTAATGCTGTTGCTGTGGATATGGCCCTTGGCTGTTCAACCAATACAGTTTTACATTTGCCAGCCATTTTCCGTGAGGCGGGTTTAGATCTTTCCCTAGATATTTTTGACACTGTAAGCCGTAAGACACCAAATTTATGTAAACTTTCACCAGCTGGAAAACATCATATTGAAGATTTACACCTAGCTGGTGGTATTCCCGCTGTGATGAACGAATTACGCCAAGTGGGCTTAATTAATGAAAACGCTCTTACTGTTAGCACTAAAACAGTAGCTGAAAACTTAAAGAACTTAAAAGTACGCAATAAAGATACAGAGGTTATTCGTACACCTGACAATCCCTATTCTGCTCAGGGTGGCATAGCTATTTTGAAGGGAAGCTTAGCCCCTGAAGGTGCTGTGGTGAAGCAATCTGCCGTGGCCAAGGAAATGCTTTGCCGTGATGTACGAGCACGCGTATTTACATCTGAGGAAGACGCCATGCAAGCCATTCTTGCAGGAAAAATTGAAAAAGGTGACGCAGTTGTCATTACCCATGAAGGGCCACGTGGTGGGCCGGGTATGCGCGAAATGCTCTCACCCACAGCAGCCATAACTGGTATGGGTTTGGGTAAGGATGTGGCCCTTTTAACCGATGGACGATTCTCTGGCGGGACCAATGGTGCTGCCATAGGGCATATTTCACCCGAAGCTGCCGATGGCGGGCCCATAGGTTTAGTACAAGAAAATGATATCATACGTATAGATATACCAAACCGTGTCCTAGACTTACAAGTTAGTTCCGAAGAATTAGAGCTAAGACGCAAAAACTATGTTCCTGTGCAAAAGGAAATTACATCTCCTATTTTGCGTAGGTATGCTAAGTTAGTTAGTTCGGCTGCCAGTGGAGCTGTTTACAAAAGCTAAAAATCACTTTTATCCACTCACTGCAGTTCAAATATAAGTTAATA
>CAYJDF010000142.1:0-5638 GCA_964368845.1 uncultured Desulfovibrionaceae bacterium
GATTTTAATGGTGCGCCCGCCAGGAATCGAACCTGGGGCCTACAGCTTAGGAGGCACTTAAAGGGCATATTCACCCCATTCCTCCTGAGTTCATTTTGCGTCATTTCACCTTGACATATCAAAGTGTTGCATGTAAAAAATACTTCACCTGATTTCACTGGAAAACACCCCCTGTCAGCGACAAAGGTGGGAGAGAGGTGGGAGAGATTTTGGTAGGTAGGTGTAGTATGCTCAAGGCAAAAAATAAAAATCGTACCCCTTGGATGACAGTTGAACGAGGTATTCGCAAATATGAGCATTTGACTCGTAAGTACCGTATGCGCCCTGATGCCTACTACGCATTGCGCTATAAGGTTGACGGTAAAAGCTATGAAGAAGGTCTTGGCTGGGCAAGCGAAGGTTGGACATTGGAAAAAGTACGTCAAACCTTAGCGGAGTTGCGTGCTGCAAAAAGAACTGGCGATGGCCCCATTACTTTGCAGGAAAAGCGTAATAAGGCCAAGGCAATGCGTGAGGCTGAAAGGGATGAACAGGAACGACTTACAAGCTTAACTTTACGTGGCGTATTTGAGGGTGGATACCTTGCCAATCAGCAAGCTAAGGGAAAAAGCCCAACAACTATAGGTAATGAAACAAATCTTCTAAATTCCTACATAGCACCTTTTTTTGGCGATGTGACTTTATACAAAATTGACGTACGCCTAATGGATCAATTTCTTGCCTTTATCAATGGGGCATGCTCTAAGCGAACAGGTAAGCCTTTAAGCAATTCCACGAAAAGACATATCATTGCCCTTGTGAGCCAAATTTTTAACTATGCTACTTCTCGCATTGATAATAGTCTACAAAACCCCGTACGGCTGATTAGCAAGCCTAAAAGTGATGACGCAAGAGAGAGATTTTTAACGGTTGAAGAAGCACGAATATTGTTAGCTGCTTTAGCCGAGCGAAGTAAATACACTCACGACATGGCCTTACTTGCATTATTTTGTGGTCTTAGAGCAGGCGAAATTTTGTCCTTGACTTGGGCTAGTGTAAATTTTGTAGAGAAAACGCTCTTTATTAAAAATACCAAGAATAAATCTAACCGCCATGCATATATGACAGCAGAAGTGGAAGCTATGCTACATGAACGTCATAATGGGCAGGGCGAGGGTGAGCAAAAGTTCGATGATCGAGTATTTCATAGTCCTGAAATTCCAAATACATTTGAACGTACAGTCAAAGCACTTGGCTTTAACGAAGGCAGGGAAGATAGGCGAGATCGGGTAGTGTTCCACACCCTTCGCCATACTTTTGCCTCTTGGCATGCCAAAGCAGGAACACCGCTTTATACTATTGCCAAGTTGCTTGGTCACAAGACACTCAGCATGACTCAGCGTTACGCCCACTTATGTCCAGAGGCTGAACGCCAAGCCGCCATGACCCTTCAAGGCGTTTTGAGCGTATCAACCAAGGCTAACGTCACTCCATTCAAACAAGCTAAGTAATTTTCTAATATATCAGTATCTTATTCCTCATTTAGCACTAGGCATGCCTAGTGCTAAATGAATATTTGTAACTAGCTTAATTTTTTCAATTAAAATTCATATTAAATAAGTACGTGATTATTTGATTTTTTTAAGGCAAAAAGGTCAAATTAACATGGGGTAAGATTTATAGGGCTTTTATAGGTCAGTAGTCCTGCTTTATTATGGTATATTAGAATTAATGATGGAGCGTTTTATAAAAGTTTGTATGAAGCTCCAGCCCTAACAATGTGCCATCATTGCGAGTGGTATATGCCTTATTCATGTGTACCTAGCTCTGAGTCTTTATACTGTATGAAGCATGCCACGCCATACGGCCTTTATAACTTTTAAAAAGAGTTCCCATTTGATGCACCCCAGCGGTGACATCATTTCGGGAGATTCATCATGAATACAATACAGCCAACACAACACATCGTTGATTTACTAGAAACTACATTGCCGCCATGCTTTCCTCGCAAAAAAGTTAGTGAACTTACTTTTGGTATGATTAACGCTCGAACTCTTGCCAATAAGGACAGTGAAAAAAATGGCCCCAAGGGAGCATACCGCATTAAGCGTGAGGTCTGGTATTTAAAAGAAGGATTTATTGAGTATGTGAAAACACTACTTGGGGATGTAAGATGTGACAATTGAGGTACAAGTAGTTCTAACATTCCGTAATTAGCCAACCACTCGTTCATGCCACGTCGCAGACATAATTGATATGGATAATGAACAAGTCCGATTTTTGTAAATTTATAAAACTACATCATGATGTGCACAGTTACCCACAGTGGCCTCAAAATTCATTAAGGGACTGTAGCATTATTAAGGAGGTGTCGTATGAACGATACAAACAAAACTAATACATCACAGGAAGAAAGTAGAATTTTCTACGCAGGATATGCTGATATAGAGCAGGCAAAGCAAAGTGGAAAAGATACCACTTGGAAAATATACCCTGCCACGCCAGAAGGGTATGCACAGGCGATTGCAGATGAATATACCGCCATAAGCGTTTTCACATTTAGCCACCCTGTTGAGGAAAAAAAGCCGCAACCTATACGCTATGGCGATATAGTTTTGGACTTTGATGCCAAAAGGATCATTAAGGATGAAGATGGTAATGTTATTGGGCAAGAGGGAGATATTTTTACAGCACAAATGGCAATGATAGTTTTTGTAGAGCTTCTACGTAAAGAGTATGACGTATTACCTGAAAGTCTAAGTTACTATGCGAGTGGCGGAAAAGGATTTCATGTGTGCATACCTTGTGAACTGTTCGGTGGAGAACAAGGGGATATAAGCCTAAATGAAATTTATAGATGTATGCTTAAGGAAATCACTCTTCCTCTGTATGGCTTTGAATACAGGAAAGAGCTTATTAAAGATGGTAGATTTGCAAACCATGCCTTTGGCCCTTTGTTGGAGTTAGAGAGCAACTCTTTCAAAGACAACAACATGTACATAGACGACAATATGTTTAAAGGAGGCAAAGGCCAACTGCTACGCATGGCACACATCAAGCGTGCTGATGGGAAATACAAAGTCCCTATTACTTATGATGAAATTGTGAGGGAAAATGCAGCGTATTTTGAAGAACTTGTCCTGCGTGATAGGCAACTGGCGGAAGAAACTGCACCATGCATACCCAGAACAGACCTTAAGTGTGTACCAAAGCTTGAAGAATTGTTTTTGGAGTGTAAATCCACACGCCACCTTGCAGTCACAAAAACTACTGCCCCTCAAATTGAAAATGCTGTTAAAGAGTGTGCATTTGTTCAATATTGCATAGAGCACCCACAATCTGTGGATGAGCCTCAATGGTTCTTGCTTGCACGATTGACAACACATATGGGTTTGCTTGGTAAGGAGCTTTTTCATGCTTGGAGTAGGCTTGATCCACGCCGCTACAATAGAAGTGAGTGTGAAGCAAAACTCAAGAGTGCTCGTAAATATAAAATAGTTACTTGTAAGGAAATTCAGAAGCAAGGCTATTGTAAGCAAGATTGCAATGTTAAATGCCCAGTAAATCTTTATCAAAAACAGCATGCCGCCAATTATGATAATGGCGTATTTGAATGCACATCTGATGGCTTATTGTACTATCCTGACCCAGATGACCGTACAGACTGCAGAAAGCTTGCCTCCCCTATAGAGGTTATTGCTTTAGCACGCGATAAGGATGCTTTACTATGGTCTAAATATATTAAATTAACAGACCCTGATGGTAATGTACATTATTGCACTATACTTTACTCTGACCTCAACGGAAGTGGTGAAAAAGCTCTTGATGCATTATCCCATGAAGGCTTGTGCTATGAAGCAAACAAATGGTCTAAAGACAAATTGTTAAACTATTTGCGGTCAGCTATGCCTTCTGCACGAGTTCTTTTTGTAGGGAAAAATGGTTGGATAGGTAAAACTAACAAATTTTTCCCTTTTGATATGGGAAAACAAAGTGATGGTAAGTATTTACATCCACTTACACCTATGAGTAATATGCCATTTGAACAAACAGGTACATTAGAAGAGTGGCAAGAACATATCGCCAAGCCGTGTATGGACAATCCTCTTTTGCAGATGGCAATTATTACTGCTTTAGCAGGACCATTTTTGAAAGGTGTTGAACATCAAGGATTTGGAGTTCATTTTTATGGTCACAGCTCGTCAGGGAAAACCACCTGCCTTAGAGTTGCAAGTTCAGTTACAGGTGGTGAAATGAAGGCATGGCGTGCAACAGATAACGGCCTAGAAGGGATTGCAGAGCAATTCAATGACAACTGCCTTCTCTTAGATGAACTTGGTCAATGCACCTCTGAGGCAGTATCAAATGTAGCATATATGTTACCCAATGGTCAAGGCAAAGCAAGAGCCACTAAACTTGGCGATGCTCGTGAAATAAGAAAATGGCTTTTGGTGTTCCTTTCGACTGGTGAGTTGACAATAACGGATAAAATTAACCAAAATCATAGAACTACAGCCATGGCAGGTCAAGAAATCCGTTGTATCAGCCTGTTAGCAGACGGTGGCACTGATCAAGGTGTTTTTAGTCAAGTACCTGAAGGCATATCTCCTTCAGCATTTGCAGATCAATTTGTGAGCGATAGTAAAAAATACAAAGGTGTTGCCTTGCTAGATGCTATAGAACTTGTAAAGCAATTCCAAGAAAGGGCGTTTTTTGCCATAGAAAATCATTCGAAAGCCTTTCTTGAGGGACTTAAAAAGAAAATGTCATCACAGGTGGGGCGTGTGGCAAGTAACTTTGCCTTTCTTGCGGGTGTTGGCGAGTTTTGTATTGAGCATAAACTACTACCTTGGAATCAAGGCGATGCCCAAAAGGCGGCTAAATTCTGCTTTGAGCAGTGGTTTAAACATAATGGTACGTCAGGCAGTTTTGAAATTGAACAAAGTGCAAAGAAGTTAGAAAAGTTAATCATGCATAATTTTTATGGTGAATTCAGTAGCTTTGAGAATACAAATAAGAAGAATAGCCCAGCTTTTCAATATTCCAGAAACGGTAAAACCATGTGGTTTATCACAAAACGATATTGTATTGACTCAGGCATTTGCAAGAATTATCAATACAATGACCTTGTAAAATATCTGGATGAAAAGGGTTTATTGGTTAAAGACAAAAACGGTAATGTGCAGACTCAGATGCATATAGACGGTGTTCGTCCACCTCGTGGATTTAGCTATATTAAAGACAATATATATGCTGAAGAAACCACCATAGAAGATGCTAAACTGGATACTGCTGTTTCTAAGAAGTTGAATAATCAAGAAGATGTGGATGTAGATTTCTAGTTTGCTGAAACTGTGGTTTTCTACTGCGCAAAGTGTGCGAGCTGTGCAAATTTTGTTTTTATAACTTTTATGCATTGTGCGTGGGTACTAATCCCTCCGTCTAGCCTGGTTCGTCCTAAATACAATATAATATGATAACTGCGAAGATAAATGTGCATTACGCACACTACGCACAGCTCGCACACTTAAAATAAGGAGATTTGAAAATGTACTTAAGAAATTGCTACAACTCTGACCGTGGTAATTTTCACTCTAACGATGAATTACTAAGGAATATAGAAGCAACACTTCCACCAGTCTTTTCACGAGTAGAAGCA
>CAYJDF010000143.1:0-5573 GCA_964368845.1 uncultured Desulfovibrionaceae bacterium
CCGCTATTGATGAGGCTTTGATTGTTTGTGATATTAGTTGCAGGTGTTAAAACGGTAACACCTGTTTGCATACCTGTGGCAGAACCTAAAGCCGAGCTAACGGCCATGCTTCCACTATTTTGTAAATTAAAGTTATAGTTCCTTGTGGGGTTTACAGTCTGAGCTGCCATACCAGTGGCAGTGTTCGAACCTGTGCTTGTAATACTCATACTCCCCAAGTTGTTTAGAGCATGATTACCATCACTTATTGCCCACATACCAATGGGGTCTTGGGTACTGCTGCTAACATTCATCACACCTGAAGCATGGTTGGTTAAGGTATAGCTGATATTTGAAGCATTCGAACCCATACCTATTGTGAGTGTTGGTCTAGAAGGAAGAGTAACACCACCTAAAATAATGCCGTAGTTGTTTAAGATGGCATCATCAACACTTGATGGAATAAGACCCGGAATAGTAGTTCCGGCTGGATTATCTGCTGCTAGTGCTGGACTGCACACTAAGCTAAACAGAAGTAAAAAGGTGCATAAAATACGTTTTTGTTTCATAACAACCCCTCTCAGTTAAAACATTAGCGCTACAAAAAAGCAGAATAGTAGCCAATTGTTTATCAAAGTATCTATTTTTGTAAAGTATGTCAATGAATGTTTCTACTATATTGTTGTTTGTATAAAAAAAGCGCGTACCGTACAGCACGCGCTTTTGAGTTAAATGGTAAATTTATCCACCAATATCCCAATCGAGACCAAATTTATCATGCAAAATGCGCACTGCCAGTTCTACATATTTTTCTTCAATCAGGATAGTAATCTTAATTTCTGAGGTGCTAATCATCAAGATATTGATATTTTCTTGTTGAAGGGCTTCAAAGGCGGCCGCCGCAACCCCACTATGGTTACGCATGCCAACGCCAATGGCTGAAACTTTGGCCACCTGTGTATCGTGCAGTACTTCCATTGCACCAATTTTTTTGGATATTTCTTCCATTAGGGTTAGCGTATTTTGCAGGTCTTTGCGTGATACGGTAAAGGTCATATCAGTTACGCCATCGCGGCTGGTGTTTTGGATAATCATGTCAACTAATATGCCTCTTTCGGACAAAGGTCCAAAGATGGCAGCGGCAATACCTGGGTTGTCGGGTACACCATGTAGGGTTACACGAGCTTGGTCTTTGTCATAAGCAATGCCTGAAACGAGTACGGCTTCCATGGTTGAGTCCTCCTGGGTTACCAAGGTTCCTGGGTTATCGGTAAAGGTGGAGCGCACACGCACTGGGACCTTATATTTTTTTGCAAATTCAACCGAGCGTATATGCAATACTTTTGCGCCCATGCTAGCCATTTCTAGCATTTCGTCATAAGAAACTTTATCCATCTTGCGCGCTGTGGAACATATATTGGGGTCGGTGGTATATACTCCTTCAACATCGGTGTATATTTCGCACTCAGCAGAACCTAAGGCAGCGGCCACGGCCACGGCTGAGGTGTCTGAACCACCGCGCCCAAGGGTGGTTATGCGTTTTTCATCGGTACAGCCTTGAAAACCTGCTACCACCAAGACGTCATATTCTTCTAAATGCTTATATAGGGCTTGACTATCAATGGATAAAATGCGGGCGTTGCCAAAGTGGTTATCGGTGGTAATGGGAATTTGATAACCCAGTAAGGAACGCGCTTTAATGCCTGCGTCTTTTAGGAGCATGGAAAAGAGCGTAATGGATACTTGCTCCCCGGTGGATACAAGACTGTCGCATTCGGCAGGGTCTGGTGCATTGGACCAGATATTGGCAATACCTAATAGGGCGTTGGTTTCTCCAGCTCTTGCTGAGAGCACCACCACCATTTTATAGCCGCGCTCAAGTCCAGCCTGTACCTTTACCAGCACTTGTTGCATGCACTCAAGGTCGGCCACGGAGGTGCCACCAAATTTTTGCACAAGTATTTTCATAGTTTGTCCAGTTTATTGATTGGGGTTTTTAGGGGTTATTTTTACATTAAGCATTGTAAAAAAGCTTCTGCCTTTAGCCCATGTGCTTTGATGCTAATGGACCTGCTTTGTTCGCATATCTTGATAAAAATGTCCAGAAAGTTTTGAGGCAGTGCTGAGCTTGGTAAAAACTCAGCCCATTCAATTATTATTAAATTATCAGGAATATCAAGAGCGTCCCATAATTCTGTGGGTATGTTATGTTCACAACGATATAGGTCCACGTGCAAAACTTCTGGGCTAGTGGGGTAGGTGTTGCACATGGTAAAGCTAGGGCTTGAAATTTCAGCTTGCTCACCTTGAGGTAGGCTTTGCACTAAACTGCGTGTAAGACTAGTTTTGCCACAGCCAAGGTCGCCGCGAAGTAATATGGCTTGCAAGGGCAATGAATTATGTTCTGTGTAGTATGAAGTTAAACACTTGCCAATTGCCTTACCTATCTTGGCTGTGTCATCAAGACATTTACTAGTATGAATCAGCATTATAAACCTCTGGAAAATTACTAAGATTTGCTATGGCCTTAGGTAAAAGATCAATTAAATCAGAAGCCATATTACCTCGCATGGGGAATATATTACTGGCCATGTGTCCAGTGTGGGCATGGACAGTCATGGCAATGGCAGCGGCTTGGATGGATGGCATTGATGGTTTAAATGCTGCAAAAGCTGCTACACAACCGCTTAGCACATCGCCTGAACCTGCTACAGCAAGATTTGGGATGTCATAGGGTAGTATGTATATGGGGCTTGTGCCCTTTGCAAGTAATGAACTTGCACCTTTAAGAATCCAAGTACAAGGAGCAAGGGATGTTAGTTTGTGCATGGCATTTACTCGGTCTGCTTGGATTTGTTGATTGTTAAGATTGAGTAAGCGCGCCGCCTCACCAGGATGAGGGGTGAGTATATCATCATCTTGAATAAATTTAAGCAAATCTTGGTTTTGAGCTAAAATGTTTAGGGCGTCTGCATCAATTATTGCGCGTGGGCGCGCAGGTAGAGCTAAAATATTTTTAACAAAACTTGTGGTGGATGCAGCAGCGCCTAAACCTGGCCCAATTGCTATGGCAGAAAATGAGGCCAGCCTTTCTATCAAGTGAGCTGGGATTTGATTTGGCCAGTGGCAATCATCTCCAAGTTCAAGAGTCATAAGGTCTGGTGTGTGCGCTTTGATTTCTGTGCAAAGTAGGCTTGGTGCAGCAATGGTTACAAGACCAGCACCAGAGCGAAGGGCAGCTCTTGATGCTAAATTGGCAGCTCCGCAAAGATTTTTTGAACCACCTATAATTAATACATGACCCCAAGTATTTTTATGACTGTCGGCATGCATAACAGGTAACATTTCAAACACATGTTTAGGGCTAAGAAGATTAAATGAAGAAGGATATTTTTGGGTAATAGCCTGCGGTATACCAATATGTTTGACAAAAAGTTCACCTGTAAAAGCCTTGGCCTGTGGCAACACTAGGGCAGGCTTAGCAGCGGCAAAACATACTGTAGCCGAAGCTTTAACAGCTATGTTTGCTACTGTATTATTAGCATAATTGGGGTCATATCCACTTGGTAGGTCCAAGGAAAGCACAAAACTTTTAAGTTTATTAATTAGCTCAATGCACTTTGGAAAGGGTTGGCGCAAAGGGCTTTTAAAACCTGTTCCCAGTAAACCATCAATTATAATTGGTGCATGATGCCATGGCTCTGGGACAAGTTTTTCTAAAGCTATATCTTCACTTTTGGGCAGCTTGATAAATGGCACGCCAAGGGATTTACTTAAATTGACATGTTCAGCACAAGTGCCTGTATAGACATTTAATTTTTTAGTATGCAAGATGAGTGGCTTAGCATGAACATCTAGTAAATATCTGGCCAAGGCTGCTGCATCACCACCATTATTACCAGAACCCATAAAGAGTAATATGGGTAAATTTTCTAAAGGGCCTTTCAAGCTTTGTAAAATGTCAAATGCCGCACGAGCGGCATTTTCCATAAGTGTAAACTCAGGAATTCCAAGGTTTATGGAGGCCTTATCCCACTGGTTCATTTCCTCTGATGTTGGTAGAGGGGGGAGTTGCAAGGTTTTGGTCATATTCTTCCATTGCTTAAAATTGTGATTATGTATAGAGTGCTTTTTTTGTACGAGCTATTTGAACAATCATTGTCTTGCTCGTCAAGTATTTCTTAAACATTGCATTACAAAAAGTTGCGCAATGATAGTAAATTAATATTAATCATATCGAGGCATTCATGAATCTTTGTATTGTTGGAACTGGCTATGTGGGCCTAGTTAGTGCAGCCTGCTTTGCAGAAATGGGTAATCATGTGGTATGTGTTGACGTTAATCCCAATGTTGTGGATAGGTTAAACGCAGGATTTGTGCATATTTTCGAACCTGGTCTTGAAGATTTAGTACAACGTAGCCGCGCTGACGGAAGACTCAAATTTACAACTTCATTACAAGAAGGGTTAGAAAACGCTGATGTAACCTTTATTTGCGTGGGTACTCCATCAGGTGAGGATGGTTCTTGTGATTTGAGCTATGTGGAAAGTGTTGCAAGCTCCATTGGTCAACATATGCAGCGTGAAATGGTGGTGGTTGATAAATCTACCGTACCTGTAGGTACGGCGGACTTGGTATCGTCGCTCATTGAAAAAGAATTGGTTCAACGCCAAACCAGTATACCCTATGAAGTGGTGTCAAATCCAGAGTTTTTGAAAGAAGGCGATGCTGTCATAGACTTTATGAAGCCAGATCGCGTGGTCATTGGTACTAGTTCGGAAAAGGCTGCCAATGTGATGCGTGAGTTATATGCTCCATTTGCTCGTACTCGTGATAAATTAATTGTTATGGGTGTGCGTAGCGCAGAAATGACTAAGTATGCAGCCAACTGCATGCTAGCCACAAAAATTTCATTTATTAATGAGATAGCCACCATATGCGAACAAGTTGGCGCAGATGTGCGTGATGTGCGCATGGGCATTGGTTCTGATTCACGTATTGGTTATCAGTTTATTTATCCCGGCTTAGGTTATGGTGGGTCTTGTTTCCCTAAGGATGTTAAGGCCTTAATTCATACTGCCAGTGAAGCTGGAGTTAACCCAGAGCTATTAAATGCTGTAGAAAGCGTTAATGCACGCCAAAAAAAGAGCATGGCCAAACGTATTATAGAGTACTTTGCTCCTCAAGGCGGTGTGGCTGGTAAAACCCTTGCTCTATGGGGTCTTGCATTTAAGGCTAATACTGATGATATGCGCGAAGCTGCAGCTTTAACTATTATACAAGATTTAACTGCTGCTGGTATGCGTGTTAGAGCTTACGACCCAGTTGCTCATGAAAATGCCCAAAAAATACTTTCAGATAACTCTCTTGTGGAAATTGTTGATGATCAATATGATGCTTGTAAGGGTGCTAGTGCCTTGCTTGTAGCGACAGAGTGGAATCAATTTCGCAACCCTGATTATGAACAGTTAAAGTCCTTGCTTACTGCTCCGGTTATGTTTGACGGGCGTAATCTATATTCTCCACAACATGTGGCAGACCAAGGTTTTGCCTATTTTTGTGTAGGTAGAAAATAAATTTAATTCTAATAATTA
>CAYJDF010000144.1:0-5519 GCA_964368845.1 uncultured Desulfovibrionaceae bacterium
GGCGAAGCTCTGGTGGAATAACTGGAATAACTTCCATAATCATCCACTCAGGCTTATTGTCTGACTCAAGGAAGGACTCAACAATTTTAAGACGCTTGGTGAGTTTTTTCTTCTTGGTTTGACTTTTGGTGGTTTGCGACTCCTCACGTAGCTCTGCACGTAAAGTTTCAAGGTTGATTTCTTCTAATAGCCCACGCACAGCCTCAGCACCCATGCCTACTGTAAATACATCATCACTACCATAGTGGTTGATAACCTGTAGATATTGGTCTTCAGAAATAACTTGCATTTTTTGCAAATTAGTTGTGCCTGGGTCAAGCACCATATATGAATCAAAGTAAAGCACTTTCTCTAAATCAGCCATGCTCATATCAAGCAATGTACCAATTTTAGAGGGAAGGGTCTTTAAGAACCAAATATGTGCTACTGGGGCAGCTAATTCAATGTGCCCCATGCGCTCACGGCGCACCTTGGAGGCAATAACTTCAACTCCGCACTTTTCGCAGACAATACCGCGATGTTTCATGCGTTTATATTTACCGCAATTACACTCATAGTCCTTAACCGGTCCAAAAATCTTAGCACAAAACAGGCCATCACGTTCTGGCTTAAATGTGCGATAGTTAATGGTCTCTGGTTTTTTGACTTCGCCAAAACTCCATTCTCTAACGCTTTCTGGTGAGGCAATGGAGATTTGAATGGCTTTTAAGTTACGAATATTAGCCACACTGGCGGATGTTCCGCGTGTTGTAAAAAGGTCGTCCAAACTCATGGTATACCCTTCGCTTGGTGTAGATAAATCTACACCCTGTAAAAATTTTCTGTTTTCCCACATACAGTTTATGTCTGCGTGTGGCGTAAACATTATATAAAGGTGCGCAATACAAAACTATATTGCGCACATCTTAATCAATCTAGTTTTGTTCTTGGAATGGGTTACGCTTGGGGCGTTTTTTCCCTTCTTCTTGATGCAAGTTCACATCAAGACCAAGTGACATTAATTCTTTTACAAGTACGTTAAATGACTCAGGAAGCCCTGCTTCAAGGAAGTTGTCTCCCTTGACGATTTTTTCATACATTTTTACCCTACCAGTTACGTCGTCTGACTTAACTGTCAAGAATTCTTGCAGTAAATATGCAGCACCATAGGCTTCAAGAGCCCATACTTCCATTTCCCCAAGTCTTTGGCCACCAAATTGAGCCTTACCGCCAAGGGGTTGCTGTGTTACTAGTGAGTAAGGGCCAGTGGAACGAGCATGGATTTTCTCATCTACAAGGTGGTGTAGTTTGAGTAGGTACATAACACCTGTAGTCACACGATTTTTGAATGCATCCCCAGTGCGCCCATCATAGAGCAAGGTTTTGCCATCATTATCAAGGCCAGCGCGTTCAAGCCATTTCCATATTTCTTCTTCGGCAGCACCATCAAAAACCGGAGTTTTGGTGATAATACCATTTTTAAGTTTTTGTACTGAGGTGATAAAGGTGTCATCGTCCATTTCGTCCACCAATGAGTTAACATCATCAGACTTAAAGACATTTTTAACTTCATCGCGAACCACGTTTAGAGCAGAACCACTGTCCACAAGTTCGGATAATTGACGACCTAGTTCTTTGGCAGCCCAACCCAAATGTGTTTCCATAATCTGTCCAATATTCATACGTGATGGTACACCAAGTGGGTTTAGCACAATGTCAACTGAGCGACCATCGGCAAAAAATGGCATATCTTCTTCTGGTAAGATACAAGATACAACACCTTTGTTACCATGGCGTCCAGCCATTTTGTCACCTACAGAGAGCTTACGCTTAACTGCAATATATACCTTAACGGTTTTGATAACACCTGGGGCAAGATCATCGCCTTCGGTTACTTTTTCACGCTTGGTATCATAAATGTGCTTTAGATATTCGATGCGTGCATCATAAGCATTAAGAGCTTCGGCAATGGTTTCATTAACTTCTTTGCTCTTAAAAATACCCGCAAGACGTTTAACAGGAAGCTCATCAAATACTGCATCGGTTAATACAGCACCAGCTTCTGCCAATACTTCGCCTTTTTTAGTGCCAGGTATGGATGTGGCAAGTTGTTTGCCTATTACTAAAGAGCTAAGTTGCTCCTTGGTGCGTTCAGAAAGAGCGCGAGCATGGTCTTGCTCTTTTTGGTCAATGATAGTGATGTCATACGCTTCAATGTCCTTGGTGCGATCATCTTTATCACCAGAACGACGGTTAAACATTTTCACATCAATGATAGTACCTTCAATGCCCGGAGGCACTTTAAGGGATGTATTTTTAACATCACGTGCTTTTTCACCAAAGATGGCACGTAAAAGTTTTTCTTCTGGGGTTAGTTGAGTTTCGCCCTTGGGAGTAATTTTACCTACCAAGATATCATCTGGCTTAACCGCTGCACCAATACGAATAATACCGCTTTCGTCAAGATTACGCAGCATATCTTCGCCCACATTGGGTATATCGCGAGTAATTTCTTCTGGTCCAAGTTTAGTGTCGCGGGCTACGGCTTCAAATTCTTCAATGTGCACGGAGGTAAATACATCATCTTTTACCATGCGCTCAGAAATTAGAATGGAGTCCTCATAGTTGTAGCCACACCAAGGCATAAAGGCCACCACAAGGTTTTTACCAAGGGCTAATTCACCATCGGAAATACCAGTACCGTCAGCCAATATTGCACCCTTGGCAAAGCGTTGCCCAGGTACGCAACTTGGCTTTTGTCCAAAACATGAGTTTTGGTTGGACTTGTGGAATTTTAATAGGTCATAGGCTTTTACGCCACCAGTTTCTGGGTATATGTCATCACCATCATAGGCAACAATAATTCTATTGGCATCGGCATATTTTACTACACCAGAAGCATCGGCCACAATGCAAGCACCGGAGTCACGGGCCACATCTACTTCCATTCCAGTACCAACTAAAGGCTTTTCAGAGCATAGTAAAGGTACAGCTTGACGTTGCATGTTTGAACCCATAAGGGCGCGGTTGGCGTCGTCATGTTCAAGGAATGGAATTAAAGCAGCAGAAATGGAAACCATTTGACTTGGTGAAATATCCATGAGTGTTACTTCTTCGCGCCCACGCATTTCAACATCACCATTGGCCACACGCACTGTCACTTGATCATCAACCAAGTTGCCATCTGCATCAATACGCGCATTGGCCTGAGCTATAACTTGATGCCCTTCACGAGAAGCGTCAAGATGCACAACTTCGTTGGTAAGTTTACCTTGTTCTACAACGCGATATGGGGTTTCAATAAAACCAAAGTCATTAACTTTAGCATAGGTAGTTAGCGACACAATAAGACCAATGTTTGGTCCTTCAGGTGTTTCAATGGGGCAAATGCGTCCATAGTGTGAAGTGTGTACGTCGCGGACTTCAAAGCCTGCGCGCTCACGTGTAAGACCACCAGGACCAAGGGCCGATAGACGACGCTTGTGGGTCACTTCTGATAGGGAGTTTGTTTGGTCCATAAACTGTGAAAGCTGCGATGTGCCAAAAAATTCTTTGAGCACTGCGGCAACAGGCTTTGGATTGATGAGGTCATGCGGCATAAGTGTGGCCACTTCTTGCAAGCTCATACGCTCTTTAATGGCGCGCTCCATACGCACAAGACCGATGCGGTATTGATTTTCTACCAATTCACCTACCAAACGCACCCTACGATTGCCCAAATGGTCAATGTCGTCGGCTGGGCCGTGGTTGTCTTTAAGGTTAACCAATACTTTAATGGCTGTTAAAATATCTTCATCGGTCAGTACGCGCTTATCTAAATCGGTTTCAATGCCAAGGCGTTGGTTAAGTTTATAGCGGCCCACAGGAGATAAATCATAATAGTCTGAACTACGGAAGATATTGTCAAAGAAGCTTGCGGCAATTTCTGCAGTAGGCGGAGATGATGGACGCAAACGACGATATATTTCTTCTTGAGCTTTTTCCATATCGCTTATGCGGTCCATGACCAAGGTGTCACGAATGGAAGATGATGCATCGGCACCTCTTGTATGTAGCACTGCAACGCGAGTAATTTTTTCTTCGCGTAGACGCTCCACAAGGGCTGCAGTTAATTCTTCTGCAGCTTCGGCCAAGACTTCGCCAGTGCCTTTTTGTACAATATCTTCAGCTAAGAAAAGTCCCTCTAAGGTTTGAGCAGCTACTTCAATACGCTCAATCTTGGCATCGCAAATTTGTCGCCAAGCTCTTTTATTAATGGGTTTTCCTGCTTTGACTATCACTGTACCATCAGGGGCAGTGATGTCGGTATAGGCATTTTCTTTGCGGAATAAGTGCTTTTCAACTTCCCAAAAAACTCTATTATTTTTTTCCAACTGGTAAAATTCTCTGGTATAAAAATATTCAAGAATTTGCGCATTGGTCATGCCCATGGCTTTGAATAATATAGTGGCTGGCATTTTACGGCGTCGGTCAATACGCACATATAAAATGTCCTTATGGTCAAAGTCAAAATCAAGCCAAGAACCACGCATTGGTATAACTCTGCATGAATAAAGCACTTTACGGCTGGTATGTGTTTTACCGCCGTCATGCTCAAAAATAATGCCAGGAGAGCGTTGGAGTTGGTTAACAATAACGCGTTCAGTACCATTAATAATAAAAGTACCTTTCTCAGTCATGAGTGGTAACGTACCAAAGTAAATATCTTGTTCTTTAATGTCGCGTATGGTGCGATTAGATGAAGTTTCATCCACATCATATACAACTAGACGTACCTTGATGCGCAAGGGGGCTTCGTAAGTTAAGCCCTTAGAAATACACTCTGCTTGGTCATACTTTGGTTCTTGAATAATGTAATCAACAAATTCAAGACTTGCTGTGCGGTTAAAATCCTCAATAGGAAATACAGTGCGAAAAACTCCCTCCAAGCCTTCACTATGAGAACGCACAGGCGCGCCTTCTTGAAGAAACTTGCGATATGAATCCATTTGCAGGTTAAGCAAATGCGGAATGGGGAGTGTGACTTTGATCTTGCCAAACTGTTTGGTGATCTGGCTCATTTGGATACCTCAAAGAGCTAACGGTTGCCCCGCATAGCGGGCGTGGAAATGTTGACTTACAAGCTAGCTGATATAAGACAACAAAAACCCATACCTACTTAAATAAGCAGGCTCATGGGTTTGAATGCAATAACATACTTTTGCTAATATAAACAAAGATTTGTTTCCGTGTTCAGAAAACGCCATCCTTTGTATTTGTTCATCGGTCGGACAAAATAAGCGAAAAATTTAACCTTGGCAAGCTTTTTTTTAATTTTTTTAATTTTTTTATTTTAGGTACTTTGCTTATCAAGGCAAAACATTATACCAATAGGTATAGGGAGAGGTGCTCTGCATAATATGTTTACTCACAAGTGATGCTTAAAGACAATAGTACTACTTGTCATTAGCATAATAACTTAAAATACTATACTGAGTATAATGGCCTTAAATTAAAACACGATAAGTAACAGCCGGAGCAAGTAGTAAACCAGCTTGCTC
>CAYJDF010000145.1:0-5513 GCA_964368845.1 uncultured Desulfovibrionaceae bacterium
AGCTGCATCATAACCAACACCAGCTTCTTTTACAAAAGTATCATCACCTGTAAAGATCAAGCTGGTTGGGTCATCGTTAGTGCCAACAATTTTTACTTCCACAACTTCAGAACGCCATGCGCCTTTATCGTCTTGTACATAAACAGTATAAGAAAGATCTTGCTCTTGGCCTTCAGCTAGGGCTTGAACGTCAGGGCTATTATGATCAACAGTAAATTTATAATCTCTGTAGGTTGGAGATAGGGGGTCATTATCAATTTCAAATGTGCCCCAATTGTTGCTGGTGGCTTGGGTTAGATTAGCTGGCATAGCTGGGCCAGTTTCGTCGTCTGGGCCTGCACCAACAGTACCTTCGGCAACAAAGAAGTTTAGCACAGCACCATTATCTGCATCTGTAGCAGTTGCAGTACCAGTAACAGTTTCGTCACTTGCGTCATCTTCTGTTACAATCAAATCGCTTGTAGCAGCAATGGACAAATCTGGTTGTTCGTTAGTACCAACAATAGTAATGGTTGCGGTCTCAGTGGTGGTAGTTGTGCCGTCAGATGCGGTAAAGGTAAATGTATCGGTTAAGGTTTCGCCTTCGGCTAGGGCATTAATAGCATCGTATCGTGGATCAGAAGGATCAACAACAACACTATAAACGAACGAACCTGTTGTAGCATCAACCACAACGTCGCCATATGCACCAGTACCATTTTGTACACCATAGGTAAGAGGTTGACCTTCTGGGTCAAAAGCATCAATTTGACCTGTGGCGGTTAATTTACCAGCATAATCAAGGTTAGGATTGCTAGAATCTGAAACACCGTCAACACCACGTCCGTCACCAGCATCAATAACATAGCCACCAGTCACATCAATAGTGCCATCACCATCTAAATCTAATGGTGGGTCATCAAAGTCAATATCATTGATAACGGGTGGGTTATCAACAGCAGCAACAGCAGCAGCTTGAGGTGCATCACCATCATCAGCAGCACCTGCAGCACCTGCTTCAAAGCCAACAGCAGCGGCAGGGTCAGCATATTCTTGGTCCACACGCTCAAGACGATCAATACCACCTAAAAGTGAACCAGCACCAAAGCCTACTACTGTACCACTACCGGTAGGTGTACCGGCGGCTGGCCCTAAAGCTGGCATTAGGTCGTCATTATTTAAGGCAGCAAAAAAGTCTTGACCAGAAATTATACCACCATCAACGAGGAATTCTGGCATATTTTCAGATGTATAGGCTACATAAAAGTCAGCAAGTTCGACTCTTGAGCCATCATCAAATGATAGCACAAGATCATCATCTTGACGCTCAAGAATAGCATCACCCGGAGCAAATTCAAAGACCAAGCGGTCTTCTGGTTGGGGGGTAATAACGGTTACTTGTCCTGCTTGGGGTTTTTGTAATAAAATATCAGCCATGATATACTCCTAAGTTTAAGAAAACGACAAAGAGCAGCAAAAATGCTGCTAGCAATTAACATAAGGAATAAAGATAAATAGGCCCGACATGAAAATAGGCTTATAAGCTAGCCTCCATAACATGCCATTATGGGACGAGGAGTATTTCTCCCCAGGGCAATTTGCCCCTAATGCGGTAACGAGTACTAGTCCAGCACTCGATGTCATTCGCGACACTAAGAAATTTAGCCAGTCTCGTAGGCCTATCAAGGCAGAGCCAAGGGCAAATTCAAGTAAACTTAACTTGAATTACAAGACATTACAGCTATTTATTTTAAATTACAAAATCGTATTAAGTTTTATACAATTTCGTTAGATCCTTTTTTAACCTAACTGAGCCTTGCTGTCAATAATTTTTAAATATTTTTTCTAGAGTTTTTTGGAATTAATTTTATGTCATATTTATCAATGGGGTGGATGTGTTGTTTCACTTTACATTTTATGTAGACTGCCGTGCCTCGCTAACAATTGTTGACGAGAGATATTGACTGCCACGTCGTCGCAAGCTCCTCCTCGCAGTAACTTAAAACAAAAAGCCCCCAATTTTTTGTAATCACAAAAGTTGGGGGCTTTGGTTATAAGATTATATTAACTAATTCTAGTTATGAACCACTTTCAACCTTGGCCTGCTCTACGAGAATGGTAATATCTTGACCATTTCGGTTGGTGGTAAATTCTACAAAGCCGTTCTCGGTATCAACTCGATTCCAGCCGTTAGCTTTGGTAAGGTCAGTACCAAGTTGATTTTTATTCAAGCCTAGGTCTTTGAGCACTTGATCAATGTTGGTGCTGCTTTCAGCATCCTTACCTAGAACGATCATCTCAATATTTGTAATGGTACCAGCTGCAATGGCATCTAGAACGTCATCCCTATCAGAGGTACTGCCACCAAGGAGTATGTCCATCTCACCTTCGCCACCATCAATGAGCATGTCATTAAGGTCAAGGATTAAAAGGTCGTCATCAGCTCCACCTTTTAGGTAATCTTTACCTTCGCCACCATCTAAGCGGTCTTTACCAGTACCGCCGCGTAATCCGTCGTTACCTAAACCACCATAGAGCATATCATCGCCAGAGCCGCCGAATATAGCATCAATACCCTCTTCACCATAAATGATGTCATTACCGCCGCCACCATGAGCCAAGTCAAGGTATGCATTGCTATTATCAGCTTTTAAGGCGCTGTCTTCACCCTCTGAAGGATTGATTAAGATAGAGTCATCATCACCCTTCATAAACTCTTCCATCGCTTTCTGCGCGGCTACTTCTTTTTCTGGATGTGCATCATAAGCAGAGTCAGAGCTTTCACCAAGATAGATGGTATCATTGTATTTACCTAGCTCAACGTGGTCATTAGCAAGACCAGTATCGACAGTAAAACCGTGTCCATCATACTTAACTATTTCATTAATTCCACCCACTGGTTTTCCATCTTCATCATGGTAACCAGAAGAAGCCCATTGAACTTCAGATGCACCAGAACTTGTAAGTTTTACAGAATCTACATGTTCACCGATGGAGTTAATGTCTGGATCTGGTGTAGCAGCAACTTCAACTTGATGAATTATATTATCACCGTCATTATCTGTTACTGTGAACCCAATATTACTGCTGTATTCATTGTCAGACCATGATGTCCACTGAATATTGCCTTCTGTATCTATGTTGAACTGAAGTTCAAAAACAATATTTCCGGCCTTATCTTCTAGCTTATAGTGTGTACCATCAATTAGGTTGCCAACTTTTTCTAAATCACTTAAATCATAGACATTACCATTACCATCTGTAATAGTAATGTTAGCAACATCAACATCTGCAATTCCATCAGCGGCATTCATTACTAGCTCGCCTGTAGTAATGTTTGATAGATTTGAGTTTGGACTATCAAACTTAACGCTAGAAAGGAAGAAGTCACTATTTAAATTACCAGATGCGCCATTATCTGTTGGTACAAGTATAATCTGATCAAATCCACCTGCTACGGCATAGTCCAAAGTGGGATGTTCACCAGTTGACATGGTGCCTATAAGATCATGCTTATGAACTAGCTCGCCATCCCTCATGAAATAGACGGTCATAGTTTCACCACTACCACCTTCATTACTAAAGAAAGCACCTATATCAAGTTGGGTAGAGTAAGCTACTTCACCAACTGGCAAAGTAAGCACTATTGCTTCAGACTCATTTTCACCAAAAGTGATGTTCACACGCCCATCAGTTGTATTGGGGTTAGTGCCAGTGCTATCAATGCTTGAATTGATGCTAAGGCCAGTGCCATCTGGAGATTTACCAATATCAAATGAGCCACTTGGTTTCATATTGTTATTTTCGGTAACAACTTCACCCTTGACATGATCAAATACAACTGCGGTAGCAGTAAATATTTCATTACCACCAGCATTTTTAAATGTAACTTCGCTTTTGCCTTCAAGTTCACTCTTATGGTTTTCAAAAACAAGTGTGTCGGAGGCGTAGCCAGAGTTATTGGAAGTAGTCTTTTGAGTCGCACTACCCACCTCAAGAATGTCATCTTCAATATTTAATATAACGTCAGAGCTTGTACTTTGGCCTTGCTCATCAGTTACAGTAAAGCCAAACTTAAGGTTAGTTGGTTTATCATCTTTACCAAGGACATCTTTTGCACCGTCAAGATCAGTATTATAATCCTTAGTGTCTCCACCGTCTGGAGTGTTATGCTCAACTCCCTCTTTAATGACTACAGTGTATTCATTGGTAGTAGTATCCATATCAAGTCTAATAACTTCATCACCACCATTTTTGCTTTTACCAATAAGAATTGTTCTATCTTCTACACCGTTAGTTTCACCATAGGACCATACAAGTGGCTCATTATCATCTGAGGTTTTTAGGTCAATGGCATTACCATCTTTATCAGTTGGCACACCATTTTTAAGATTCCATGCAAAGGTTAATTCACCACCATTAACATCACTGTATTCAATTTTTCCTGTAGCAGTATTAGATGTATAAATGCCATCATAGGTTACATCATCAGCAGATGGTGCGCCCTTTGTTCCACCAGATATGAAGGCTTCTGACACTTCTACATGAGTCACACTATCAATAACCGGAGGAGCAGGAGGAGTATCAGGAGCTAATATAACATGACTTACTCTATCTCCATCGCCATCTTCAAAAATGAGAGTCTTGTCTGTAGCGTCAGACTTAAAGGTTACAGTCCAGTTTTCATTATCTGTGCTGGTCATGACTATATCACCTAAGGTAATAGTATGAACACCACCAACAAAGTCATAATCAACAGGAACACCTGGGAAGTTTGCACTTTCCATAGTAACCCAAGTTCCATTCTCCCACTTCACACCAACAATATCAGTACCAGTGTTAGGTGAAAGGATCATTGCACCGTCTTTATCTGCACCAAAATCAATGCTGATTTTAGCTTCTGCTTGACCATTATTTACAACTGCTTGCGTTGCGTCAGGAGTTGCAGCATTATTATCATGATCAACGGATGCATATCCACTAGCAGCAGTTATTATCGGACCATCGTCTTCAATATTAACAGTAATAGTAGTTTGGTTGCCAATAAGGGTACCATCTGTAGTAGGATCAGTGTGTTTGTCATTGATGGTTACATCAAACTTTTCAGCACCTGTGTGTAGTGCGTCAAAGTCATTGCCATCACGATTATGCTCGTAAGCAGTATCTTGCTTGTAAGTATAAACAAGAGTAAATGTACCATCTACAGCTTGTGTTAAGCCATTGATAGTAATGGAGCCATATTGCCCATCAACGGTTGATGGAGAAACTTCCCATACACCATTATTAAGAGTGATACTTAAAGTAGTTGATGTTGGGTTACCATCGTCATCATTATGTTTAAATACAATGGTTCCACCATTCATATCTTCAGCAGAAGTGAACACTAATACACCAGAATCATAGTCTCTTATAGATTCACCATTAATATCTTCAGTCGTTCCCTTGGTACCATCTGTAAGATAGGAGTCGTCGGTGTATAAGTTTTCTGGTCCACTAGAAATTTGTGGTACATCGTTAGCACCAGTAATGGTGAC
>CAYJDF010000146.1:0-5401 GCA_964368845.1 uncultured Desulfovibrionaceae bacterium
TTTTCGATAACTTCTTTGACTTCGTCATAAGGAGCTTCGGCTTCGATAAATGGAACAAGTAGTGAGCCCATTTGAGCACCGTCAACAACAGGAGCCTTAGCACCACAAAGAATGGATGCGCCACGCTCGTCACCAATGCGTAGTGCTTGAGGCATGGTGTTGATACAGTGCATGCAGCGTACACATTCGGCGGTGTTAATGCTAACTTTGGATCCGTCATAGCTAAATGAGCGGCCTGGGCATAGGTCAACAACTTCTTTTTGAATGTCAAATGCACCCCATTCGCCTTGGGCGTGGGCACCTGCGTTTGGCTTAATTTCGCCAGCTACATAGGCTTTGACTTTTTCTTGATCAATTTTGATGTCGTCCTTCCAAGTACCAACAACGGCAAAATCTGAGCGTGCCATAGCAGCAACGCAACCATTGGGGCAACCATCAAACTTAAATTTGAACTTGTAAGGGAAGGCCGGACGGTGTAATTCGTCTTGATATTCCATGGTGAGTTGATAGCACATATCTTGAGCGTTATAGCAAGCGTACTCACAACGACTTTGACCCATGCAAGACTCTGGTGTACGAAGGTTAGAACCAGAACCACCAAGGTCAACATTCATGTTGTGGGTCAACTCAAAGAAGATTTCTTCAAGCTGAGGGGTTTGGGTACCAAGAAGTACGATGTCACCAGTTGCTCCGTGCATGTTGGTTATGCCTGAGCCACGTAAATCCCAAATATCACACAAGTCACGAAGGAACTTGGTTGTATAGAATTTACCTGCGGGTTGAGCTACACGCACGGTATGGAAGTGTGCAACACCTGGGAATTGTTCGGGTTGGTCACAGTAACGTCCGATAACGCCACCACCATAACCGAATACACCAACGATACCGCCGTGTTTCCAGTGTGTTTCACCATCATTGTAAGAAAGTTCTAATACCCCAAGCAAATCTTCGGGGCAGCTTACAGGAATTTGATAATCCAAACCCTTGGCATTTGTGGTCCGAGAAGCTGCTTCTTGCTTGATGTCGGACACGAAGCTGGGCCACGGCCCGGATTCGAGCTGGTCCAACTTGGGGGTTGCATGTTTCGCCATTGCCTTACCTCCACATTTTTTTATAAGTATCACAGCAAATTTTTGCCGTTTTGTTCCATGCCATCTATTGGAATTGATAGCTGGAAATCCAATGCATATGCTTTTAAGGTTACACCTTAAAAAAGTCTTACATCAAATCGCATACTCATTGTACAGGTCAAGGAGTATGCGGACACATTTGTTATCTAACCTACTTCTTAAATAAAGACAAGCACAAGTTATTACTTTTCTATTAGGGAGATTAAATTCTAAATAAAGTATTGTATTGTGCTGTATTAAATAGCTAAACTTGCTAGTATGAGTTTGGTAGTAGGTAACAAATTTTTTTTTAAGGCTATTGTATGGTTGACCTTATGTTAAAGGAAGGGCTAACATAATCTTAGTTGATGACAAATCTTTGTGAAAAGTTCTTACATTATATAGGTTGGAATATGAAAGACGAAAGAGGTATTTATTATCACCCCGACCCTAGCAATGTTAAGGTTAGGGTTTATGTGCGTAGGGGTGCTAATGGGGAGATAGAGTTTAGGCTTTGGCAACAAGAGCATGCCGAGGTGTGGGATAAGCATGAATGGCTACCAAGCTCTGTCATCCGCGAAGCGGCAGCTATGTATAAAAAACTTGGGCGCGGGCAATCAGACCCCATGGCATTATATGACCATATTGTTGCTGGTGCGCTACTTAAGGAAGAAGAACAGTGAGTGAGCGTTGGCGTATTCAAAATAGGGATATTTTTATTCGTGATCTTTTGCGTGATTATTGTAGAGTGCGCACCATTTTACGAGAACAAGCTAAACGCTTTGCACATTCGGGGACTATTTCCTATGCTGTTTTAAGTGAGTTGCTTGGTGATAATATTCATCGTGGTGTTTTTTGGAGCTTGAAAGATTCAGCGCATCATCTTTTTCGCACTCCTTTGCCTGTGGAGCAGGTTTTTATTGATAAGAAAAATTGCCAACAGCAGGTAATTAAATCACATAAACAAATACCTGACAGTGCAGAAGCATCCACTGAAGGACAAGATGATATTGTGGCAAATATGATAGATTGGTGCGTAGGTTATGCCTTTCATGAGTGTGTAAAGCTCAAAGAAGATGCTTTCCAACGCCAACATTATACTAACCGGCTGCTTCAATTAAATACCAGCAATAACAAATATCAAAAATCCCTAGATGGACTCTTGCCCTTTACCCAGCAAACCCACGAAAGTATGGCTCGTGAAATAGAACGTATAATGGGTGTGCTTGTCCATACGGGAAGGCTACTTATATTGTTTCTTGAAAATCATAAAGAAAATAAGCACGTAGCTAGATTTTTGGTGGAAGATCGTGAGCTTGTGCAAGATAGTTTTGAGTATTGTTTGGAAGATTTATTTGGTGCGCTCTATGGGAATAATCCTTCCAAGCATTACCTTTTGGCTCTTGAATTAGCCCTTGAGCATGGACGCCAAGACCAAGCCTTGGAAATATTAGCCAAAGCAAAGCGTTATAATGCTCAAGCTACAGTTATAGATGAGATGTCTAGTATTTTAGCCATGAAAAATATAAGTGATATTAAATGATATTGTTTGCGCGTGGCCTAGTTTATTTTTGTTGTGCTTGGCTTATGTTAAGCCTTGTATCTTGTGCCAGTAAGCCTAAAAGTACCGTTACTGGTACAAAACCCTATACTGTGCGCGGACAAAAATATTATCCTCTACAATCAGCACATGGCTTTGTAGAGGAGGGTGTGGCCTCTTGGTATGGTCCAGGTTTTCATGGAAAAACCACTGCCAATGGCGAAACATACAATCAAAATGCCATGACTGCTGCCCATAAGTTGCTTCCTCTTGGAACAACTGTACGCGTAACCAATTTAGAAAACAATAAATCACTTGTCTTACGTATTAATGATCGTGGACCTTTTGTGCATGATAGAGTTATAGATGTTTCAAAACGTGCTGCTGAACGGCTTGATATGCATGAACAAGGTACGGCCAATGTTCGTATTGAGGCCATTAATACTAAACCTGCAAGCAAGACATCTTCCTCGGCCACTAAAGCAGTCGTAACTGCTGGGGCTGTTACAGCCTCTAGCTCTTCTGCCTCCAGTGCCTCTGCTATTGAAGAAGCCAGAAAATCACGTGTACTTAATGAAGATGGTGAAATACCGGACGAATTAAAATACCTTTTTGAAGAAGAAGGCTCAAGTTCGGCTAAATCAGAGCATGCACCAGAACCTCAAAACTATGCTCAATCTGAAAGTTATGTTGAGTCAGAAAGTTATGCCATAGAACAAGGTCAAGTAGATTCAAAAGGTTATGCAAAAACTCAAACTTATAATGAGGTAGCACCAATTCAAAGTTCAGCTATGCCAACCAGTGTGGATACCACTGTTGACGGCGATGTAGTATTTTATATTCAGGTTGGAGCATTTGAGGTGAAAAAATTTGCTTCATTTTTGGCAGAGACTTTTAAGGATAGGGGCTTTCCGGCCCGCTCATATAAAGAACCAAATCAAAAGCTGTGGCGAGTACGTATAGGTCCTTGGAGTAATCAAGCCAAGGCTGCAGAGTTTTTGCCACGATTTACCACAGAGTACCCAGAAGCAAGTATTGTGACAGGTAAACCGAAACAATATTAAAGTTTGTTGTAGCTTCTTGTAGTAGTGTAACTTCAAATTACATAAAATATTTTCGCACTCTAACAATCATTTCATTAAAGTATTTATCATAAAATTCTTTAGTTAAAAACGTGGGCACATCTCTATCCCAAAATTGTCGTCCTAAATTTTTATAAGTATTATGGGTTTTTTGGTCTTGGGTTGGTTTTGTATTAATTATTTTGTAAACATTGTCCCAAGAAAATGTGTGTGCGTCCTTTAAAGCAATAACATTACTTTGCCTAACTGGGAGCTTTAGTTTTATAAACCCTAAATGTACCCAAATAAGACCTAGAGGTACACATTTAGTATTCTGAAGTGGAAAAGTTTCAAAATATTCACCTTGCATACTATATACTTGTTTACTGCTTGGGCGCACAATAAATGCATCACCAAAAAAACCATTAAAAAGTGGTTTTTCATCTAAATTATCAAGAGTATACACATAGAATTCACCATCATTGTAGCATATGTTTAAACCACCAAAAATTAAAGTGTGGTCTTTAGATGATAAAGCTTTAGCAATGTTTCTTTCGTAAAATGTATAAATATCATTACCTTGCTTATCAAATAGATGGCTGATACTGGGATTTGTGCTGTATTTTTGTAACATTTCCTTAATAAATAGCATCTTATCTGTAAAATATATTTGATCACCATCTATTTTCATATAGAATTCATAGCGCACTTTGCTATAACCAAAGTTATAAAACTGTGCTAAGTGCCCAAGTGGTCTTGCTTGCATTTTTCCGCGGCATGTACCCCACTCTAAGGGATACCAAAAAAGTCGTATTTTGTTGGGAAAGCGTCTAGCGTATTCATGCAGTATATCTTCTGTGTCATCGATTGAATCATTGTAGGTAATAATAAGTTCATCTAAAAATGGTAAGCAAGAATCAAGACAGGCTCGTAAAGTGAGAGCTTCATTGCGAACACGTAGATGCCCGCTCAACCCAAAAGGGCGTGCGTTATCTAGACGCAAAAAGTCTTCTTCGGTTGGGCAAAAATCTTGAGCAGTAAAAATTCGTGAATTTATATAATTCATTTGTATACCAAGTATAAGAGATTTGAGTAGTCACTTTAGTTTGTATCAAATTGTATTTTAACTGTGAATTGTTTTGGTCATAACTTTCTTTGATGTCATTTGATTTTAAGTAAAATCAAGTTAAAAATGACAGAAAAATGAGAAAATATCAAGAAAATACCTTGAATTTGAACAAAATTGGTCTCAAAAAATTGGCCTAATATAAATTTGAGAACTATTCACGCTTTTAATTACTTTTTAAAAATACAAAAATTTTCAATAAAACATAATGTTATCATTAAAAAGTCGTTATCATGGTTTTTTATTCTTAAAATTTTCGTTTGCGAACATCGGTTGAAAATACCCTTTTTGAGTTCACTATAGTCTACAAAGCAATTTTGCTCCATAATAATTCACATATTTTTCTGCAAGTTGAAAATAAGTAACATGGTGATATTATGTGCTATGTTCATGTGAAAAAAAATTTTTAGTAAATTTTTTTTCAATACGCTTTACATTTTTTGTATGCAAAGATACTGTTTGGTGTCAATTTTTATATTGATGAGTGGTTATGGTGAACAATTAGTTCAATAATACATTGAGTTATTCAATGAGGAGGTAGTATGAATAGACGTGCCTTCCTGAA
>CAYJDF010000147.1:0-5329 GCA_964368845.1 uncultured Desulfovibrionaceae bacterium
ACATCGCCCTTTCACGGCGACGACAGGGGTTCAAATCCCCTAGGGGACGCCAATTAAAAATTTCACAAGTTTTCAAAAAGACCTAAAGCCTAGTTAAAACGATGCTTTAGGTCTTTTTGTTTGTGTCATATTGTTTCACAAGGTAGCTTGTCACGACTCAAAAAACGGGGTAAATTCTGGGGTAAGAAATTCAATGCAGGAGTTTTACCCCATATGCAAGCTAAACCCAAAAAGATACTAAATGACGTGGCAATCAAAGCCGCATAGCCTAAAGACAAAATATACAGGCTAGCTGACGGCACAGTAGGCGGACTTTTCCTTTCAGTAAGCCCAAAGGGTAAAAAGGTATTTCGCCTAAAATTTTCCTATGCCAAGAACGAGCAGCTTTACACCATTGGCGAATATCCGTCCTATACTCTATCCGATGCAAGGCAAGAAGCATTACGCCTTAAAGCACTTATTGCCAAAAACATAAACCCTTGTGCTTGCAAGCGTGAAGAAAAAGTCATCACCGAAGCCAACGCCACCACCTTTGGAGAAATAACCAAGGAATGGTTTGACATGAGTAGCACAGCTTGGTCAAAAGTACACATTGAAAACATTAACCAAAAGCTTGCTGCCTATATTTTACCCCATTTGGCAAAAAAGCCTATCTTAGAAGTTAGCCGCATTGATATTGAAAATGTGCTAAACATTCTTGCAGGGCAAAAGAAAGCTCCCACCTTTAAAAAAGTACGCTCTATTATAAGCCGTATTCTACGCCATGCCATGATGCGTGATTTTCCTGTTACAGATTGGACTACACTATATAAAGGTATGTGCAAAGCCGCCCCTGTAAAACACCGAGCTTGCCTAACCGAGCCCAAGGACGTGGCAAGGCTTATGCGTTCTATATCTGGCTATGCTGAAGTAAGTTTACAAACTTCGCTTGCCATGCAGTTTAGTGCCTATACATTTGCACGCCCCATTGAAGTGCGTCACGCAGAGTGGGCAGAGCTAGACTTTGAGGAAAAGCTATGGCGTATTCCTGCTGATAAAATGAAAATGAAGCAACCGCACCTTGTACCGCTGACACCGCAGCTATTAAAACTCTTGGAAGAACTACGACCGCTAACTTGTCAAAGTAAATTCCTATTCCCAACCATACGTTCCCACGATAAGCCCATGAGTGAGGCCACCGTCCTTGTTGCCTTGCGTGCTATGGGCTTTACTAAAGACGAAATGACCGCCCACGGCTTTAGAGGAATGGCAAGCACATTACTCAACGAACAAGGCTACAATGCCGATTGGATTGAACGCCAACTTGCCCACGGTGAACGTGACGAAATACGTGGAGCATACAACCATGCCCAATATTTACCCCAACGCCGCCAGATGATGCAAGAATGGTGTGCATATCTTGATAAATTGGAGTTATCTGGATAACTATTTATTTTTTTGAAATTGGAAAAATCCATTTGTCATTTTGTGTAAAAGGTTCTTTGCACACATGATATTCACCATCATACACATTTGTTTTGAACAAAAAAACACGGCAAGTTGAAGACCCATAAGCTTCATGTAGCTTTTTATTTCCAAAAATGAGTTTTTGAGCACCTTTACCTGTATTTTGGCCTTGAAAGTATATGATACCCTGTGATTCTTTATTTTGATAAAGTTTTGTATCGTTCATAAAAAGGAAAATGTCGCCATTTTGCCCTGACTTAATGCCGCTAGGTGCTTTATAATCAAAGTTAAAAAGTACGTCTAAATCTTGCAAAGAGTATTTTGTACCTACTTCTAAAATAGGCTCACAGCTAGGATTATTCAAAGTAGAAACGGAAGCCTCTACTGGAATATCTGCAATGTCCCCTGCAATTGTATCTGCTGCATTATATATTCGCTTCACTTCGTTATGGATAGTATCATACATGGTCGGGACAGCATCCTTACTACAATAAAATCCCATTTCATCATTATGAATTTGGCTAAAGTCGTAAAGATTCAAGCTCCCAACAATAGCAGCATGTTCACTCAAAAAGCATTTAGCATGAAGCTTCTTCCTGTCCTTTAAAACTGTCGCAATATGGTCAATCTTATATTTTGCATCATCAACACGACATATCATATATATTTTTACGCCAGATTGTTTGCGTTCTAATAAAAGCTCCTCTAAGCGTGAGCATAATTTAAGATATGGTGACATAATACATATATATTGCTCTGCTTCTTGTATAAGTTTTTCAATGTAATAGTTAAGCCCATGTGTCGTAAGAAATAACGGAGTTTTTTCAGGCTCGTCTTGATTGACTATACTTTCTTCTTGCTTAGGAGACAGAAACTTTAAAAATGACCACATACAACACCTCACTAAAATATATAGCCCTTTATACCACTAATACTTCAGAAAAACAAGATAAGCAGACTACATACTATAAGCAAGCAAAATGCCCTTGCATTACAGTACAAGGGCATTTTTGCACCATTTACATAAACCCTAGCCTATCTTCTCTTGGAAGCATAGCTTCTGAATGATTTTCTAACCGCTCAAAGCTTTCAAGCTTTCTAAAAACCTCATCACTACGCCATGCAATAGACCTACTACCAATTTTATATGGAGCAGGAAAATCTTTTCTTGCAACCATGCGATGTAGAGTTGAACGGCTCACACCTAACACCTTAATAACCTCACGCTCACGCATATAATAAAAAGCACTTTTTAAAAATATTCAAATGGTATCAAGTGATTTTCTGCGTAGGTTGCAAAGATGGCAAAAAACCTTTGACCAACGCTTTGTAAACACGAGAGGCAAAGAGTATTGGATAACGTGTTCAATGTGTAGTTACTATATGAAAGCAGAACCAAACGATGATTGGACGGAAATGCCCTGTCCTTTGTGTGGTGCTTTGCATGGGATGTGGTAAAATTTGGTAGCCTTTTCAGTTTTCATATACCTTGCGTTCTATATGGGGTTAATGTAAGCTGTCATTGGCAAGCATTATTTACGTATCCTAGTATATCTTGACGATACGGAGAGTGTTTTTTGCCAATACTAAATCTTGAGGAAATAGTCATCATGCTACAGAAAAGTAGACAATTAACACAGCTTGGACGAGGTTTTAAAATAGTAGCTATTCCAGGTTCAATAGTAGGTGTGGCAGATCTAAATCTTGTGGGCTTTATTGTACCTAGCTTATTTTTTTTCACGCTCTCTCTAGTTGTGCTTTCTTTAGGCATTGCAGTATGGATGAGCTTTTCAAAAACTGCTGATGCTAACATTCAATCAAGGTTAGAAGCATTACAAGCAAATGAAAATAGAAACTTTATTGAGGGTATGAAATTCAAATTTTATAATAACCTCTGGGGTGGAATTTTAGGTTTTTCAATATTCATAAACGTAGTTTTAGGCTTGGCTTATTGGGCATATGCAAATGACCAAGGAACTATTGTTCAACAAGTATACTATAGTATTGCAGAAGACGTAAAAAAGATTGAACAAAACACAGCAGAAATTGCGACTAGCACAAAAGAAACTGCAAAACACACAGAGGAAATTGCAAAAAACACCACTAATTTAAAAAAAGAAAGTAGCGATGACCCAAGAAAAGAACTTGCCAATAAGGGGGTTCAATGGACAAGAGATGACTATATAAGTCAAGTAATTATAACCGACATGGAAAACTTAACCTTATTCTATGCTGGAGGCTTTGACCCATACACTTCACGTACTTTCAATCCCGAATTTGATTACACACGGAACTCAAATGATTCCGACCAGCATAAGTACATTGAAAGGCTTACTGCGATGCCTGCAATTGCTTTTAATATTTGGAAGTCAAAACGTTCTCGCGATGTCATGAAGCTTGCAGCAGATTATGAATATAAACCCAGTGAGGATTCAGAGTTTTTACAAAACTTTGTTGAGCACCTTGACTCCATGTTAAAAGCAAAAATTTTAAGTGAAAGGCAAATTAAAGATACACTGTCCTTTTTAAAATCCATAGATACTAATGCATTATTAGAAATAAAAAAACTTAACGCAGATATTTTAAAATCGCTACAGGACAACACATATAGAAACTATGTAGAAACGTTGGGTTTTTGGAGTATAAAAAGTAATGTTGATTCAGCTAAAAATATTCTTAAAAGATGGCAAGAAGGTTATGACAAAGCACTAATAGATAAATCTCATATAGAAAGAGCAAAAAAAGAAATGGATAAATATAAAGAAGAATTAGTAAGAATAAAAAAGAAGTTAGATCGTAAAGAAGAGGTCAACGTAGGTGAAGCCAACACGGCTCTTTTCTGGTTTAATGAGTCTACAAAACGATATGAAGAATCTTTGACAGACAAATCCCATATTGAACGTGCCCAAAAACTGGTTGACGAAGCAAAAGTTGATCTAAAAAAAGCAGAGGAAGCATTGCAAAAAGCTGAGGAAGATAGACGTTTACAAAAAATTAACTTCCACAAGCAATATATGCAAACTATAGATGAATTGTTATAACGCAAAACCTTGTGCTACAAAGCTTTAAAATGGTTTGGTATTATAAAGAACAAACTACGGCCATTGCAAAGAAGTATGCAACACACGTAGGATTTTAATTTTTGTTTTAAGAACACTATAGACAACAACATAATGCGGATGCACAACCATTTCTCTAGTGCCTTGGATGCGGCCTTCTTTGTGGGCAAGGGGGAAGTCAACCAAGCCATACACCTTGGCTTTGATATTGTCGTGTAGTTTGCGAGCGGCCTGTTTATTGTCTTTGGCAATGTAAGCGACAATGTTTTCAATATCATCAAGAGCCGCAGGGGTAAGGATTATTTGCATAATTAAAGACCAAGTTTTTGCTCAATGCTACTCATGCCTTCTTCAAAGGGTATTTCTTCCTTTTGAGCCATTGCCTCAAGGACTTTAGCCTTAAACCATTTATCATAGGCGGCAGAGTTGGCAGTTAGGGCAATGGGTAAGCCGCCCTCGTCCACTATGCGAGTTAAGAGAACACGCACGGCATCGGAAAGGGTCAAACCCGATTTAGATAAGTATTCATGGGCTTGTGTTTTTAGTTCATTATTAACACGCACATGCAGCATTGTGGTTTCCATATATCCCCCTTGTGTTGCATATATATTGTAACTCATTTGAGATATTGTCAAGCTGAAAAGTTGTCCCACTGGCTCTCAAATGATTTAAAATGATACTTCAGATTGTGTGGTAAAATTTGGGGTAAGAAAAAAATGATAGACATTTTATATTTATAAAATCAACATATTATAACATTGTTTGACTTCCCTAGGGGACGCCAAAAAGAATATCTAGCCCTGCAAGTAATTGCAGGGCTTTTT
>CAYJDF010000148.1:0-5313 GCA_964368845.1 uncultured Desulfovibrionaceae bacterium
TCTAATTGGCTAAAGCCTTGTTTTGAAATTGGAATACTCATAAAAACCTCTTAGATAGTAAAAAAAGTACGCGTCATTTTTAAAAATGCGCGTACAGAATTTAATCAATTTTGTTAGGTTAAATTACGTAAAACATAGTATAATGTCAAGAATTTTTTTATTAATATAATTGAAGATAAAATTAATTGCATTGAAGCATTAAAAAAGATACTTTGCCTTTTCATTAAGATTTTTGTTACTGGTAAATTATGAAAAAATATTTGCGTTATCTTGGTCCTATTTTAATTACATGCATTTTTTTTGGTGCAATGTATCTATTATATCATAAGCTTAAAGCCTATAGCCTTGAGCAAATTCGAGATAGTTTAACGCATATCTCTGATTGGCGTCTGCTTGCTTCTGTAGGGCTTATGATAGTAAATTATTTAATATTAGTTGGTTATGACTGGTTAGCTCTAGTAGCCATTAAAAAGCCCTTACCTTTAAATCGCACAGCATTGGTATCCTTTATTGGGCAAGCTGTTAGTTATAATTTTGGCGCGCTTTTAGGCGGTACTACGGTACGCTATCGTTTTTATTCTGCTTGGGGATTTACTCTGCACGATATTGTGCGTCTTGTGCTTATGTTGGCGGTAACTTTTTGGGTGGGGGCATTGGGGCTTTGTGGTCTTGTATTTATCATACATCCACCGGATATTCCTGCTGAATTATTAGCTAAAATGCCCATTACTGATGTACGCTTCTTGGGTGCAATTTTACTAAGCATTGCTTTGGCTTATTTTGTGGCTTGTCATTTTATACGCAAGCCAATCTTTATTTTTGGGCGTGAGTTTGTGTTTCCGCCTTTGAAAATTGCTATTTTACAAGCCATTGTGGCTGGGGTGGATTTAATTGCGGCTGCCGGCTGTATGTATGTATTGTTGCCAGGTGATTTAAATATTGGGTTTATTGAATTTTTGCCAAGCTACCTTATGGCGCAGGTGGCCGTTGTTCTAACTCATGTTCCAGGCGGAGTAGGGGTTTTTGAACTGGTTATCTTGCACCTTACGCACACCCCGCGCGAACAAGTTGTGGTGGCGGCAGTGCTATGTTTTAGACTTATTTATTTTATATTACCACTTTTAGCAGCAGCAGTGTTATTAGCCATTTATGAGGCCAGACAACGTAAAGATATTTGGCGTGATGCTGGACGTTGGCTTTCGGTCTTATCTCATAGTATTTGTGCTTGGGCCACATTTTGTGCAGGTGCTTTATTACTTTGTCTTTCGGTTTTACCATCTTGGCGAGAGGGCTCCTTTTTCTTATTTATTGATTGGTCACCATGGCTTAGCATGCTTTGGCATGTTTTAAATATTTTTGTTGGTTCTGTGTTGCTTTTTTTGGCCTATGGTTTGGAAATGCGCCAAGCTATAGCATGGCGTTTAAGCTTGTTTTTCCTGAGTTTAGGGTTAGTTTGTGCTGCCCTAAAAGGTATGAGTCTTTTTATAACGGCCATGATTTTTATGGTTCTTGTGGCTGTGTTTATGTCATCTAGGCGGTTTTATCGTAAGTCATTTTTTTGGGAAGAGCACTTTCCTTTACGTTGGCTTTGCCCCATTTGGATTGTACTTGCTTGCGGCCTAGGTATTGGTTATTCTTTTTCTCGTTTTGGTGATTATGTTTGGAGCTGGGATGGTGATTTAAACGTCCAACACAATATGCTTGCAATCATAATTGTTTACAGCGTATTATGCATTACGTGGCTTTGGCGTATTTGGCAACGCAAAATGGACCGAGAAAATAAATCATCATTAAGTTCTTAATTATTTTATTAAAGTATACATATGCAAGACCTAGCTAAAAAAATTACTATGCTACGCTCAGAACTTGGGCAAGATTTATGTATTGTTGGCCACCATTATCAAGCTGATAGCGTTGTTGAACATTGTCATATCACTGGTGATTCTCTTGAACTTGCGCGCAAAGTAGCTAATGAAAAAGCTCCGCATATTGTTTTTTGTGGAGTGTATTTTATGGCTGAGTCGGCGGCTCTTTTGGCTCGTCCTGGGCAAAAAATATATATTCCTGATAGCTTAGCTAATTGTGTAATGTCGCAAATGACGCCTGCTCCTTTACTTGAAAGGGTTTTAGAAAGTCTCGTTGCTAACTCTAAAAATAAAATAATTCCCCTAGCTTATGTTAATACATCTCTTGCTGTTAAGGATGTGGTGGGGCGTTATGGTGGGGCTGTTTGTACCTCAGCCAACGCAAAAATTATGCTAAAATGGGCCTTGGAGCAGGGAGATCAGGTACTATTCTTACCCGATAAAAACCTTGCTCAAAACACTGCCAAGCAGCTTGATATGAATACTAATCTCATACATGTATTGAACATTCGTAAAAATGGTACTGAGCTTGACTTTGATGCGGTTAAGAAATCAAAGCTCTTGCTTTGGCCGGGGTGTTGTGCCATTCATGCTAAGTTTAATCCGAGGCTTATGGATGATATGCGTAAAACTTATCCGGATTGCAAAATATATGTTCATCCGGAGTGTTCGCCACAGGTGGTAAATAAGGCCGATGGGGCTGGTTCTACATCGTATTTGATTGATATTGTTGCTAAAAGTCCTGCTGGTAGTACAGTTGTTGTGGGTACAGAAACAAATCTTGTGCATCGCTTACATAATAGACATAAAGAACATTGTAATGTGCTGGCTTTGCGTGATGCATATTGTTCGCATATGGCTAAGATTACAGCTGAAAAACTCCTCCAAACTTTGCAAGACATTAAAACGGGTCAGGCCAAGGCTGTACAAATTCCAGCTAGTCAGGTAGGGCCTGCTCGCAAATCGCTTGAACGCATGTTAGAAGCTTGCACCAAGGCTGGAGTTTAATTTAATATTTTTGTATAATTCTAAAGAACCAAATAAAGCATTGGAGAAAGTCGCGTTGCAAGAAAGAATTTATACCCAAGTTTTAATTATTGGTTCTGGTTTATCTGGCTGCACAGCCGCTTTAACACTTGCCGATGCTGGAGTTGAGGTGCTTTTACTTTCCTCTGGTAAGAGTATTGGTGGGGGAAATTCTGAACTTGCTCAAGGTGGTATTGTTTATAAATCGCGCCAGCAATCAAATTCCAATGATGAAATTAAAGAGCTTTCGCATGATATTTTTGTGGCAGGCCACAACTATAATTACAAGGATGCAGTTGAGCACCTATGCAAGGAAGGTCCTGCAGCCATTGAACAAGTTTTGCTACAACGTGTTAATGTGCCCTTTGATAAAAATGCCGACGGTAGTTTTTGTTTAACACGTGAGGGAGGGCATGCTACCCCACGTATACTGCATGCTGCAGATCACACTGGCAGAACCATTATGCAAACCTTGGGTCAGGCTGTCTTGGAGCATGAGCGCATTACATGTTTGCAAGATTGCTTTGCCATCGACCTATTAACCAGCAGACATCATGGGCGGCATTCGGACTATCGTTATCATGTGGAAAATCGTTGTGCTGGCGCGTATGTGTATAATGAAAATTTAGGAAAAGCCCAAACCATTCTGGCAGATTGGACCATACTTGCCAGCGGTGGGGTTGGTAATATATTCTTGCACTCAACTAATACAGAATCTTGCGTAGGCTCGGCCATATCCATGGCACATCGAGCCAAGGTCAGCGTTATCAATGCAGAATTTATGCAATTTCACCCCACAGCCCTATATAGCAAAAAATTTAATCGCCGTGCCTTAATAACGGAAGCTATGCGCGGTGAAGGCGCAAGACTTTTAGATGCTAAGGGTAAACCATTCATGCATCGTTATGATGAACGTGGTGATTTAGCTCCGCGTGATGTGGTCTCACAATCCATGGTTTCAGAAATGTTAAATACTGGCGCGTCTTGTCTGTACCTTGATGCTAGTTACATCGAACAAGACTTAAATACGCGTTTTCCCACTGTGTCTAGGATCTGTACTGATATTGGGCTTGATATACGTAATAAACCCATACCTGTGGTACCAGCAGCGCATTATTTTTGTGGTGGTATCTTGGTGGATAAATATGGGCGTACTGATGTTGCTGCCCTATATGCCATTGGTGAGTGCGCTTGTACTGGAGTGCATGGGGCTAATCGCCTTGCTAGCACATCCTTACTTGAAGCTCTTACTTGGGGGTGGTGTGCAGGTAAGAATATTGCTAAATGCATTACCAAAGAGCCAGGACTTTCAGAGGATTTAAGAAAAATTATCCCCAACTGGGAACCAGGTGGAACAGAACAAAATGACGACCCAGCCCTTATTGCACAGGATTGGGCTAGTATACGCCATACCATGTGGAACTATGTGGGCATAACACGCACCAACGCAAGGCTTTACCGAGCTTTTCAGGATTTACGCGATTTATCACGGCGTATTCATGACTTTTATAAACGTACTCAAATTACCCCCCCGTTGATTAATTTATTTCACGGAGTGCATACAGCTTATGTAATTACACAGGCAGCCTTACGCAATAAAGAGAGCCGCGGTTGTCATTACCGTGTGAATTGATTTGCTGTACAAATAGCCTTTTTGTACTTTTTATGGTGGTCTTTGCTCTGTTCACCGTAGGGTGAAATTTGCTTAAGAGGATATTACTTCATAATGTATTTTATATCCTTCAGAATTTATCCAAATTTATCCAACAGGCCAAAAATAAGTTGGAATATTTTGCATAAAACAAATTACATGACTTATTTTTATAATTTAAACGCTTTTTTGCTTGCCTAAGTATGCTAGATATTTTTGCCAAACATCCTCAATATTATCTACTTTGAAAAATTTATTGCCATCATGGCCATTGATTTTTGCTTGGACTATGCTCCAATCTTTGGAACTTCCACCATTGTTTTGTTTAGGCGCGTCTGAGCGAATATAAAATACAAGTTTATTCTCTTTAAGTGCTTTTTTCATATTGTCATGAGTACTGCCTGGTCTATTATCTTCTTCACCATCCCAGAGGACAATAAGAACATTACAATGGTCTAGCATGGCTCTGGTTGCCTCAATATATACATTTTGACGCAATGCTTTAGCAGCCTCACCTTTTTGACTGGCTGCTTTTTCCACGGCTTCACCAAATACTAAAACATCACGAGCTTTATAAAGCAAGTTATAGAGTTCATTGTCAGATTTTTGTTTTTCATCTTCACCAACAACATAGTCTGCATGTATAGTGCTTTGAGGTGGAAATGGCAGGGCCACATCAAGCATATAATTTAGGTCCAAGGCTTCTTTAGCAACCACACGATCTGCCCCAAGGGCAAGGCAGGAGCAAAGGCGAAGCTCTGGATTAATGGG
>CAYJDF010000149.1:0-5279 GCA_964368845.1 uncultured Desulfovibrionaceae bacterium
TACCACCCGAACAACAAAGCGAACTTTACGACATCATGGACTATAACGATGCGACCCCATCACTTGCGCAGGCTATCAAAATGCGAGAATTTTTAAACAAGGGTGAGCTATCCACAGCCGTGATGGAAAGTATTATTAGCGAACAAAAGCCAAATCAGCGCCCTAAATCTCGGTTTGATGAGCGGATAACCCGCTTAATTCCCGATACCGTACAAAAGGACAAAGCCGAGGACTATGTTGTCAAGGCACTTGAATTTTATAACCGTCACCGTGAGCGGCAAAAGAGTAGCCGTGACGAGCGATGAAATCCCCCTTACAATCCCCCTATATATACTACAAGCACTAAACTACCCGAAAAAGAGAATTTGCACCTTTGTCTATTGCCCTCGGTGTTGCTAAAATCAAAGCAACAAACACAGGAGGTTGAACAAATGAAAAAAATCATAGCAACAGCGCTTATTTTCTTATCCTTCGCAGGATGCAACAATCAGACATCGGCAAATTCATCGGTAGAGACAGAAAACAGCGATATGTCGGCAAGCAGTAGCGAAATAGCCATCTCTTTTTCGGTAAGTGATGAGGACATCAGTGAACAGATAGCCGCTGATGAGAGAGTCACAGCAGACGAGAGCAATATTTTCGTCAGCAGTTCACAGCCACCGCAAAACACCAATATTTCAGAAAGTTCCTCAACGACAACACCGCAAATTGAGCAAACAACAGAAAACGGTGTTGAACATGTGGCGAACGAATTCCCTGTGACGGTAACACAGCCACAAGAAACCCATCCCACGCCACAACCACAATCAGAGCCATCACCGCCGCCTGCGCAGGTATCACAAGCAACACCCGAGCAAGCTTCTGTACAAACTCCTGAGCCTGTGCAGACACCGACACCTGAGCCTGTCCAGACACCAACACCCGAGTCGACACCACAGCCTGCGCCGGAACCAACACCACAGCCTGTGCCAGAGCCTGCACCTACCCCACCCCCACAGGCTTTTGACGTCAACACATGGGTGCAGTTTGCAATCAATTCCGGCACAGGGCTCGGCATGACTTACGATGCTTCCGTCACAGGAAGTTGGGATAACCCCATCGTTGCATCGGCAGACTCTCTCTACCTCGACCGAGACTTATCGGGTATGCTCTCATGGTATCAATCGTCTGGTTTTACAAGGTTCAACGTATGGGCAGAAGACATCGGCGGCGGTAGGTACAACATCTACATTTCTTACGCATAGTAGCAAAATACACGCTAAGGCACATCGAAAGGTGTGTCTTTTTTTATTGAAAAACAGGAGGTAAACTTGAAACTACACAAGCGAATTCTAACGGCATTCCTCGCGGTGATGCTCTGCATGAGCACCTTTGCGGGAATATCGGTACAAGCGGCAGCTACGACGGTGCACATACTTTCCCTGCCCCGTGGGGCAGACCCGAACAAAGCCGGCTGGGGCTATTCTCCACACACCTTCATGAACGGCGCATCCTTTACTTCCGAAACCGGTGCAGACACAGGCAAGTGGTATATGTACGGGCTCGACAGCTACAACGGGCAAATTGCCTACTGCATCGAGCCGGGTGTAGTTCTCTCTACCGGCACGTCAATGGGTGCTCGCGGCGAAGATTACTGGGACAATTACCCTTCGAACATCAATCCAACCATTCCGCCTTACATCGTAAAAGCAACCATCGGGCGCATCATGCAATATGGCTACACAGGCCCCTTAAATTCAAATTGGAGCAGTGCCGTGAGTGGAAACGACACCGCCATTGCACAGGCCATTGCCACGCAACTTCTCATTTGGGAAACCATTGTCGGCGAGCGTGACAGCAATTTCAACCATGTGTGGGGCAGTTCGGTGGGCCGAAGCAATGTCATAGACATCATTGCAGGCAACCATCCACTTCGTAGCCTCATTTTTTCTTACTACAACACGATGGAAACACAGGTGCAACAGCACACGCAATTGCCGAGTTTTTTCAGCCATGCAAGCGGTGCGGCGGTGGAAATGACGTGGAACGGCAGTTTGTACACCGCCACTTTCACCGACACAAACGGTGTGCTTGGCAACTATAGTTTTAGCGCCGACAAAACAGGGGTGAATGTTTCCGTTAGTGGAAATCAGTTGACCGTGACCACCGCAACCCCGCCGACAGGCAATATCACCCTTACCGCCTCCAAGATAGATGCCACCAGATACGGTGTTGTGGTGTGGTCGGACGGCGTTATCAACGGCGGCAAACAAGACCTTGCCACCTATTCGGCAGGCGTGGCCGACCCTGTGACGGGCTACCTCAATCTTGAAGTGAAAACAGGGAATATGCGGCTTGTCAAAACCGCCGAAGACGGCAATGTGGGCGGTATCAGCTTCAACATTTCCGGCAACGGTGTAAACACGAGCCGCACCACCGATGCAAGCGGCGAAATCTCGATTGTGGGCCTTGCCCCCGGCGTGTATACCGTGACCGAGCAATCCCCGACACAGTATGAGCCTGCACAGGCACAGCAGTTTACCGTTGTTAGCGGACAAACCACAACGGTGAATTTCAACAATGTGCTAAAGCGTGGTGGCCTGCAAGTTGTCAAAACCAGTGAGGATGGCCTTGTGGAAGGCATGACCTTTAAACTTTCCGGCACTTCTCTGTCGGGTGCGGCGGTGGAGCAATACGCCACCACCAACGCAAGCGGCATTGCGGTTTTTAACGACGTGCTCATCAGTGGCACAACCCCATATGTTTTGGAGGAAGTTGACACCCCGACACGATATGTGGTGCCACCTACGCAAAATGTGGCTATCGCATGGAACACTGTCACGAACAAAACGGTGCACAATGTTTTAAAGAAATTCCGTGTAACCGTGAGCAAAACCGATGCCGAGACAAGCACACCCCAAGGTGACGGCAGTTTAGCCGGTGCGGTGTATGGCATCTATAAAGGCGCAACGCTCATAGACAGCTACACCACCGATGCAAACGGACAGTTCACCACCGATGCAAACGGACAGTTCACCACCGAATACTATGCTTGCGGTGACGATTGGACGATTAAAGAAATCACACCCTCGGAAGGGTATTTGCTGGATGAAACCGTCCACCCCGTTGGTGCGAGTGCAGGCAATTTCACCATCGAACTGAATGGTGTTGCCAATGCCGTCACCGAGCAAGTTATTGAACTGCCCCCGTTTTTTGTACCAATCACAATGTTAGTGTAGAACCTTTCCTTGAGCGGCAACCTTCATTTCGCTACGCTCCACTTCGGTTGCCGCTTGCTCGTTTTTTAGGCCGGTATCGGTACGATGCTTTGTGGTGCAGGAGGCCTTCCTCCAAGCGCACTGTGAGGCCGCACTTCATTGTAATACCGAACCCATTTTGCAGTCAGAACCTGTGCTTCATACATGTTTCCGAACAGTTCACCATTTAGAAATTCATCCCGCATACGAGCGTTGAAACTTTCGCAGTAGCCGTTCTCCCATGGGCTGCCGGGTTCAATGTATGTGGTAATAACACCCAGCTCAGCCAGCCATTTACGCAGCTTCTTCGCAATGAACTCGCTGCCATTGTCACTGCGCAGGTATTCCGGTGTTCCATGTGCCAACATCAGGTCGGCCAACACCTCAATCACATCCGTATTCCTCCAACTGCGTCGGGGAACACTGGCAAGACACAGATGCTCATGCTCATCAATGATGTTCAGCCACCTGACTTTTCGCCCATCCATCGTTCTGTCCTCCACAAAATCGTAACTCCAAACATGGTTTTTGTGCTCCGGCCTCAGCCGCACACAGCTGCCATCCGCCAGCCATAGCCGACGCTTCTTCCCTTGTTTTTTGGGCAGCTTCAAGCCCTCTTCCCGCCAGATACGCTCTACGCGCTTGTGGTTGATTTTTCGACCCTCGTTGCGCATCATATGGCACACCATGCGGTATCCAACCCTTCCATAGTTACATGCTTTGTAGATGATATCTGCACGCACTTCATCTTCATCTGCCAGACGCACCGGCTCATATCGGTAGGCCGTCCGATTCACCTCTAACACCCGGCAAGCTCGACGCTCTCCCACGCCATGGCTCTCCATTGCGTAGACAGTAGCCGCCCTTCGCTTAACCGGGCTTAGAAGTTTTTTGAGTTTACATCCTTCAATATAGCGATGTCCAGCGCCTGTTCAGCCACAAGCTTTTTCAGCCGAGCATTCTCTTTCTCTAACTGTTTCATCTGCTTTGCCTCGGTGCTGTTCATCCCGCCATATTCCTTTCGCCATCGATAGTACGTCTGTTCAGGAATTTCTACCTGACGGGCGGCTTCTGCTATGCTCTTGCCTTGACTACAAAGCACCTCTACTTCTCGCAATTTTACGATAATCTGTTCTATTGTGTATTTCTTCCTTGCCATTTTTTCTTCCCTCCATTGTTAGTTTAACATATGTTTACTAACTTTGTAACTGGTACAATTCTGGGGGGGCAAGACCACCAACGCTTGAGATCAAAATATCTGTTCCACTGGGTGTAACAGATGCATGGATTTCTGATTATCTGAATGATAAGTCGGCATGGGTAGAAGAAAAGCTGTTTAAATTCAAGGCTACGACAGGCTATGCATCAACTACATTGATAAAAAATGGTATGTCTATTAAAATGCTTGGCAGAGATTTGATTTTTTTGGTTCATCAAAGCGATAAGAATTACATATACACAGAAAATAAACTAATCCATATCGGCTGTAAGGAAATAGAAAATCAAAAATTACTCATGGCCATTTTTGATAAATGGTGGAGACAAAAGGCTTTGGATTTATATAATGAATACTTAAACAGCCTGTTCCCTATTGTAGGGAAGTACGGTGCTACACAGCCCACATTGAGGGTTCGGAAAATGAAAACTCTTTGGGGAAGTTATAGCACCCGCACGCATACTATTACTATCGATCAATATTTAATGAAAGCGCGCCCCTCGCTTGTTGAGTATGTTGTTCTACATGAACTAGTACATTTACTTTATCCTAATCATAGCAAAAGTTTTTATGATTTTCTCGGAACACATATGCCAGACTGGAAAGGACGAAAAAAAACATTGGATTTCGAGGTTGTCCACGGCTTGTAGATTGGTGTTTTTGTAAACAGTTACTCAATAACCCAACCTAATCCTTGACTTCTATCGTTGAACGTGATACTATCAGTGATATAAAAAGTCTGCTGATAGAAAGGTGGCTATATGAAATTTCTTGAAAATGAAAAAACGGAATTAAAAGAAATATACACTTCTGATATAAAAAAAGAA
>CAYJDF010000150.1:0-5263 GCA_964368845.1 uncultured Desulfovibrionaceae bacterium
TAAACACAATATACCCTGTTGTAAGGTCATGGCTATTGGTCGCCGCCTGTGCCGGCGCGGCATAGCCTAGCATCATACAAAGTATCAGCAATAATGATATCGCTTTTTTTAAATATCTTCTCAAGCTGCGCTTTTTCATAAATACTCTCCTAAATATAAAAATAGTTATCTTAGTATATCATCTTGTCATAATATTTACAAGCTAAAAAATGATATTTCTTCATTATATGCAAAAATTATCGCACCGTTACCTGGGCACTGGGTGGGAAGATATATTCATATTGCCGCCCCTCTTCATCTACAAGATAGGCTGTAAGCTTATATTGGCCCGAGGCAAGTTTAGTCATATCGCCGCTAAGGCTTAGGCTTTCGCCATCTATTTGGCCGGCATAGGTATAGCTGGCATTATCATTTGTTAGCAAGACATATAGCGCCGTAAGCCCCCTAATGCCGCTTGTGCCTTCTATGGTAAAGTTCACGCCATCCGTTTTAAGCAGCGACCAGGCCATATGGCTGTATATCGGCATATTGTGGCTAAAATCAAGCTCGGGGCTTGCTTCCTGCACGCCCAGCCGCTCGCCCTGTATGCCCAAATAGCTAACTTCGCCCTGATCTTCAAAGTATAGTGGCATACGCTCTGCCCTATAACTGGTTATATCCAAGCTTGCGGAAAATACTACTTTGTTGTCCTTTACCTCATGAATTTCCGTTGCCACACTGCCTGTGCTAAAGCCTTGGAGCATATCATCGCTGGCCTTACCTTCGGCATCCTTTATGATACCGCTAAAGCTAATCAGCAGATGATTATCCCCAATTTGATCCACATCGGACATAAACATCGAATAAAGTGCTGAACCCTCCTCTTTGCCATATTCATAAACTTGCTCTACCGTCATATTAACGCTATCGATCTTATATTCCACCGCCCGAGAATAGTTTTCTTCCGGCGCTAGTGCTATGCCGTCTGCATCGAGCCTATTATTGCCATTATCAAATAGCAGCAAATTGCCATTTGCGGCTAGGGATACCGCATGTTGGGCAAAAGGATATTCAAAGTTATCGCCTAAGGGGGTAAGGAAATAGTCTTTCATGCTCTCGGCCACCAGGGGATTAGTGGGATTGCCCAATATCCAGTTAATTTGGTCTGTATCAAGATCAACGCTAATAATCATATCCTGATGCCTGGCCGATACTATTAGGGCATTTTCTTTTTGATCAACCCAGGCGCCGTTTATGTGCAACCAATCCTCTCTTGCCGCCGCCTCATCACCGTTAAAGTGATTATTTAGATGGGCTGCACCGGCGATATAGTCCTGCATAGCTATAATTTCTTGAAAATCCCAGCTCTTGATAATTCGGCCTGTATCGCGATCAATCTGCACCATATAATCTTCTATAGTATGCGAATTGGGGTTTTCGCCGGCATAGATTAAGCTGCCATCGGCCAGCTCGCGCACCTCGTGATGCAGGCCGCTGGTAATATATTCTTTATGCACTTTGCCCAGCAAATCCATCTCGTATATACTTCTGCCATAATAGGCCGGTCGCATCAATGTTTCACTGCCCATCAAAAATGTACCATTGGCCGTGGGCTCAAAGACATGGCCTACCATGGTATCGGCATAATAGTAGCGTATATCGCCATTATTATCTACCGCTATGGTATTATCGCCTGTGCCCGAGGAATTGATAAAGGTTAGCCCTGATGCCATTTCGTCACTGTCTGCTGTATTTATCTGCACCTGATAAGGATTTGCCAGCTCGGCGGTTGCTATGCTTAGCATGCTGCTATCAGTTGTTCCATCTTGATAATGGGCTGTTAGGACAACTTGATTATTTGTGCCGGCATATAGTCCGTATATGGGGATGGCATGTTCTGTGGCGATATCCGCAAAGCTATGGCTTATTGTTGTGGCCTCGTCCTTGCCTATAACCTCGATGCTGATACTGGCCGGGCTTGCGGTAGCAAACATCGCTAAAGCGGTTAAGGGGCTTTTGCCATAGGGGTTTAGCACTGTAAGTGGCGCATTTAATGTATATTCTGCCGCTTCGTATTCTGCTATTAAGGCGGCTTCCAGAGCACTTTGTAAGTTAAGAATATCCGTATCCTCTACCTTTAATGAGGGCATATTACCGATGCTGAAGGTATAGCCCGTATCGGTATACTGCCTTTGATATTCCGTTTCTATCAATATGCCCACACTATAATTACCCGTTGGCAAGAACCTAAGCGGTATGGTTTGCTCATTAAAGCCGCTCATCGTATAATCGAGCTCGGCCGTATCGCTGTATTCTTTTAAAACATCCACCCGCTCTACCGGCAAAACATGGTATTTTATAGTATAATCCGGGCTGGAAAAGACCAGCATCGTCCTATCATTATAGGAGCTAACCCCGGGCAGAAGCCCATAGCCACGAATATTTAAAAGATTATCCTGTATAAAAATATCCTCAACCTGGGCGATTATTTTTTCTTCCTCCGTGGCCTCGGTTAGCATACCTATTTCCGTTAGCTCGTACATATTAATCGAGGTTGGTTGAGCACCTGTCATGCGGTAGTCGAAGCCCTCGGTTGCATAAAGATCATAATGCCAAGCCTCGGGGTAGATCGGCATCCGATTGGCTCGATAGCTGCTAAAGTTGCCTGTAGCCATTATTTCCATATCAAAAACCAGCTTGCCATCGGTTGTAAGCTCCGTTACCTGCGCTGTTTGTCCGTAGATTTCGCCACTGATACCGCTGCCTTCTATGCGGGCAAAGTTAAGCAAATAGTTACCGTTTTGTGGCAAATAGTCGGCATCGCCCTGCACATTGGAATAAGAGTCGCTACCTCGCTCCTCGCCATAGCTAAATATTTGCTCAACTGTCATATTAACTTCGTCGATGCGATAGTGGACACCTCGGCTATAAAGTGCCGCCTCGGGCAATGTTGTTGCTTCGTCAAAGCTTTGGCCTACACCGTTATCGAAGAGGACGATATCGATTGTATCGGGGTTATCGTCTATATCGGGGAGTATTTCCGGCGCATGTTGTCCCCAGAACCACTCGAAATCATCACCTAGCGGCGTTAAGAGATAATCTTGATAATAATCCGCAAACTGATGGTCTTGAGCCAATATCCATTTAATCTCACAATCGGGATAAGATATTTTAGCTACCATATTCTGGCTGCGAGCCGAGAGCACTATGCTCTCATCATTTTGATCATAAGCGAGAGAATTTAAGTGTAACCAGTCGATTTTGCTATAGCGCAATTCGCCTACTCGGTTGCGGTCGAACACATCGGCCATATCTATATCGACAACAATTTGGCCATTGCCGCTATCAATCTCGACCAGGCGATCTTCGACGGTGTATTGGCTATCACCGTAATTTAAAATGTCGTGGGTGGTTAGCAGGTAATTATCATTGGGCAGCTCGATAATATCATGGTGAATATCCGAGGGCGAGCTATAGACATTGTAGATGCGCCCGAGCATATCCACCTCGTAAAAGACATTATCGGGGGCTTCCCTTTTCATTTGGGCATAGATAAAATGGCCATTTTCCAGCTCTCTGGCCACAAAGCCATGGCTGGGAAAGGTTGAATACCAGCGCAAATCGCCGTTATCGTCCAGGATATGCCGATTGGCAGAGTGGAGCAAGGTAAAGCCCTCGGCCATCAAGCTTGAATCTTTGGTGGATACCACGGCTTTGAAGTTTATATCATCATAGGCCGCCGTTTTTAAACTAATCGTTGTGCTTTCTGTTCGGCCATCGATATAGCTTAGGCTTATTTCGACATTATTGTCGGCATCGGGATAAAGCCCCAGCACCGGCAAAATATGGGCTGTGCCTTCGGCAAAGGTTTTTAGCACATCGGTATGTTCATCTTTGCCATTTACGGTAATTGTGGCGGTGGCCGGTTCTACAGTATCAAACAAAACAAGCCCGGCCAAAGGGGTATAGCCATAGGGGTTAAGAATAATTAGGGGATCTGATAGGGTGGGCTTTTCCTGCTGATAGGTTTGCCTTATGCTCTCTTCTATGCGCCTTTGTTCCTCTAAAAGCGAGGGCTTAATTGCAATATTGGTGGTGGCTGCATCGATGAGATTATAAGCACCTAAATAATCTGTGGCGGAGTCTTGGCCATCTATAGCCGGGATATTACCCTCGGGGGCTGTAAAGCAAAGTGTGTAATCCTCTATACTAAGAGGTATTTCAAACACGATAGAACCACGATGCGAGGCTAGGCTAATATCCTCGTTTTGAAATTCGCTATAATTATGCAGCGAGAGCATACCGTAATCTAGGGCTTGGTATTCTTGGCCGTCGGCGATTAACAGCAATCTATCTCGGGAGAAGCTTTCGCTATTCGGCGCACGTTCCAGGCCGATGTCCATGATAAGGTAAGCATGGCCATCCGCCGGCAGGTTTTCGTATGTTTCATGGCTAACCTCGCCATCGTAGAGGAATATTTCCTCGGTGGTATTAAGAGCGGGCAGTATTTGGGCGGAATATAGTTTAAGCACTAACCCGGTATTGTTTTCTATTTGGCTGATTTCGTTTGTAGCAGGTGGTTCTTCTGTTGGTTGAGAGCAGGCCGAACACAATAAAACTAGCATCAAGCCCAGTATTAGCCAAGAAACGGTTTGTTTTAGTAAAAGTTGCATGGGGGGTTCTCCTTAGTTGTTATCCAGCACAGTTGCAGTATCGGCAAAGCCGATTGTCCGAGCACTTTGGCCAAGGCCTAATTGATTTTTACGATGAAAATATATGATAAATTATACTATAAACAGCTTATGGGGTCAACGAAAACAGTATTATAATAATCTATTACGGAAAAATTGAGTAGAGGCCAATCGCTAAAGATTTAGCCCCTCCCACACTACCACGCGCACGGTTTTCCGTATATGGCGGTTAAAATTGTATTTACACGTGAACTTTTAAATAGAGGGTTAATGACACGCTAGCACTCTATTTTCTAGTCTTAGATTGGTTATAGTATTCTTAATTGTTGCTGATTTGCGCATGAGCTGTAAAAGCTGATGGTACTTATACGATTGATGCGGTTATATTATTTTTGACTAGCTTAATACCCAGCCGTTGACTGCTGAGCAGAAGTATTGGTTTTTTACCGAGGTTATAAGATATACGTTTTAATAGTGGGTTATTTGGCGAGTGCCTTGAGTAAAATAAAGCCATGCTATCTTTTGGGATAGCAGGGCTTTTGTTTTGAAGATGGGCACCTATTTGCAAGCCCTATCGCCGCGGACAAAAAAAT
>CAYJDF010000151.1:0-5205 GCA_964368845.1 uncultured Desulfovibrionaceae bacterium
GTAATTATGGATGAAGAAAAAGACAAAATTCAAACTCTGATTGAGAGGCTTTCGCTGCGGTTGATGGAGCGATTTGATACCATCGAGGAGCTACTGCGTTCGCTCTCGCCCAAGAGCCTTAAAGGTGTGAAATTTATTGATGGGGAGCGAGCCTACGACAATCAAGACCTATGCGAGATGTTCGATAAGAGCAAGCGCACTTTGCAGCGGTATCGCAGTAGCGGTGATTTGGGCTACACCAAGGAGAAAGGGACTACATTCTACAAGCAGTCGCACGTTGATCGGTTTCGGCAACTGATGGCTGAGGAGTTTGAGCAAAAGCAGGCGGAAAAGGCGAGTAAGCCTACGCCAAATAGCGCCAAGTGAATGCCACTCAGTGCCATCGAGGCAAAAGGTAGCTATGAATCAATTGTGGCGATATAATTTCGCTCTCGACAACATTTTAATCACTTAAAATTAGACAAAAGATGGAACAGAAAAAGCAAAAGGATGTCTTGCTTGTGCAGGACGAAAAGACTGGCGAGATTGGAGTTGTTGCAGGACTAAAAAAGGACGGCACACCCAATTTGGAGCAAGGGGGTAACAGCAAAGATTTCATCCTCTTTGATAGAGGTGGCGATCTTGTAGACAACTTCTTTAAGAACTTTATGGCGCAATGCAAAGAGCCTAACCGCTTTGGTTTTTACCGAGTGGCGGCAGATGGCGCAGAGCAGGTTATCGAGGCACTTAAAGAGTTATTAAAGGATCCAGAGGCGAACAAAGATCTTCTCGCCTCGCATAAAATTGATACAGCGGAGTATGACAAACAAGTTAAAAATGATGTGCAAGAGGCAACTCAGACCACGACAGAAAAAACAGATCAAAAAGAAGAAGAGCCAGCGCAAGAGCAGAAAGCAAAAAAAGGTTACGAGCCGATAGATGCCGACAAAATCAACTGGGAGGCGTTGGAGAAGAATTGGGGCATCAAGCGTGATGAGCTGGAGCAGTCGGGCGATTTGGCGAAGATGCTACACTACGGCAAGTCCGATCTAATCAATGTATCTCCCAAGTTTGGTGATGAGCAGCACAATGTGGAGGCTCGCCTCGCATTCAAGAAGATGGAGGATGGTAGCGTGCGTGTAGTGCCTCACTTTGTGCGTAGCGAGCCGAACCTCTCGCAGGAGTTCTTTGGGCATAAGTTCACCGCCGAGGATAAGAAGAACCTACTTGAGACGGGGAATATGGGTCGCACGGTTGAGTTGGTGAATAAGGATACGGGCGAGCTGCGCAACTCCTTTATCAGTATCGACCGCAAGACAAACGAGGTTATTGCGATGCCAATAAACAAGGTTCGTATTCCTGATAAGATTGGCAAAACAGAGATTACAGATGCCGAGAAGGCTATCCTTCGTGAGGGCAAGCCACTACCCAATAAGGAGATAACCCTTGCCAATGGCAAGAAGTTCACCACCACCCTACAAGTTAATGCCGACCAGCGAGGTGTTGAGTTTGTCCCCAACACAAATCGAGGTGTTCGCCAAGAGCAGAAACCACAACAGGCGGAGCAACAGGCGCAGAACCCAACGCACCAGCGTAATGACCAGAGTAGCGTCGAGCGACAACGCCACAAGTGGTTAGATGAGAATGGCAACATAAAAACGGTTAGAACCTTGGGTGGAGTGAAGCTCAGCGAGCAGCAACAGACCGACTTCACGGCAGGCAGGGCGATATATGTTGAGGGAATGGTCTCTGACAAGAGCGGTAAGACCTACAACGCATACGTCAAGTTCAACCATCAGGAGGGGCGACCAAACTACTTCCGCAACGATCCGAGCCAAGCGCAATCTATCAAACCAGCCGAGGGGAGCAAAACACAGGTTGCGGTAAATAACGATGGTAAGACCAACGAGGCGACTAAGCACAGCCAGAAGCCACTCGAAAGGGAGCAGGTTGCACCGAGAAACAATCAGCAACAGCAGCAACAGAAACGTAAAGGAATGAAGATGTAGAGCTATGAAAGTTTATCTAATAATAGTATGCGTGTTTGTTGTGCTGAATGTAATAGTTATCGCTATTGCGCTCCATCTGGGTAGAAAGAATCGCATTGCCGATGGTGTAGATAAAGATCTCTATAATGAAGATGGCGACCACATCTACTACGATAGAAAACTAATACGCCATAAGCAACGCCAACAGAATACCACCACATAATCCACAAAGCAGAGTATTAACAATTTAAAAAAGAAGAAATGAGAGTAATTATAGCAGAGAAACCGAGCGTAGCTAAGGAGATAGCACGCATAGTCGGTGCAAAGGAGAAGAAAGAGGGCTACTACGCAGGTAGCGACTTTAATGTAACGTGGGCGTTTGGGCATCTCGTCTCGCCTGCCCTACCTGAAGGGTATGGCTACAAGGGTTTCCATCGTGATAACCTGCCGATTATCCCACCAACATTTATGCTTGTCCCCAAACAAGTCAAGACACAAAAGGGTTACAAGCCCGATTCAGGCGTGATGGCGCAGATTGAGATAATTAGAAAACTATTCAGCCAGAGCGAGCGAATAATCGTTGCCACAGATGCAGGGCGTGAGGGTGAGTTGATTTTTCGCTATTTGTATGAGTATCTTGGTTGTGCTACGCCATTCGATAGGCTTTGGATTTCGAGCCTAACAGACAGAGCCATCAAGGAGGGAATGAATAATTTGGTATGCGGTAGCAACTACGACAACCTATACTATGCAGCCAAAGCACGCAGTGAGGCAGATTGGTTGGTGGGTATTAACGCCACACAAGCTATATCAATAGCGGCAGGGCGTGGTACATACTCACTTGGTAGAGTGCAAACCCCTACGCTTGCGATGGTGTGCAACAGATATTGGGAGAATAAACGCTTTGAGTCTAAGCCTGTGTTTCAGGTACACATTACCACCGAGGGCGATAACGATGTGGAGCTGGTAAAGTTCCACTCTACCGAGAAGTGGGAGGATAAGACAAGAGCAACAGAACTCTATAACGAGGTCAAGGAGAGCAAGAACCTATGGATTCGTAGCGTCGAGAGCAAAGAGAAAACAGATATGCCTCCACTGCTCTACGACCTTACAACCCTCCAAAAAGAGGCGAATGTGCGCTATGGTTACTCAGCCGAAGAGACCCTAAATATAGCCCAAAGGCTATACGAGGCAAAACTCATCTCCTACCCACGCACGGGAAGCGCATATATCTCGGAGGATGTATTCGCAGAGGTGCCTATGTTGCTACGCTTTCTGAAAAACAGCGATATTCACACCAGCTACATCGAGAAGATGGGCAGAGCCAAACGCCACTGTGTTGATGATAGCAAGATTACCGACCACCACGCACTGCTTATCACAGGGCTAAAGATTGGTGAGCTACTCAGCAAGGAGCATAATATCTATATGATGATTGTGGAGCGTATGTTGGAGGCTTTCTCTGATAGCTGCATCAAGGATGTTACCACCGTAACGGCAGAGTGCGCAGGCGTTGAGTTAGTAGCCAAAGGCACAGTTATTAAGCAGCTTGGTTGGCGAGCACTCAAGCGTGAGGATAGCGAAGATACCATCTTGCCACAATGGAGCGAGGGCGACACCCCAATAGTTAAGGGAACATCACTTACAGAGGGAAAGACCAAGCCCAAACCACTACACACGGAGAGTTCGCTGCTTGCCGCTATGCAGAGCGCAGGCAAGGAGATTGAGGATAAGGAGCTAAGGGCATCTATCAAGGAGATAGGTATCGGAACACCTGCAACAAGAGCCTCAATCATCGAAACGCTCGTCAAGCGTGGCTATTTGGTGCGAAGTAAGCGACTCCTCCTTCCGACCGAAACGGGGCTTGCTCTCAATTCGGTTGTCAAGACTATGAGCATTGCCGATGTGGAGATGACTGCCGATTGGGAGAGACGACTATCAAAGATTGAGAGTGGTGAGCTAAGCGCCGAGGCGTTCCAGCGAGATATTATCGACTACACCAAAGAGATAACAGCGGAGCTACTAACCTCAGATAAGTTCTTTGCTAACAACAAGCAGACCGAGCACGTATGCCCCAAGTGCAAGCAGGGCAAATTGCGATTCTTCTCTAAGGTTGTCAAGTGTGATAATCCCGAATGCGAAAAGCCATTTTTCCGTGTCATAGCAGGTAAAACGCTCAAAGACGAGGAGATAATCGAGCTACTCGCAAAGGGCAAAACAGGTGTATTGAAGGGTTTTAATAGCAAGCAGCACAAACCTTTTAGTGCAGTCTTAGAGCTTGATAATGAATTTAATGTGAAGTTTATTTTCGCAAAAAAGTAGCATAACATAGTTATTAACTCCGAAAAAACATGTACTTTTGCCACTATGAAGCAGCAATCTATATTCTTCTTTTAGAGATATTTTGTTGTGGATTATGTGGTGGCATTCGGTGGGGACATCGAATGCCTTTTTATTTTTTCGGAGTTTTTCATTCACAACAAAAATCAATGTAATGAAAAACCAGACCAACAACCATATCGGATTCTCATACTACGAGCAATATCTGCTCACCTTCTTACACGAGAATCACCCCCACAAAGTAGATATAAAGTTTATCATTGAGCGTGCCGAGCAGGCAGCCGAGACCTTCGAACTCTCACGCTTAGAGGGTAACACCCCAGATGCAGCGCAAGAGGAGGCGATGGCAACCCTCACAAAGGGGCTGCACTTCTCGCCCTACAACACCATTGTAGAGATACTATGGAACGAGTTTGAGGCGGAGGTAGACCCTGCCGAGGCGGAGCAGTTAGCACGTAGTCTAATCACCGATGCAGAGCCCATCTTGGCAAAGTATCAGATAGATGATGATTTCGCCTCCACGCCACAATTCGAGGAGCTATACACTGAATTAACAGGAGTAATAACTCTTAAATTCGAGAAGTATGGCGTTCAATAAAAAAGAGAGGTTCAAGGGCAACCTTGATGCTCTGCGCTTGGTCTTTACCCTTGATAGAGAGGGGCGACAAGCCACCGATGCAGAGCGTGAGATATTGCGTGGCTACTGTGGTTTTGGAGGGTTGAAGTGCATTCTAAACCCTGCCTCATCGCTTACGGATGCAGTACATTGGAAAAAGAGCGAGATGGAGCTTTTTCCACTCACCACACAGCTCCACCAACTACTCAAGGAGAATAGCGCAGACGATGCAACATATAAGGCATATTTCGACAGCCTTAAAAACTCTGTGCTAACGGCATT
>CAYJDF010000152.1:0-5108 GCA_964368845.1 uncultured Desulfovibrionaceae bacterium
CTTTGCTGGGTCATTTTAATCCGTTTTTAGGGGGTCAATTTCAGCGAGTTTTCCACATAGTGTGATATTTTGCCCTATGGCTGGAGTGTCACTATTTGGGTCTAGGATTGGGTAGAGTACTTTGTTATCGTAAACTACATAATCGTGCCCCTCTAAGTTGTATTCATTGTGTTGTTGGTGTTAAGACAGGTGTTATTTTAGGCGTTGGCTCAACGATTGGTTGTTGAATATTGATGATTATTTGCTCTGCTTTGGGTTTTGGAGTCTCTTTTGACTCTTCGGGCTTCACCTCTTCAACTTTGATACGCCCTTTCATCAAGTGGTTAAACAGCATTTTAATAGCTACTACTATTACATAGTATGTAATGACACCAAGCACTGCGCCTCCCACAAAGAATGCAACGCACATCCAAAAGCCAGCACCAGCGTTAGATGCGTATTGACTTGCCACAACTCCAAATGCTAATGCTCCAACTATGCCTACGGCGTATGTTAATATTTTATCGTTCATAAATATATATTTAAATTGAGGCTGGGAACTTACTTTCCTCATTGGCTGTCGTGTTTGTTAATTTTGCACGTATTGCATTAGACTCTCTGTATTCCATAGCTTGTGCTAATTTAGTAAATTCGATATCAGCATTTTCTCCAATAACAACCTTCTCTATTTCCTCCAACGTAACATTAAAGAACTCTCTTCTTTGATTAACGAGGTTTAATCTCTTGGTGTCAAAGATTTTATGTAACTTATGTTCTAATTCTGGCGCATTTTCCGAGAATATCATTGCGTGTACATCAAATTTGAATGGCACACTTGCATCTCCGAGTTCATTTACACGATCAAATGGATCGAGTCTTCGAGTCATACCAATCTTATATACATTTTCACCGAAAGATCCCAAATTAGAAATAACATAAACGTGACCTCTTTTAGTTTGTTGAGCCATTGAGACAGCACGCTCCTTATTTGCCCCTGCCTCTTTTAGTCGAGCTTCAAGCTCATCTATTTTCGATTGCATTTTTATCTGCTTATCTCCTTCAAGCGATGCTATTTCAGCACGAGCTTTATCCAGTGCCTTTTGATAGTTCGCCTCCTCCTTCTCGGCTTTGATACGTGCAGCTTCAAATTCTCTTGCAGCTCGCTCTTCCTCTCTCATTTGCTCCCGAATGGCACGTTGCTCCTCTTTTTCCTCTTGTTTTTTGAGCTTGTATTCATAACTTAGTTGCAACTCTTTTATTTTCAATCTTTTGTATAAAAATGAGATTGAAATTCCTTGCTTCTCATAGACTTTATTGATTGCCTCAAAAGATTTCTCAATGCGCTCCTGCATTTTGGATACATTATTCCAGCTAACTGATGCTATAAAACTATCACATTCACCATTAAAAGCTCTTAGCATTAGTTTCTTTTCACGCTTTACCATAGCCTGTCCTTGTGACAAACTGTTATTCCACGTAATATTTTCACCTCCTATTGCCGCTGAATTATCTTTGATGCTTTGCTTCTGTTCTCCTCTTACACTATTTATAGCATTCATATAAGATTCTGGATCATCGAAGTTGAAGTGAGCTTCATAGACTCCATACTCTGCCAAATCTAATGATTCTCTGAAAATATCAACCTGTTTAAGCAGCTCATCATATATCTCTTTTGATGAACTGTATTTCTCTTTTAACTCCGTAATATTGCCGTTTATCTCATCAATTATTGCATTATGTTTCTCCTCTTCGTTGGATAACTCTTGCAACTTATCAGCTATCAATTTATCCGTATCTACAATATCTTGATATTTCTCCAATTGAGAAACTCGCTCTTGCAACTCTTTAATTTGTTGCAGTTCTTTCTTCTTTAAGAAATCAAAAAAGCCCATAATCTTATGTTATTTAAGTTTATCAATAAACACCTCTCTCACCATCTCGTAAGCCTCCATCACTTTGGCGGCTTCAAAACTATCTTCAACACGCAAAAGACCTTGAATGTCTCCAATGAAATCGTCGTCTGTCATCTTAGCCTCCAAATTTGCGATGAACTGTTTATATGTAGGCGGTGCATCAACCACAAAATCCATATAGCGTTTATAACACTGCATCACTCTTTCGGGGTTAATGCCCTGCGAAATAGCCTTGTACATATCGAACAAGTCACGTCCCTTTTTGCGTTGGTATAGTGCACGCAGTTTTGTTCCCATAAGTTCGTCGAGTTCATAGGTCGTAATCTCACACTTGCCTGTGAACCAACTACTATTTACCTCAAAGGGCATCTTTACAAACCCAAGCTCGGTGAAATGCTCTTTACAGTTTATCTCAACTTTCAGGCGAATGGGTACAGTCGGAGGTACTTCCGACTCCATACGGAACACCATAGTGTTATTATGTTTCTTAACTTTGGTTATCTTGTTTGGCAGAAAATCCAGCACCTCTCCCAAACGCTGCATAATAGGTTTGATTGGGCCAGCGTTAATCTGTACAAGGTCTATATCCTCACTATATCGAGGCTGAGGCGATAAATAGAGCTTATGCAGAGCAGTACCACCACGAAACGCCAGCTCACTCGCTAAGAACTCATCGCTAAATATAGCGACTAATGCACGGCAGATTATTAGATCCTGCTCTACTTGTTCATCGGTGTGCCAAGGCACTTGCTTGCGCCACTCGGTTATTGCTGCTACATTTATCATATCTCGTCTATTTCTATTTCTGTATTAATATTTATTTTCCATTTCTTGTTAGTGTCAAAAGCCTCTTTCTTACTTTGAGTATCTAGCATAATATAGTTCAATCGTTTTGTTGTTGTCTTTAATTGGTTGTATATGATGTCAGCCTGTTCTGTATCTCCCAAGACTTCCTCTACTATATAGCCTAGCCGTTGAATTGTGCTAATGCTTGATATTTTACTGAGCTTGTCTATCTTGTTGTTGAAATCAGTAAGCTCGGTTAATTCAGACAATAAAGTGGAAGCTCTAGTTATTCCGCCTATGTAATGGCTGTATTGCAGAACATCTATTGATGTTAACTCTGCATTTGAATACTTAACAATACCTGTTTGTGAATTCTTCTGTAGTAAAAACTCCTCAGCAATATCAGTTATGAACACCCATCTAAGTATTGGGTTTTTATCTTTGGAAACACTTGCCGATGGTCTTAGCGTAGTAACATAAAAGTTCTGAGGGCGTTGATGTGCTGCACCTAACATCTCCGCTGCACTAAGAAGCGAGATATAGTATGGTTTACCTATATATGCCATCAGTTGGTCAATGTAATACATCGCTGGCACAACACCTTTAGATGCGTATTGCACAGGTATTATCACATAAAAACCTTTATATACAGAGGCTATTATTTTCTGAGAGCTTAATCTATTTAACTCCTTTTTTACCGATGTGTAGGGCGTATTTGGAAATACCGATTGAAGTTCTTCTACACTAAAGTGCGAAGAACCTCCAATCTCTTTTTCTTTTATCCAATCTCTTATTGTCATATTGTTTCGCTGTTGATGTTGCAAAGGTAGTCATTTTTCGCCAACTTTTGCAACATTGACACTCATTTATTCCTAAAATTCATCAAATTTACTCATCTGTGATGCCTTAATTTTGTCCGCAATATCAATATAGGGCTTCATAGCCTTATAATCACTATGCCCAGTCCATTTCATCACTACATCGGCAGGAATACCAATCGACAAGGCGTGACAAATAAACGACCTGCGCCCAGTGTGAGTTCCAAGCAGTGCATATTTTGGCGTTACGGTCTCCACTCGCTCATTGCCCACATAATGCACCTCGTGGATAGGCTCGTCTATCCCTGCCATCTTTGCAAGTTCCTTGATATATTCATTATTTTTCTGATTCGTGATAACAGGAAGTGCCTTATCATCCTCAAAATGAACATCTTTATACTTTTCAAGTATCGCTCGGCTGTATTTATTTAGCTCAATTCGCAAACTATCCGAAGTCTTGATCGTGGTTATTTCGATATGAGTCTCCTTTATATTACTTCTTCGTAGGTTGAACAGGTCGGAATACCTCAAGCTCGTAAAACATTGAAATAAAAACGTATCACGAGTACGCTCAAGATATTGCTTTGTTGATGGTATCTCAAAATCTTTAATCCGCATAATCTCCTCCCATGTAAGGAAAATAACCTTTTTATCAGCACTCTTCAATTTGGGTTTAAATAGTTCATAAGCACGATTTTGGGTATAGCCTTTCTTTACACCCCAACGTAGCAACCACTTTAAAAACCCTAACTGCTTACCAATGGTTGAATTGCGCATCTTCTTCTCATCACGCAAATATATCACATAGCTATTCAATCCAAAATCATCAAAGTACTCAAATGTCAAATCCTTGTTGAATGTTTGCAAGTGGTTCTTTACCGCTGCAAATTTCTCGTAAGTAGAATGCGTCCAGTCGTTCATTGTGCCGTTCTCCTTGACGAACTCATCGATGATTTTCCAAAAGTCGGGAGCATCGGGAGTCTGCTCCTTTTTCATCTCATCGGCTTTGTGTGGTTTAGTCTTGATGTTAAACACCTCCTTAATCTGCTCAGGTGTCGGCATTACATCTGCAACCTCAAAGCGTTTAAAAATCTCTTGTATGTCATTTTCATACTTCGATAGATCAGCATTTATCTCTGCTGCACTCTGTTTCAACTTATTGGTTGTGCCATTCTTAACACGCTGTTTCTTATCATCCCACTTCGCCACATCAATACGATAACCAGTGGTAAAGTCGATACGCTTACCACCAAACACCACACGCATACGTATAGGCACATTCTCCACAATTGGCACACCTGCCTTTTTCCTGCTCTCCAGTTGGAAAGTTATATTTCTTTTGATATTCATAAATATATTATATTTGCACTGTTTACACCTACGGTTAGCACTACACCCAAAATGGGCGCAACAAATAATCACACCCAAAATTACACCCAATTTTCGAGATATGCAAATTTATTTTACGAGACTGTACAAAACTTACAAAATTACAAATACATTGAAATACAGTGTTTTGATACTTCAAGGTACTATAATAGGGTTCAGGAGAAAGAGCCTCTCTCTCCGCCAGTAAGTAACTGCAATATAGGCAGTTGGCGGACAAAAACCT
>CAYJDF010000153.1:0-5108 GCA_964368845.1 uncultured Desulfovibrionaceae bacterium
AGGTTCCTATTAAAGAATTGATTCAAAAAGATTTTAAAGGTGTTTGGTTAAATTACTATACGAGCAAATGGACGCAACAAAATAATGCGCGTTTTTCTATCGAAAAAGGCTTAACCATATATGATGAGCAAATAAACCCTTATGACCTTGGTACTTATCGTAGGTATTCTCAGCTTGATGCCTATACGACTTGTATCAATCAAGTATTTAAATATATAAAATTTGGATTTGGACAATGTACTGATCATGTAGGATATGATTTGCGAAGTGGAGACATCTCCATAGATGAAGGAAAGCTTTTAATTAAAGAGCTAGACGGCAAATGTGGACAATTGTTTATTGACAAAATGTGCCAATACCTTGAAATTGATGAAAAAACAATGTGGTTACATGCAGAAAAATTTAGAGGTGATATGTTTACCCAAGACATAAATGGAAAATGGGTATTAAAGAACCCCATTTGGGAACAAAGACCAATTCAAGGTAATCATGAAATAAAGTCAATTATGAATAGGCTAGGAATATAAAATGCAAAAGTTTTCAGAAAATGACATAAGACCAGATAAATTTACAGAAAAAATGCAAGACAGCTTAAATGCTGACATAAAATTTTTAGTTGACCGCCAACATAAGTTTTGTGAAGTTTCTTGCCCAGCTTGTATGGTCAAAAATGATAATATTGAACTAACTAAAAATGGCTTTAGCTATATTGAGTGTAAACAGTGCAAAATGCTATATATATCGCCTAGGCCTACTCCAGAAATTTTAAGTGAATTTTACCCCAACTCAAAACAATATCAATTTTTTAATGACTATATTTTCCCTGCGTCAATTGAAGTGCGTAGAAAAAAAATCTTTATTCCTCGTGTAAATAAGGTTTTGGATTATTGTGAAAAATATAACGTTAAAAAAGAAAAACTGATTGAAATTGGCACAGGTTATGGAATTTTTTGTGAAGAAATTGTTAAAACTGGTGCTTTCAAGGATATCGTTGGAGTTGAAGCCTCTGACTCTTTAGCTGAAACGTGCATAGGCAAAGGCTATAGACTGTACAATGGTTTGTTAGAAAACTTAGAAATATCAGAAAAATTTAATGCAGTAGTGGCATTTGAGGTTTTAGAGCATATTTTTAGTCCCAAACAATTTTTAGGAAAGGTTTTTAATCTGATGAATGATAACTCACTACTTATGTTAACCTTTCCAGCATGGAGTGGATTTGATGCTTCAGTACTGCGCGAATATGCATCGACTATAGATCATGAACATTTAAATTATTTTAATGAAAAATCCATAACACTATTACTAAATAGCATTGGTTTTGAAATTTTAGAAATCACTACGCCAGGCGAATTGGACGTTGAAATTGTTAGGAAAACTTCCATGAAGAACAATTTAAAACTACCTAAATTTATTGAAAATATATGCATTGAAAACTACGATAAATTGGGAGCAAATTTCCAAAAATTTCTTAAGGAAAACAAGCTATCTTCACATATGATGGTAGTTGCACAAAAATAAGGTGATTTTTTATTTTTAAATTGAAAATATACCATATTAAGGCATTATATACTGAAAGATGAACAACTTACTTATCCGAGCCGATGCCTCACCTACCATGGGGACTGGGCATGTTATGCGCTGTTTAGCTCTTGCTCAATGGGCAAAGAAACTTAAAATACCATGCTCGCTCATGGGGCGAATTCAAGTTCCTTGGGTGGAAGACAGGCTTGCCAAAGAGGGTATAGATTTTTTCCCTATATTAGGTAAAATTTCTATGGAAGAAAGCCCTGAAGATTTATTGCAAAGCCTTGAGGCTGCTCCGCAAAACTCTTGGATTGTGTTTGATGGCTATCACTTTACTTTAGATTGCCAAAAGGCTGTGCGAGCGGCTGGGCACAAGCTTCTAGTTATAGATGATTATGCCCATTTGCCAGAATATTCTTGTGATATTTTATTAAACCAGAATATTGGAGCGAAAGGATTAACATATAATGGAGATATAGGCCAAAAGTGCCTTGGACTTGAATTTGTCCTTTTGCGTCAAGAATTTATTGAGGCAAGGAAACAAGCAGAAAAAAGGCTTTTTCCTAAAACACCACAAAATATTTTGCTTAGCCTTGGTGGCGGAGATTTTTCAAAGCATTTACAAAAAATAGCACCATTCTTTAATTTCCCAGAAATGCAAGGATTAAACTTACGTATTATTGCTGGTGCTATGAATGAAGGAGATATAGAGCAAATACTTAAAGATTGTTCTGCAAATGTAAAGATTTTGCATAATGTGCATGATATGCCGTCCTTGCTTTTAACTACAGATTTATGTATTTCTGCAGGTGGTAGCACTTGTTGGGAATTATGTTGTTTGGGAGTGCCATTTTTAACTGTTGAAGTTGCTGAAAATCAGCGAGAAATTGTTATGAATCTTGATAAAGAAAACATTGCTCAACCTTTAAGAAATGTTTCTTTGCAAGAGATGTTTTTAGAACATAACTATGTGAAAATGGTTAAGCAGGTTAAATCATCTTCTATTGATGGAAGAAGTCTAGAGCGTATTACAAATTCTATGCAGGGAATGTAAATGCATATTCTTTTTTTAGGGCCGCCATGTGAACGTATCGAAAATGCTTTGCTTAAAAATGGACATAGTATCTTTCGCACAGAAGAACCTTTTACGCTTGCATTATTAGAAGAACACAGTTTTGATTTTGGCATCTCTTATCGATTTAAACATATTATAGGAAAACCAGAAATTGATTGGTTTAATGACAAGCTGATAAATTTACATATTTCTTACCTACCTTGGAATAGGGGTGCTGACCCTAATTTATGGTCATGGATAGATAACACACCAAAAGGTGTAACTATTCATAACATTGACGAAGGCTGTGATACTGGAGACATATTGTTACAAGAATATGTAAATTTTACTGTTCAGGATGAAACACTTAGGACATCATATACTAAATTATCACATACAATAGAAACTTTGTTCATTAATAATATGCAAAATATATTAGCGCAAAGCCTAAAGCCAAGAAAGCAAGAAGAGCAAGGGTCTTTTCACCTAGCCAGTAACAAGTTAAATTTACTTTATTTATTAGAACAAGATGGCTGGGATACACATGTAAAAAATTTGAAGTTCCTAAATGATAAAAAAAACACCTAACACCTACATAATAGCCGAAGTATCAGCCAATCACAATGGCTCAATAGAGCGAGCTGAGCAAATTATAAAGGCTGCTGCAGAGTCTGGTGCTGATGCCATAAAAATTCAGACTTATACCGCGGATACTTTAACTATACCTTGCGATAATGAGTATTTCAAAATTGAAGGCACGTTGTGGCATGGGCGTACTTTGCATGACCTTTATCAAGAAGCTTTCACTCCATGGGAATGGACACCAAGGCTTATGGCTTATGCAAAGAGTTTAAGCCTAGATTGTTTTTCCACGCCATTTGATGTAACGGCGGTGGATTTTTTAGAAGAGTGTGGAGTAAGCAAACACAAAATAGCCTCATTTGAACTTGTGGACATTCCCTTGCTTAAAAAAGTTGCCCAAACAAAGAAGCCGATAATTATGTCTACAGGCATGGGAACGCTGGCTGAGATTGATGAAGCGGTGCGCACCCTCAGAGAAAATGGCACTACTGACTTAACCCTCTTAAAATGCACATCATCCTACCCTGCTCCTGTTGAGGAAGCGAATTTGCGAACTATTGCGCATCTTGCACAAGCTTTTAGTTGCAAGGTCGGACTATCAGACCATACCATGGGTTCTGCTGTTGCTGTGGCGGCGGTTGCTTTGGGTGCAACTGTTATTGAAAAGCATTTTACCCTTGCCCGAGCTGATGGTGGCCCCGACGGTGCTTTTAGTATGGAGCCAAGCGAATTTAAACAAATGGTTAATGATATTAGAATAGTGGAAAAGGCTCTTGGCCGTGTAAACTATGAACGCACAAGCAAAGAGCAAGAAAATGTTTGTTTCCGAAGATCCCTTTTTGCAGTTAAGGACATCAAGGCTGGTGAAATTTTTAACACAGACAACATACGCAGTATACGCCCTGGGCATGGACTGCATACACGTTATTTCGACACAGTACTAGGAAAAACTGCCCTTAAAGATATAACAAAGGGTACACCGCTACAAAGGGACATGTTTTAACTTTCAATATAATCATTATGCTTTGCAAAGCAGATGATTATATTATTCTGATAAAGCCTGGTAAATAATCTTATTTAATTCCATACGTGATATCGGCACATCATGTTTGCCAAGAAAAGTATCTACTATTGTACGCTGAACTTCAGTAATATCTTTTGAAAATTCATTAAAAAGATTTAACAGCTTATTTCTTATGGGCGAAGCCACACTATCACGCACGCCCTTTTCGATATTTTTATCTGCTACATTCAAATACAGCCTTTTTTGACCGTAAAGATGAAATGGAATCCCAGCCTCCACACAATAAAAAACATAACTACCGAAATAGTTAGAGGTGCTAAATTCAAAATTCAGCAAAACATCATAAAACTCTTTATAAAACAAACTATTAAACACATTTCCAGCACTATATACAGGAATACCCTTCTCTATAAATAACTTATGATATCCTTTGCGTATATCATGCATATGCAGACAAACACACACAGGTTGCATAGCTTGTGGCAATGACTTAATTTCATCAATATAGCCATTTATTACATCATTAGCATCATCAAGAAAAACTACTTCTGGCGTTGTATGTTGAAAAAAAGCTAAAGTACCTCGTGCATTGGGTGATTTTTGCATGTTATGTTGCTCACGTAACCAAGGCAGCGGATATGGAACAATATAAATAGGTTTAGAGCTAAGCTTTTCATATGCATTTTGATATATTTTTGTAGCACAAAGAAAAAATGAGGCATCATTTTCTATTTCATGTGGAGTTACATTAGGTTCTATATGTACACCATGAATTGTATAGCAATTTAAAGGAATTTCAGCCGGAATATAAGCATATTCTCTAATAAGTTGCCCCATGGAGTAAGCCGTACTTGTCCAAAACTTATCATTTGTGGCACGTACTCCATAATTATCATGGCACATATATTCAAGCTTTTGCGCAGA
>CAYJDF010000154.1:0-2483 GCA_964368845.1 uncultured Desulfovibrionaceae bacterium
GGGCTAATAGCGATGCGACGTGGTTTATGCCCTTTAGGGTGCAATCCATGCTTTTTACTATAAACAAAACCTGCATGGACTGCCACGCTACGCTCGCAGTTAATATAATTTTTTGAGCTTTAAGTTTGACAGATACAATGAAAGAAAATTTTTTTACGACAGGAGTGGGCTAAAGGCCCATGATTTAGAAAAAAATGCGGCTTGAAGCAGTAAATGTTATACTTAAAGCTCAAAAAAGTTCATTCGTGCTATGCCTGCATGGGTAGACCGTAAGCGAAGCGTGGGGCTACCCATGCCCTGTAGTGGATCATTTGCGAAGCAAATAGCCACGAAAGGAAAAGGCCATAGCCGAATGCCCTAAGGGGTGTGCGGGATTGTAAGGGCTGCAGGGGCTTAGCCCCTTTAAGCCCTTACCCCTCCACGGGAGTGGACACAAATAAGTAATATAAACAAACTACATATTAATTTATAAGCTAAGTATCTTCGCCCTATGTCAAACGCCCCTGCTTAGTCCTCAATCTCAAGGCATTACCAACCACCGTAAGTGAACTTAAACTCATACTAGCTGCTGCAAGCATGGGATTTAAGCTTATTTTCCACGGCATATATAATAGTCCTGCTGCTACGGGTATCAATATTACATTATAGGCAAAGGCCCAAAATAAGTTTTGCACAATGGTACGCATAACGGCTTTGCTTAGCTTATAAGCACTTACCACTTGCTGCACATCACTACGCATTAAAACCATATCTGCAGACTGTATGGCAATATCAGTTCCCGCCCCAATGGCAATACCCACATCTGCCCTAGCCAAAGCTGGAGCATCATTAATACCATCACCCACCATCATTACAATATGACCATTACTTTGTAGATCGCGAATTTTGCCTTCTTTTTCTTCTGGTAAAACTTGGGCCATTATCTCTTTAATACCCAGTTGCTCCTGCACTGCTTTAGCTGTTGTGTCATTGTCACCAGTTAACATAAGTACATCTAAACCAAGGTCTTGTAATTCTTGCACAGCCTTGGCACTGTTTGGCTTAATGCTGTCTGCCACAGCAATGAGTCCAAGTAATGTATTGTTTTTTGCAAAATAAAGTACGGTTTTGCCTTGTTCACTTAAACTATTTTCCTTATCTTCCAAAGGATTATCTATATCTTCATAGGCAAGTAATCTGGCATTACCCACTATAAAGTAATCATCCCCTTGCTTAGCTTTTAGCCCAAGACCAGAAATTTGCTCAAAGTCTGTAAATTGTTCTGGTGAGATAAGAGTAAGTTTTTGTTGTTCAGCTTCTTCAACAATGGCCTTGCCCAGTGGATGCTCTGAAAGACGCTCAAGGCTTGCGGCTAGGCGTAAAATTTCATCTTCGTTAGAGGTACTTCCTTCTACTGTGGAGGAGCTAATAATATCTGTTACCTTGGGCTTGCCATAAGTGATAGTGCCTGTTTTATCAAGGACCACTATGTCAGCACTTTGAGCACGCTCTATGGCCGCAGCAGATTTAAATAAAATACCTCGCTCTGCCCCCATACCTGTGCCCACCATAATGGCTGTGGGCGTTGCTAAACCCAAAGCACAAGGACAAGATATTACTAAAACAGAAATGGCTGTAGACATGGCAAATTCAAGCCCATAGCCAGACAAAAGCCAAACAATAAAGCTAATAAGAGCAATGCCTATAATAACAGGTACAAAGATAGCACTTATTTTATCTGCCAATCTTGCAATGGGAGCTTTGGTGCTTAGGGCATCATCCACCAAGCGAATAATACGTGCTAAGGTGGTTTGTTCACCAACACCAGTCACGCGCATTTGAAAATAACCAGATGTACTCACCGTAGCCCCAATAACATCTTGTCCCACTTGTTTTTCTACAGGTAAGCTTTCACCAGTAATGGCAGATTCATCTATAAAGGCAGAACCTTGTATGATAACACCATCGGCGGCAATACTTTGTCCGGATTGAACAATTAAAATATCGCCTTGCACAACTTCATGGGTGGGGATTTGAACCTCCAAGCCATTTCTAATGCAAGTGGCCATTTTAGGCACAAGCTTAGTTAACTTATCAATAGCTTCAGAAGCACGCCCGCGTGCTCTTGACTCAAAATGTTTACCAAGGCCAATAAGGGCCAAAATCATGCCAGCAGAATCAAAATAAAGATTATGCCCCCAATGCAAAATTACCAAGGCTTCTTGGCTAAAGACCATGCGTAAGAGCGCGTAAACACCAAATAATGCCGCTGCACCAGATCCAAGCCCTACCAAGGTGTCCATATTGGGGCTACGATCCAAGGCCGCACCAAGACCAGAACTAAAAATTCTTCTATTAACATAGAGAATAGGTGCACAAAGCATTAATTGCACAAAAGCTAATAAAGTTAAATTATTACTAAGCACACTTGGCAAGGGCAAAGACAGCATGTCCCCCATGGCTACATACATAAGTAAAGCAGCTAAAGTAAGTGATATTTTAAG
>CAYJDF010000154.1:2583-5058 GCA_964368845.1 uncultured Desulfovibrionaceae bacterium
TTCTAAATTATCTCCTATGCCACCAACAGCACTACCTTGCGCCAAACTAGCACCATAACCTGCCTTAACCATAGCAGAAATTATTTGTTCCGTACTAATCACATTGGCATCAAATTCCACACGCATGGTTTTGCGCAGTACATTTACATCCACCTGCTTTATCCCATCAAGTGCTAAAAGCAGCTTTTTAACTCTACCTTCGCAATTGGTGCAGTGAATGTTTTCGGTATTGAATGATTGAGTTTGCATAACCTATCTCTTTTTTGCTTAATTTTCTTGTTCTCTAACATATAACAAAATTGATTTTTATTATCAAAGATATTTTTCTAGCTTTTGCAATTTCATTATATAAAAAGTATTTTTTCTTCAACCCAGAAATTTACATTATATGGATTAATTTTCAGCACTTTAACAAAAAAATCACAACACACTAGACCTTTTGCCTTTTTTATTTTAACTTTAGCTATGCATGAAATGTCAATAGCAGAAAGTATTATGGAAATTGTGGCTGAGGAGATGAAGGCACATTCTTGTACCAAATTAATAAAGGTACAGGTGCGCTATGGTGCTTTATCGCAAGTGGTGGCGGACTCATTACAATTTTGTTTTGAGGCAATTATTAAAGATACACCCTATGCAGAGGCCATATTGGAACTTGAGGAAGTGCCAATATTGTTACACTGTGCTGAGTGTGGCGAAAAATTTAATCCTCCGTATGAAGATATATTTGTTCCTTGTCCCATTTGTGCCAATCATCTAGGACACAATGTTGAGCAAGGCAAAGAGCTTTATGTTCAACATATTGAGGCCGAATAGATAATATTTAACCGATGAATTATCATATATGAAAGGTGATTACATGGAAATAACTGTTGTGCGCAATGTGCTTGAAGCCAATGAAAAAATAGCTGAAGAGTTACGTGAACTTTTTGCAAAGCATAATATTTTAGCTCTTAATTTAATCAGCTCCCCCGGTGCTGGCAAAACTTCCCTTCTTGAACGCACCCTAACAGATTTAAGTTCTGAGTTTCGCATGGCCGTCATAGAAGGAGACTTACAAACGGACAACGATGCAAGACGTGTTGCAGCTACCGGTGCTAAAGCTGTGCAAATTAATACAGATGGTGGTTGTCACCTTGATAGTAATATGATTCGTGAAGCTTTAAAATCTTTTGACCTTGAAAGTATAGATATTTTATTTATTGAAAATGTGGGTAATTTAGTATGTCCAGTAGAGTTTGACTGTGGTGAACACGCTAAAATTGCTCTTTTAAGTGTGACCGAAGGGGATGATAAACCAGAAAAATACCCCTTGCTCTTTAACCTATCACAAGCCATGGTTCTTAATAAAATCGATTTGTTACCATATGTGGACTTCGATGTAAAAAGAGCCAAAGAATTTGCCACAAAACTTAATAAAGATTTACCAGTTTTTGAACTATCGTGCCGTAGCAACGATGGCCTTGAAGCTTGGTATAAATGGCTAAAGGATGCCTTTAACCAATACACTAGAAAAGATTAATGAATTTTTTTTAGCATGAAGTGTGGTAGTTATAAATGTCATACAAAAATCACAACAAAGCTAATAGTAATCATTAATAACATTGAATAAACTTACAATGTGTATGATTTTGTCTTAAAAAGCTTGTCTTTTGTGGTGAAGGTATGTATTAATTAGGAAGCGTTATCAAAAAAGTGACGTCTACTTAATTATTGCATGGTTGGAGGTTGTATGGATGTTGTCTTATTATCGCGGTTACAATTTGCCGTAGCCGTTTTCTTTCACTTTATCTTTGTGCCGCTCACCTTGGGTCTTTCTATTTTCATCGCTTGGATGGAGACTCGCTATGTCCGCACAGGTGACGACTTTTGGAAAAAACAAGCCCAATTCTGGGGCAAACTCTTTGTTATTAACTTCACCCTAGGTGTTGTTACTGGTATTACCTTAGAGTTTCAATTTGGAACTAACTGGTCGCGCTACTCTGAATTTGTAGGTGACATTTTTGGTTCATTACTAGCTGTTGAAGCCACTGTGGCCTTCTTCCTTGAGTCCACCTTCTTAGCAGTGTGGATTTTTGGTTGGAAAAAAGTTAGCAAGAAAGTTCACTTATTTGCCATATACATGGTAGCCATAGCCGGTAATGTTTCCGCTTTTTGGATTATTATTGCTAATGGCTTTATGCAAAACCCTGTGGGTTATGTAATACGTAATGGCCGCGCCGAACTTGAAAACTTTTTTACTGTTATAAGTAACCCTTATGCCATAGGTCAATATTTCCACACCATCATTTCCGCATGGATGTTGGGCGGATTTTTTGTACTTGGCGTATGTGCCTGGCATTTACTACGCAAAAGCAATATAGACTTCTTTGGTCGAGCTTTTCGTATGGCAGCTCCATTTACGCTCATCATGGCTCTGCTTGTATCCTTTAGTGGTCACCACCAAGGTACACAGGTTGCTAAATATCAACCAAG
>CAYJDF010000155.1:0-5009 GCA_964368845.1 uncultured Desulfovibrionaceae bacterium
GCAGTTGTAGTTGCCTGTCTAATTAAATCCTGCTAAAATGTCTAAGCCAAAACATGTTGTATTCATATGAAAAACAACATGTTTTGGCTTGGAAAAATTTGTTTTTATCATGATGAATATGAATAAATTCTTTATTTTTTGCAGGAGATATTATGGCTGGTTATCTTCTTGAAATTGCGGAAAATGGTAGGCACCTTTGCATACGAAGAGGTTTAGTGGTTGTTGAGGAAAATAGCAAAACCTTAGGTGAAGTGCCTATAGATAGCCTTGCCAGTGTAGTATTAAGCGGTCATGGAATTTCCCTATCAAAGAATTTTTTGGTTGCTATGGCTGAAAATAATATACCTGTGATTATTTGTGACTCTAAATATCTCCCCATTTCAACAGTCTTGCCAAATACAAAGCATTATAAATCTTTGCCCATTGTAAAGGCGCAAATGGATGTTTCTGCTGTTTTACAAAAGCAAATTTGGAAAAATATTATTTCAGTCAAAATATATAATCAATCATGTTTGCTAGAAAAGCTTAATAAAGACTCGCATGTTTGCAAGCAGGTTAAGCTTTTGTCGCAAAAAGTTAGTTCTGGTGATAGTGATAATAAAGAGGGGCAAGCTGCAAGACTGTACTGGCCTGCGTTGATGGGGAAAGGTTTTATACGTCATCAAGAGGGTAGTGGTGTAAATATTTTTTTGAATTATGGATATGCTGTTGTTCGTGCGTCCTGTGCTAGAGCTATATGTGGTGCTGGTCTTTTGCCTTTGCTAGGTATACATCATCATAATGTGTATAATGCCTGCGCTCTTGCTGATGATATGATGGAACCTTTGCGTCCTTTTGTGGATGAACTTGTATATTCATGTAATGTTTCATCTACTGTTAACAAGCTAGAACCAAAGGATAAAAAAATACTAGCGCAAATATTATCAACCCCTCTACCTTTTTGTGGAGAGGAGCATAACCTTGCTTCTATTGCTTCACGAATGGCGTTTGGCCTTGCAAAATGCTTTACGCAAAAGGACGCCTCGCTTTTGCCGCTTCCTAAAATGTTGTAGTTAAAATAAAAACAACTGCCCTTTATCTTTGAGCTCTTGACTTGCGTTACGTTTACGAGTTTGGCCAAAAAAATTTTTTGTTAATCCATATTGCCTATCTGTAACAAACATTACAGAAACCACACCGTTTTCAACCAAGCAATGTCCTACTTGTTTGGCTATTCTTTGTGCCTTTTCCATGCTTTCACAATGTCGCATATAGACAGAAAATTGCTTACGCACAAAGCCAAGCTTTAAGAGGCTATTGCGAAAGCGTGTAGCCCTGCGCATTTCAACTTTGCTTCCTACAGGAAGGTCAAACATAACAAGCACCCACATAATGGTATACGCTGTGGGCTTATTTGGTAGCCGTCTTTTTTTTGCCATGCCACAGTTTTGAATGTTTGCGGTAGACCTTGCCAAATGATGTAAGCTCTACTTTTCGTGCTTGGGATTGGGCGTAAAAAGTTAAACCTTTTTCACCTGAGACCCAACGTTTCTGAAAATCTATTTCTTTTAAGGCACGAGCATCGTTTAATTTATTAATTTGCATAACATTGTTGGAAAATTTTTGTACTTTGAATAAATGTTTTCCCACGAATAAAGGGATTTTATACTTGGCTTTGAAGTCAGCATCTATAGTCAACTCTAGCACGTCTCCCTTCCATAAACTCCATAATAATTTATAATTATTTGTTACCCATTGCGGAACAAAGTTTTTTTGATTTGCATGAAAGCGAGTAATACATTCCCAGCCAATTTTTCCATCGTGTGTAACATAAAAATCAACCCTAAAATTATTCTTAGGTTCAAATCCACATTCTCTCTTCTCACAAATGGCAACTAGAGTTTTCACATCCACAGTTTGATAGGTAAAACCAATACTTTTATTTTTATCAGATTGTGCAAGCTTAATTGCTTGTAAGACTACGGCTTCGTCAGTGATTTTTGTTTCTTTTTCGCCATTTGCATGACGTTGTTTATTAATATTTTGTAAGTCAACTTCTGCTTGGGGATAAAAACTTTGTATTCTATTACGTTGCCAAATACATTTGTCCTGTAAATTAAGAATAATATCTTTATCTTTTGGGAAAGATTGCGACAAAGCAAAAACAATGTTTTCTACATCTTTTTTGCTTTTTATGTTAGTAAATTCACGCTGATAGGTGATTACATATTTGCTGTTGTCTTTTTCAAGCTTACAGATTTTACGATACTTTGTAGCATCGTGTAGTTGGCCTTCTAGCCCATGTTCTGCCTTGGGCGAAACTTTAATTTTTTGTAAAACTTCAAGTACATATTGTCTAAAGTCTGCTGTGGTTACTCCAAATGGTGGCGGATAATCTTTTATTTTTTCTCCTCTTCGTTCTGCCCGAGTTAAAGCTTGCACCATGTTTCGCCTAATACATCCAAGGACAATAGCATCAAGAGCGTGATGCCTGTGGTCAATGCGTGGTTTAGCTTTCCATGCTGGATTGGGTAAGGGATAGTTATTATCACCATATAATATTTGTCCTGCATCATCTCTTAGCTCTTTATAAACTGGTAAGTCCATAAGCTCGTATTCTAATCCATCAAGCCCCCACAAGTGGCGCATTTTTGCAGTAATTGCTCCTCTTATTGGTACAATGTCTGCGCAGATTACTGATAAATATCTTTTGGCCATTTTTGCCATATAACTTGTATCACTCATGCGGTGGTCGGTTTGTTCTTCGTCTCCCATGGTTTCAAAACGATCTTTCGCGCTTTCTAAAAAACGCCATTTTTTAGCTGATGGATAGTTGTTTCCGCTTATAAATTTTAAAATATGTTGCCACTTGTCAGGTGAGTAAATTTGTATAAAATCATAAGCATATGCATTGCTTTTTTCTGAATTAACCTTTGTGAGTGCTAGGTTTACAAAGGTATCTGTACCGCCAATGGCTTGAGGTATAATATGGTCAATCTCGCAATTATTAAATTCAGATGCCTGGATTGGGTCTAATGTGTATATATCATTTTGCCCTTGCTCTTTCCAAAGACGATACTTTGTACGATTTTTTCTTGTGATACTTAAACCAAGTTTTTGTAATTCTTGATTGATTTTTTCATTTTCTTTAGCTCTTTCTTGTTGTTCTCTAAAAATTTCATCTCTTTTCTTTGCAGATAAACCAAATTCACGAGCAAATTCAATATGAATTCGCTTTGGTTTACCATAGAGAAATATAATTTCATTTATTACTTTTCTCAGTTGGTTAAGGGCAACATGTACAACTGGGTTGGGTATGCGACCGTATTTTACTTCAAGCTCGTTAGCTTGGTTAACATGCCAAGGGTGCACAGGTGTTACATCATGACGTAAAACTTCACCATAATAGGGTAGCTTATCTTTAGTTTCAGCCTGTTCACGGTGTTTTTCTTCCTCAGCTTTGTAGCCGCATAAATTAGCGGCAGTTCGATAAGATAGGGGTTGCCATGTATTTTGGTCATTTTCAGTTGAACAAATACCATCTTTTAGTTTTTGCAATATGCGAGTTGTGGCTGTCTTTCCAAGGGTTGTTCTGTCTTTAGGAAGTAGCGAAATACATTTAGCTATAATATCAAATGCTTTTTCATCTTTAATATGTAGACGCTTAATGCACTCTTGCAAAAAAGCTTCTTCAGGCATAAGCCTTGCGTGTGGGTCAATATTATTTACTTTTGGTTCTGCGATAAATTCGAGTAAATTGTCTTTTTCTACATCTGCAAGTTTTTTCCAATGTGGGATGTTCGCAAAGGCCGCAATGTGACTAAGGGGCTTTATTTTTGAAGTTTCACCTTCCATATTTATACGAGTAATTTTTTCATTAGTATACTTTTGTATTTGCTCTTTAACAAAAGATTTTGTTAAAATTTCTCCGTTCATAGCACACTTAATAAGCGCATCTCTCATATCCTTAGTAAGTGAATTCTCACTTATTGAAGTTTGGTATCTCAAATTATTAACTTGTTCATAAATTCTTTTTTCTTCTGCAAGCCTGTGCATCTTGGGTAGGCGTACTTCCATGCTATCAGGGTCAAGTGAGCACACACCATTGGCGTATGGAGCGTGTCCTTTTTCATCAAAGATGATTTTGGAAACTTCTTCTTTAAGACGTTCGGTTAGCTTATAGTGTTTATTTTGTGTTTCCCAAATAGCATTAAAGTCATTTTTTACTAAAAATCGTGGCACGGCATAATCCACAAGTTTTTGCTCTATAAACCTTTTTCTTCGCCTTATGCATCTTTCACTATTTTCTTTTTTGCTTAAGCGACGAAAGAAAAATTCACCTAGTGTTATTTTCTCACTAGATACTATACGCTCAAGGGAACGGTAAAACCCTTCGGTTTTGGGAGTTTTTGATTTTTCAGAGTTAGTTGTACTGTTTTGAACATTTATGTCACTTTCATCTTCAAGTTGTCCTAAAAATCCCGCCCCACGAAATTTTGCCATATGCATTAAACATCGGCCTAATTCGTGCAAATTGTCAAATTGCTTCTTGGCTCCATGTGCTCGTAACCTATAAGGTGAGTAAGACATAAGAGTTTTATACTCATCCTTATTATTAGGTAAAATATCATTTGCTTGTAGTAAGTGTTTTAGCTTGCGCAAACGACTCTTGCGGTGGTCTAAGGTGTTTCGAGTTTGCCTAGCCTCTCTGCGGTCTGCACCCCCTAAAGGTATTTCAAATATTCGTACACCAGAGTCAAGTACTTGAATTGCATCTCCATTTTTATTTATTTGTAATAGGGCTGTACCTATGGAGGATATACCTAAATCAATACTTAATACGTAGTTGTAGAACTTGCTCATACAAACTCCTGAATATATTTTTTTTAGTATTGCATTTTTGTATTTTTTATGCCATAAAAAAAACGTCTTTCAAATATTTTTTTAGCAGGATTTATTTGGACAGGCAATACAACAAGGTTATTTGCTTTGCAAATAACACGAAAAATTTGGAAAGCCCCTGCGGGGGC
>CAYJDF010000156.1:0-4987 GCA_964368845.1 uncultured Desulfovibrionaceae bacterium
CCAACTGTTCCATCAGCACCAAGGCCAAAGAATTTACATTGTACTGTACCAGCAGGAACGGTTGAAATTTCTTCTTCTACGTCAAGTGATGTAAAGGAAACGTCATCTACAATGCCTACGGTGAAGTGATTTTTTGGCCCAGCAGAAAGCATGTTATCAAAAACAGCCTTAGCCATGGCTGGGGTAAAGTCTTTAGAACCAAGACCATAACGACCACCAACAATGGTTGGGATTTCACCGCGTTCAAGGTATGCAGTGCATACGTCTTGATATAGTGGCTCACCAAGTGAACCTGGTTCCTTGGTGCGATCTAGCACGGTAATGGTGCTTGCAGTGGCTGGGATGGCGCGTAAGAGATGCTCGGTTGAGAAAGGACGGAACAAGCGAACCTTTACCAAACCTACACGTTGACCAAGAGTGTTATTTAAATAATCGACTGTTTCTTCAATAACTTCACACGAAGAACCCATGGTGATAACAATGCGGTCAGCTTCGGGGTGGCCCACATAGTCAAATAGTTTATAATTACGTCCGGTGATGGAAGCAACTTTTTTCATGCTCTCAATGACTATGCCAGGAACAGCATCATAGAAAAGGTTGGCAGCTTCACGGTTTTGGAAGTAAATATCAGGATTTTGAGCTGTACCTCTAATATGTGGGTGTTCAGGGTTCATGGCATTGCTGCGAAACTCCTCAACTTTTTCCCAGTTAACTAGCGGAACAATATCTTCATAATCAATAACTTCAATTTTTTGAACTTCGTGAGAGGTACGGAAACCATCAAAGAAGTGTAAAAATGGTACAGAAGACTCAATGGCTGCTAAGTGTGAAACCAAAGCTAAATCCATGGCTTCTTGTACTGAGGCAGAAGTAAGCATGGCAAAGCCAGTTTGACGACAGGCCATAACGTCTTGGTGATCACCAAATATTGAAAGGGCGTGGGCTGCTAAAGCGCGTGCAGAAACGTGGAAAACACCGGGCAAAAGTTCGCCAGAAATTTTGTACATATTTGGAACCATGAGCAAAAGACCTTGTGAAGCCGTAAAGGTGGTGGTCAAAGCTCCGGCAGCTAGTGATCCGTGTACAGCACCTGCAGCACCAGCTTCAGATTGCATTTCGCGCACTACAACCTTTTGGCCCATGAGGTTTTTGCGTCCTGCTGCGGCCCAATCGTCCGCAAGTTCGCCCATCACAGAAGATGGGGTAATGGGGAAAATTGCCGCCGCGTCAGACAGGGCGTAGGCAATGTGTGTTGTGGCGGTATTGCCATCCATAGTTTTCATCTTTGCCATAATATTCTCCTTCGCGCCAGCATGGCACATATATTATTAATACTTTTATCTATGATAAGTACATACAAAAAGAAGTAATTCTTAGTTATGCTTTAACCAGCTTGGCACATAGCATAAATCACTCTATTTGTCATGCTTTAATATTGTGCGTAATATCACAAATTGTTTGAGCGCACAACCTATTTTTTAGGTTTGAAGCAAATTAATTTTAAAATTATTTATATAGCTGATTTTATAAAATATTATTTTGGGTATATTACCTTTTGTAAGCTCAAACCACAAGCCGGAGCTGTGCTTGGAGCATTTTTGCGTATACCACTTGCTATGAGGGAGGGCACATCTTGTTCATCAAAATTATTTCTGCCAACAGCCACAAGAAGTCCTGCAATATTGCGCACCATTTGTTTTAAAAAACCATTGGCGTTAATGCTTAGGGTTAGCACTTGAGGATGATATTTTGTTGGTAGCCAAGGGCAAGTTTGCTCTAAGCTTGCTCCATATATAAAGCGCGTGGTGTCTTCTATATCGGTGCCTGCATTTTGGAAACATGCAAAATCATGTCGTCCACGTAAATGTCCTAAGGCTATTTGCATGGACTTTATATCTAATGGGCCGCAACTCCAAGCAAAGGGCTTTAGTCGAGGGGGCATATAAGCCTTATCGGTCCAAAAAGTATAGTTGTAGGTTTTACTCTTGGCGTCAAAGCGGCTATGAAACTCAGGGTGGACTAACTCAATGCCGTGTACACATATATCGTCCGGTAGGTTGGTATTGAAAATGCGCTGCCAGTCAAGTTCTGCTTTGTGAGTTGGTATGTCTACATGAGCCACTTGACCTTCAGCATGCACACCGCTATCGGTGCGTCCTGCTCCATGAACGCGCACAGGCTCACCAAGAATCAATTCAAGTACTTTTTCAAGCTCACCTTGTATGGTGGAGGCATTATCTTGAATTTGCCAGCCGCAATATTGAGTTCCTACATAGGATATGTTTAATTTTAGGCGTTGCATATTGCTATTATGTTATGTGTTATATTGGTTAATATACTTAATTATATTAGTGGTTGAAAAGTCCGCAAGTAAGGGCAGGCTAAATACTTGTCCTCCATATGCTTGCACCAAATCGCTACCCACAATGTTTTCTATGGGCCAATCTCCACCTTTCACTAATACATCTGGTTTGATTTGCTCTATTAAAGCATATGGGGTTGAATCATCAAAGCTAGTTACAAAATCCACACTACTTAGATGTGCGGCCATAAAAGAGCGTATAGATAATGGGTTTACGGGGCGATGTGGCCCTTTGTTTAGGCTTTTAACTGAGGCATCGGTATTTAGGGCAAGAATTAAAATATCGCCCAGTGCTTTGGCTCTTGTTAATAAATCCACATGTCCTGGGTGTAGAATGTCGTAGCAACCATTGGTAAATACAATTTTTATATGCCTATTTTTTGCACGCAACTTAGCAAGCTCAGCGCATAGAGGGCTGGCTGCAATGACTTTTGGGTGTGAAAGGCTTATGCCTTGCGCTTTAATGTGGCACATGTTCCAAAAATTACTAATTCTAGCCATTCCATGGCAAATATAAGACATTGTTCATCATCAGCCATGATGAGTTCACAGCGTTTTGTTTCAATTTCAAGCTTGGAAAAAATTTTCATTTCGCCTAAAAAATTTCTAAATCTATCTAGTTGATATAGACATAGTATAATCATGGTAGCCATTTTTGGAGATACAGGCTCACCTGTTTCCTTAACTTTAGCCATAATGCGCATATAACTATCGTTAAACTCATTATAAGGCTCAAGACCTTGGTCGCGTAGCCATTCTTGTGCAGTCCAAGCATGACCAGTATCAAAACCACGGCAATGCTCTTCTTGCACAATGAAAAATCGCTCAATAACAGACCCGTCTTTATCAACCTTAGTACCACGACCTAATGGGTAGGTACGACAAGCACCTGGCCTATCTTCATATATTGAACAACCAGCAGGGGTTACAAAGTGGCAAGGCTCATCTGGTCTAGCTTGCATTTTAAGTAATGGTAGTGGAAAGCCTGTGTCTGGAAATGTACGCATTTGCGTATATGTTTTTAAGAATTCATCGCTTTTCATCTCAGTATTACTACAAATACGCAATACATCGTAAGGTGTTAGAGGTAGAGTGAGTTCTGCACAACAACGATTAAAACACGGTACAGTCTCGTTGCAGGCAAAAACAAAACGCTCATTAGGCAAGAGTTCTGGTAATGAGTCCAAAAAAGTTTGAGATGAATCAGGCTTATCCACTATTATTCCCCATGATAAAATTTATATTACTTTATTTAAGGCATATTCAATAATGCCTTCAGCACCAGCAGACCGTAATTTGGGTATTAAGTCACGCACAATGTCAGTACCCACCACAGTTTCAACCGAAAGCCAATTGGTATCACGCAAAGGCGAAACCGTAGGTGAATTAAGAGCTGGCAATAAATCAAGCAATGCATCAAGATTACTTGCCGGAGCATTTAACTTTAAACAAACCAAGCCTTCTGCACGTAATGAACCGCGCAAAAGTAAGTCAATTTGTTCTATCTTGGCGCGCTTAAATGGATTAGCCCAAGCATCTTTATTAGCAACCAATACGGTATTGCTACACATTACTTCATCAATAATACGTAAGCCATGGGCACGAATGGTCGTGCCTGTTTCTGTAACTTCCACAATGCCGTCAGCTAAGCCTTCAACTACCTTGGCCTCTGTAGCACCCCATGAATAAAATACATTGACGTCAATACCACGCTTTTTAAAGTATTGTTCGGTAATGCCTTCAAGCTCTGTAGCAATGCGTTTACCAGCTAAATCTTCTGGCTTATAATATGGAGAATCACCAGCTACAGCCAAGACCCAACGGGCAGGGCGGTTGGACGATTTGGAGTATACCAGATCAGAAATCTTAACCACATGGTCCATGGTGTTGGTTTCCACAAGCCAATCAAGTCCGGCAAGACCCACATCCAAAACGCCATCCATTACATAGCGCCCAATTTCCTGGGTTCGGCAAAGCGATGCAGTAATTTCTGGGTCATTAATATCTGGAAAATAATTACGGTGGTGCTTGCGTATGCGCCAGCCAGCGCGCTCAAAAAGATTTATGGTAGCATCTTCAAGTGAGCCCTTAGGCACGCCAAGCTTTAACTTTTCCGTACTCATTTATATATCTCCTTAGGATCAAATACTAATGGTGCGCATTGATTAAGCTCACCATGCTTTAGTTCACGATAAAAGCAAGAGCGGTAACCTTTGTGACAAGCAGCTCCTCCTTTTTGCTCCACCAGCAAGATAACAGCATCGCTGTCACAGTCAAGTCGAATGGAGTGTATAATTTGCACATGACCTGATGTTGCGCCTTTATGCCAGAGACTTTTGCGGCTACGGCTATAATAATGCACTTCACCTGTGGCAAGGGTTTGCTCCCATGCTTCTTCGTTCATCCAAGCAAGCATGAGAACCTCCTTGGTGATATGGTCTTGAGCAATGGCGGCTAAAAGGCCATTGCTCTTGGTGAAGTCTGGTTTAAAATTTGCTAAGCTTAATTCTTCATTCATATTTTTCTTTTTTTCCCTTTGCACTTTGTTTGTAAGGTGTTAATTTTTCGGGGAAACCTTTTTTGTGAACAAAAAAGAGTTTCCCCAGACCCCTTCCAAAAAAAACT
>CAYJDF010000157.1:0-4952 GCA_964368845.1 uncultured Desulfovibrionaceae bacterium
GCAGCAGGTGGACCCATGGCATAGGCTATGGATTCAAAAAACATAATGCCTCCAAAATAAACAGCAGTTTAGGAATTTACAAGGCAAATCCTTGCATATGAATTTGTTATCATATCTATTTAATAAAAAAGGTGCAACTTTAATTTTTGCATTAAAAGTGTTAATTATGGTATTAACTTGAGATAATACATGACAATGTTTAGTGACTATTCTTTTTAATAAAATCTACTTGTACTATATTTATTTCGCTGCGTGTACCAAGGCGATATGGCATTTGCCATGGGCCAACTATTTTCCAAAATCCAACCCCAACACCAGAAGTGACAATAGTATGTAAACTTTCAATTTGCTTATATCCATATGCGTTAGCAAAGCGTGTTTTTAGCAATAAATTATAGGGGAAAAACTGCCCGCCATGGGTGTGAGCCGAAAGTTGTAGGTCTGCTTTTTGAAGAACACTTTCAGGTATGCTTTGGGGGTTGTGGTCAATGACAATATTTGGTGTATCCAAAGTTATATTATGGTATTTAAAAAGTTCTTTAAGGCTTTTTCTTTCACCATCTACATAATCTCTCCTAATATCATCTCTGGCAATAAAATTGACTCCAGCAATATTTAAGACTGTATCGCGTACCACTTGAATCCCAATAGATTGTAAATAATTAATATTTTCTTTAATGTCATTGCCATAATATTCATGATTACCTAAGATTGCATAGACCCCATACTTGGCTTTTAATGGCTTAAATATTTTTGCATAGTTATCTATTATCTTTGTATGGCTATTTTGTAAAATATCACCACCAAAAATAACTATATCAGGCTCTTGAAAATTAATCTTTTCTACCATGTCTGCAAATAAATTCTTATTTGATGTGGTGGTTAAGTGAAGGTCGGCAATAAAGGCAATTTTTAAACTATCTACCTGTGCTGATTTTTCAATGGCAATTTTTGTATATGTAATGACTGTATTTCTATAATTATAATACCCGATGCAGCCTACAATCATTAAGCTAAGAGCAATAATGATGCAGAGAGTTTTTTTGGGTATAGGAAAAAAAATATAATGTATTATGCAAAGAATGCATGATACAATAAGCAAATAATGTATAAAATATATATAGTTGCCAAGAAAAATACCATAAAGTTCATTTTCGGTGATAATATTTTTCCTAATCTTGGCTAAAGGATACATGCCAAGGAATAAAATAATGCAGGATAATAATAATTTTATCATTTTGATAGCTTAGGGGTTAAGCTTGTGCTAGGATAAGTTCAACTTCGTCAACGGTAAGGCCTGCATTTTTGGCAATTTGTTTAGCGCTAAGTCCACGACTACGTTGATTTAAGATAAGTTCGCGTAAAAACTGGGGCGAGCGGGAAATTCCTTCGGCCTGAGAAACAAGTCGGCGCAACTCCTCGGCGCGTTCTTCTATCTTTTGGTCAAGACTACGTAGCTCTGCTTGGCGTTGAGCAAAGCTTGCTACAAGTTCGCGCTCAAGCTCTGCATTATGTTGTAGTCTTGCAAGCAATAATTCTTGATTGCCTTGCAAAGTTTGCATCAAATTTTCGGAGCGTTTTAGGCGTATAAAAAAGAAAACAATAGACCCAAGCAAGAGCAGTTCGATGACAGAAAAAAGTATGATCGCCCACAAAGAAAGCATTTATTATACCTTAATGTTTAGAAAGTTACCTACATGAGGTGTGGTAGGGGTTGAGGGCTCATCATTTTCTTCTAAGGCTTGACGCTTACGCCTGCGGCTACCAAACTGCCCGTTACTTCGGCCATCCTTGGCATTATTATCTGCAACGCGAGATTCATCTCCAGCTTCTACAGATTGAATTTGCTGTTTTTCAAGCTTAGACATTTCATTAGCAATGGCGCGCGACATGGCAAGGGCTGCTTGTGGCCCAGTTGAAGCATCATGTGCTGCTCTACCTGTAAAACCAGTTTGAGCATAAAGCACTGCAATAGTTGCATCTATTGTCATAATATTGCTCCTTAGGTTTCGCGCTGATTATTAAAATGTCTTAATTCATCTTCCTATTTTCCTAAATAACTCTCAAATAGCATATCGTCAATTTTTCCACTAACTAAATAGCCGCCAAAAACAGAAGTAAGATCATTTTTTATGGTTGCCACATTGGCAGGGTCAACCAAGAAGTGATGAGGCTTATTTACAAGGTAGTAATAAACCGCATCGCGCAAAAGAACCATTTTATTTTGCGCTTCTTGCATAAGTTGCTCATTTTTAGTGACCAAGCCAAACTTACAAACTAAGAATACTTCACCAAGTTCTGCATCATTGTACGGAACCCAAAATGGTTCAAACGATACAATATATTCGTCAGGTATAGGTGGTGTTTCAGGAACTTTAGGAACGCGAATAATCTCTGGTTCTATTGGTGGAGGAGGGGGAGTGCGTAAAAAGAACCACCATCCAGCACCGCCAGCTATTAAAAGCAAAAGTGCAACAGCGCCTATAATAATAATTTTTTTCTTTTTACTGCCGCCTTTTTCCTCTTCTTCTTTTTGTTCCCCACCTTCCTCAAGGCTTTCTTGCTCTTCTTGTTCTTCTTGTTCCTCTTCTTTGTCATCTTCAAGAAAGTCAGCACCTTCTATATCAAGGGCCACTTTTTCATTGGCTTTAGAGCTAACCTCTATTTCTGGAGAGCTAGCTTCATCTTGCGTTTTTTCTTGAACTTCGGACACAAAAACCCTTCCAATAAAAGCTGTTTAAGTTTTAATTTTCGTAATGGGTCAATGTTTTAAAGCAAAAATTGTTATAGATAAAATAAATTTACCTATGGGAATATTTTATCAATTTTTTGCTTCATTGTATCAGCCGTGAAAGGCTTTACAATATAATTAGAGACACCTGCCTGTACGGCTTCTAAAATATTTTCTTGTTGTGCTTCTGCAGTAACCATAAGAAATGGCAACTTTCCAAATTGCTCACTGGCGCGTACTTTGCGAAGCAATTCAATACCGGTCATTTCTGGCATGTTCCAGTCAGATACGATAAAGTCAATCTTTTCACGATTTAGCACTTCCCATGCAGTACTACCATCATCGGCCTCTACCACATTGTTAAAGCCTAGCTGGCGCAAAATATTGCGTACAATACGACGCATGGTTGAAAAGTCATCCACAATCAGAACTCGCATATCGGTATCATATGCCATAATTCCCCCTAATAGGTAAGTTGTTTATACCAATTCAGATTTACCATAATTATCAAAAAACGCCTGGCGCAACCTACGCAAAGCTTGTGAATGAAGTTGAGAGACGCGTCCTTCGGTAATACCAAGCACTTCTGCTGTTTCACGCATATTCAATTCATCACTGTAATAAAGCGATAATACCAGCTTTTCTCTTGGTGTCAATGTATCAATGAGGGGGGCTATACGCTCAACCATTTCACGCATGGCCGTAGCTTGATATGGTTCATCTTGTGACTTGCCATCACCGCTAACCACATCTTGCACCGCATCCAAAGAAACCCAAAGTTGATTGTGCAAAGCTTCAAGACCATGCCGCACTTCTTGTTGGGTAAGTCCTGTAATTTGTTGTAATTCTTCTTCTGTAGCTTGGCGTCCATGTTCATGCTCAACGCTGCGCAATGCATTATCTATTTGGCGCACCCTTTGTCTTAGTGAGCGTGGGAACCAGTCTAGTTTGCGTAGTTCATCAAGCATTGCTCCACGAATACGGTTTTCGGCATATGAGTCAAAGCGCACTCCAAGCTGCGGTTTAAATTTACCTAGAGCCTCCATAAGTCCTAAGGTTCCTGCACTAATCATCTCACCAAGTTCAATATTTTTAGGCAACTTGGCCTTAATACGTAGGGCAAGATAGCGTATCTTGGGCGCGTAGTGGCGCACAATGCTTTCTTGTTCTGCAGGTGAGAAGTCGCACCAAATTGTGTGGCCTGATTCCATCACTTCCCAAGGTGGGAGCTCATATTTTTTTGCTCTAACTTCACTCATAATTATATCCTCACTTTATGGTGAGACTTGGAGTATGCATTAACAATTAAAATTATTATTACAATATTAATCCTCTATTGCTGAAATAAAAGATGTTTCCAGAAAAACTTAATATTTCCATCAAGGTGCTTGGCCACATCCCATTCAAGCATATTGTCAGCTATACTTTGAATGGCAACGGCAGCTGGGCATTTATCATTATTTACACAAATGGGCAGTTGATGCACCACAGAGTGACGCACAGTAATGTCACGCGGAACAATACCCACAAGATCCAAGGAAACATTACTTAGAAAATGTTCACAAGCTTGATATAGGCGGCTGAAAACATCCTTTGCTATACGTATGTCTTGGGCCATGTTTATGATTATTTTGAAGTGTTCGACTCCATGAGTGGTCTTTAACACTTTAATTAAGGCATAGGCGTCAGTTAAGGAAGTAGGCTCTGGAGTTAACACTACAAGGCGTTCTTGAGCGGCTAGGTTAAAATATAATACATTATCATTAATACCAGCTCCTGTATCCACAAGCATGAAATCAACTTCTTTTTCCAGTGCATCTACTGCTTCAAGTAATTCTAATTTTTGTCCTGTATCTAAGGAGAGCATTTCACTCATACCTGACGAAGCCGGTAGAATAGAAAAACCATAGGGAGTTTGAAATAAAATATCTCTAATGCTTGCGCCTTCGTGAAAGAGGTGGAAAAGGTTTTTTTGTGGTGTTAGACCAAGGAGCACATCCACATTAGCAAGACCCAAGTCCGCATCCAATAGCACCACGCGCTTACCACGTTTTGCAAGCTCTACAGCAAGGTTTACTGACAAATTGGTCTTGCCAACGCCCCCCTTGCCAGAGGTAATGGAAACAACTAGAGGAAAAGTATCACTCATAAAAACTCCCTAACTAACATTATTATTTTGGCTATCTAAGCCAGGTAATTGTCTTTTGAAAATAAGCCGCCA
>CAYJDF010000158.1:0-4936 GCA_964368845.1 uncultured Desulfovibrionaceae bacterium
CTAAACGAATACATCACCACCACCCCTATTAATAGTTATCTTACCCTCACCTTCAAGTCTACGTACAACACGTACTACATTTTGCTGGGCGGCTTCCACATCAGAAAGTTTAGTTGGGCCCATGAAGTCAAGTTCTTCGCGAATCATGGCTGAAGCGCGCTCGGACATATTACCAAAGAACTTTTCTTTAAGCTCATCATTGGCTCCACGCATAGCCATGGTGAGGTCTTCGTTGGAAATTTCTTTAAGAATTTCACGAACACTCTTATCATCAAGGGAGCGACAATCATCAAATACGAACATAAGGTTACGTATATCTTCAGCCATTTGTGCAGAATCTTCTTCAATTTCTGCAAGTACTTCTTCTTCGGTGGCACGGTCAACGGCGTTAAGAATTTCAGCAACAGATTGTACACCACCAACTTTTTTGCCTTCCTTACCGCCCATAGCAATAAGTTGACTTTGTAACACTTTATCCACTTCCATGAGCATATCCTCTGGTACTGCTTCAAGTCTGGCTAAGCGCATAAGAACTTCTGGGCGCACACCAGCTGGCAAGTTTACAAGTAGGTTAGCAGCTTGGTCTGAGTGAAGGTGACCAAGGATAAGGGCCAAGGTTTGAGGGTGTTCATTGCGAAGTATTTGCGATAAAAGTCTAGGGCTAACTTGTTCAAGCTCACGAAACGGTGCAGGGCCTGCATTCAAGTTTAATGAATCCATAATATATTTAGCAGTTTCTGGGTCCACATTTTTAGTAAGCAAGCGTTTAAGTATGTCTGAACCGCCGGAAATCATGTCCACACCTTCCACAAGGGCATCGTGGAATTCGCGCATTACTTCCTCAACAATTTCCTTGGGCACAGGATCAAGGTCTACAATGGTTTTTGATATAGTAGCAATTTCTTGACGATCCATGCGTTTAAACACATCGGAAGTAAACTTATCGCCCATAGCAAGTAATAGCACTGCTATTTTTTGTTGGCCGTTTAGCTCCATTTCTCCTCCCCTTTAGCCTGTCCCTAAAAAGCATAGTCAATTTTTTGGCAATGTGTAAATATTATATACTAAACTTTTATATCTGTCATTAAAAGACCCTGCACAATTAAATGTGCAGGAAGTCTTTAATCTTTGTTCATCCAGCCTTTCAATATACTTACGGCTTGTTCCCAATGTCTGTCAGTAAGTTGCAAGAGGCGTAGTCTAAGCTCTTCTGTCCGGCGTGAGCTTTCTTTTTGCGCTTTGCGCATTGCTTTAAGGCGTGATATAGCTTGTTCATCACCTTGTTTTGCAGCAGCTGTTAGGGCACTAAGCTCGGACTGGTTCGCCATCTTTTATCCAACCTCTCACTATGGAAATTACTTGATCCATATGCTGTTCAGATAGGTTAAAGATATGCACTCTAAGGGCTTCAATATCTTTGAAGAGCATAAGATCGTCGTCTTCATCAACTAAATCATCAGTGGCGCCTTCTTCGCGTGCAGCTGCTTCAAGCGACTCATAAAGAGCAAGCTGTTCTTCAGCAGAAGGTAAGCCTTCAAGTCCTTCAATAACTTCCCCAGCTTCAACCTTTGGACGAATTAAAGCAAGCACTACTGGACGCACTACCAACATAAGGAAGAGGAAAGCAAGCAATGCATTAAGTAATGGCTTACCAAGACGATCTGCATAGTCTGCAATAACATCAGCCATATTGGGGTCTGCAGGTGGTGCTGAGTCAGTAAACGGTACTGAACTTACTTCTAATGCGTCACCACGTGTCTTATCAAGACCCACAGCGTTGGCAACTAATAATTGCACGCGCTCAATTTCCTCTGCACTTCGTGGCATAAATGTCCATGCACCGTCAACCTTTTCATACGTGCCATCTACAATAACTGCAACAGTTAATCGCTTTACATCGCCCACATTGGATATAATATTTTGTTCTTCTTTATTAATTTCATAGTTGGTGGTGCGAGTTTCTCTATTACCGGTTTGGGTAGATACAGAACCAGTTATACCATCACCACGGAAGTTAACATCAGGAGAACCGGCTTCAAGATTAGCTTGACCTTGTTGAGTTTCTTCGCTGCGTTGCTCAGAGCGCACAGCAGTTTGTTCAGGGTCAAATATTTCGCGGCGAATGGTTTTTTGACTAAAATCCATGTCCACATTAACTTTAGATACAACCTTGCCAGCTCCAAAAACAGGTGTTAGCATTGCATCAATGCGACGCTCAAGGTCGCGCTGCACGCGTAATTTATGCTCCATCTGAGTGGAGGACATACCGGTTAAAGAGTCTTCTTCTGGGCGATACAGTACTTTACCACTATTATCAGTAATAGCAAGATGTGCTTTATCAAGGCCTTCTACGGACATTAGCATCATATTAACCATAGCGCTGATTTCTTTACTATCTGGCTCATGGCCAGGATTTTTAAGTTTAAGCACCACAGATGCAGAAGGTTGTTGTTGTTCTTCCACAAAAAGACTGCGCTGAGGCATTACTAAGTGAACACGAGCACTTTCTACATTAGGAAATGCTGAAATGGTGCGAGCAAGTTCGCCTTGTAGAGCGCGAACATAGTTTACTTTTTGTACAAAGTCAGTTTGACCAACTTTAGTTTCGTCAAAAATTTCAAAACCAATGCCTTGACCAACCAAGTTACCTTCACCAGCAACTTTTAAGCGTAAGTCATATACCTTTTCAGCTGGAACCATGATAGTAGTACCATTATTGGTGAGTTCATAAGGTACATTGTCAGTTTGCAGCATGGTAACAACACTGCTAGCATCTTCCGGAGTTAAGTTAGAATACAACAGGCCATAATTAGGTTTGTTAATCCACACAGTTAACGCTATAAAACCAGCTATAGTAAGTACAGCAACACCAGCTATAATTACACGTTGGGTCATGGTGAAATTTGTCCAAAACTCTTTAGCTCTTTCAAGGTACTGTTTGAAATCTGGCATTGGCATAACTTTTCTCCGTTTAATTTAGATATATATTTTTAACTACATTCACTTAGAATTGAATACGACTTAATTCTTTATAAGCTTCAATAACCTTACCGCGCACAGCAGAAGTTAAGCTCATGGCAACACTGGCTTTTTGTAGTGTAATCATAAGCTCGTGTACATTTTGGCTACGACCTGAAGCAAATTCATCAATGGCAGCAGCCTTAGCATGCTGTAAGGATTGCAACTTGTTAAAGCCTTGCGACATAGTATCACTAAAAGAATTGGGGTTAGCTACAGGTAGAGTTTCAGCAACACGGCTCTTAATAAAATCAGCCTGCGCGCCAAAGTTCTCACCCTTATCAACGCTATCACGCACAAGGGATTGATCTAAAACATGAGCAAAAGCACTTTTATTGCCACCAATGGAGGTGGATTCTTTTAAATGTGATTCTGTCTGACCAAAATTTTGTAGGGCCTTATTATAAGCCTGTATACCTACTGCGCTGATACTCATTGTAAACTCCTATGGCCTAACGCCCTATCTCTAAGGCTTTTTGATACATTTTTTTAACCGCATCCATGGTTGATACGTTGGCTTCATAATTGCGCTGAGCTGTCATTAAGTTAGCCATTTCTTCAACCACGTTGATGTCAGGATAATACACATAACCCTCAGCATTGGCGTCGGGGTGGCCTGGCTCATACACTTGCTTTAAAGGACGAGCATCCATGGCAACCGCGCTAACACGCACACCTTTTAACTCACGGTCAAGAGCTGAGCGCATATGCTTTGAAAAAGGGTCATCCACATTGGTGGCTTCTCTAATTACGGTACGGCGGCGGTATGGACCACCCATGGGGGTACGCGTAGTCTTGGCATTGGCCAAGTTCATAGAGATTACATTCATCTGAGTGCGGTCTGCACTAAGGGCAGAAGCACTAATGTCTAGAGCTGTCATGAAGTCCATTATTGCTTCCCTTCTTGTATGATGGTTTTAATGCCTTCAAAGTTCTTTTGAATAACTTGGGTTAAGGCAGTATAATGTAATTGGTTCTTAGCCAATTTTGTCATTTCTTTATCAAGGTTTACCCTATCTTCACCATGAATTTCGCGCGGCGTAAACTTCTTAAACCACTCAGGGCTAAAACCATCCGCGCTAAAGGCTGTGGGCATATGTTCACCGGAAGTACGAGCCATATTACCTTTAAGATCAAGACCTAATGCCTTTTGAAGCTCACCTTCAAACTCAAGTTCGCGGGGCTTGTATTTAGGGGTATTGACGTTAGCCAAGTTACTGTTAATAACGTTTTGGCGTTGCAATTGCATGTCCAAAACCTTACCAACTAGATGTATTTGTGATGAATATAAACCTTTCATAATAACCTCCTGCTAAGCTCGGCTTGGCAGATTATAATTCAATATACACTTGGCTTAGCAAAGGTCGTTCCAAAGTTGCAACATGCTAAAATTAAATAATATTTTTCTCTAGTTTACCTAAAAGGAGAAGATTTAATTTTTTTAGTCATCTTTTTGACTTAACAGCTTGTTGCAAAAGTCGATTTTTGCAAGGCTATTCAAAAATAGTAAGATGCGAGGAAGCAAAAAAACAAGATGTGCAGCTCTGCCCAAAGGGTGCGAAGCATAGCCATTGGGTGAGCATGTGAACCATAAGGATAAAGAGAGTCAAGCGTATTACACATACATAAGCAACTGGCCAGAGGTTGCCATATAGTGGCATAGCCGTTAGAAGAGGAATTAATCATAGATAGTATAACGCTTGGATTTTTTATATTAACAACGCAAACTACTGTTTTTCAAAAGTTTGTTAAGGCAAGTTTGATAAGGTATGCATAGTATATGTTCAGCTTAAAAAAAGTCTCACTTTAGCACGAGATTTTTAAAAATAGAAATATTCAAATTTATAGAAAATATTTTAATTCATTGACAATAAGTAAAATTTATACGATAATTTTTGGTGGTATAAGCACTTAATGC
>CAYJDF010000159.1:0-4712 GCA_964368845.1 uncultured Desulfovibrionaceae bacterium
TATCCTCGAGGGACTGGGCCTTCGAGGATATTTATTTTTTAAAATCGGTTGAAAAGTGGCAATCTGCTGCGTCAGTCTCGTTTTTGACTACGGTCATTTATGTTTAATAAACTCCACTTCGTAAAAAACATCGCCTTCCTTGCATCTTATCACTTTTGAACCGATTTTTGGCTGTTGAAAAGTGGCAATCTGCTGCGTCAGTCTCGTTTTTACTTACCATTACTCAAAACGACTGGCCGATGTAATAACTACCATATCTACAGGAACATCTTCATGCATACCCACAGCCTTAGTTTTTAGCTTAGCTATTTTATCAACTGTGTCCATGCCTTCCACAACTTTACCAAAAACGCAATAACCCCAACCTTCTAGGCTTGGGCTGGTATGGTTTAAGAAATCGTTATCACTTAAATTAATAAAGAATTGTGCTGTAGCACTATGTGGGTCCATGGTGCGAGCCATAGCAATGGTTCCACGTTCATTCTTAATGCCATTATTAGCTTCATTTTCAACGGCGTCATTGGTGTCTTTTTCGTCCATGCGTACACCCATACCGCCACCTTGGATCATAAATCCAGAAATAACCCGATGAAAAATTGTGTTGGCGTAAAATTCGCTATCTACATACTCAAGGAAATTTGCCACAGTCTTGGGTGCTTGTTCACTAAACAGTTCTACCAAGATGTCACCTGAAGATGTTTCTATTAAAACCATTGGATTTGCCATAATAATACTCCTTTATTAATCCTTAATAGTTGTTTTTATGGTTAATTAATCTTCTTCGTCTTTTTTAATATATTTGCAGGTTTTTTCGGGGCAAGATATTTGACGTGCTCCACCACGCAACACCTTATGCACTAAAATAGGTGAAGAGCATTCAGGGCATTTTTCTGCTATGGGGTAGTCCCATAAGGCATAATTACAATTGGGATATTGGTCGCAAGCATAAAATATTTTACCACGTTTGGAGCTTTTTTCCACCAATGTACCTTTGTCGCAATTGGGGCAGGGAACTTTTGTGGAAAATGGTGCAGTATAGCTGCATTTTGGGTATGTTGTGCAAGCAATAAAACGGCTGCCAGTACGGGCTTTTTTTACTACCAAATCTCCCTCACACTCTGGGCACTTACCAACCACTTCGTAGACTAGTTTTTCTCTAGCTACAGGAGTAATAACACCATCTTCATCTCGAATGAAATTGGTTGTATAGCGACAATCTGGGTAAGCAGAGCAAGCTAAAAAAGTTCCGGCCTTACCAAACTTAATCAACATGGGTTTTTCGCATTCTGGGCATATGACATTGGTTTCTATGCCTCCCTTAACGCTTTGCATATTTTTAGATGCTGCACTTAGTGTAGGTGAAAAATCATTGGCAAAGGCTTGCATTAACTCAACCCAATCACGTTTACCATCGGCAACTTTATCAAGATCTTCTTCCATTTGGGCTGTAAATCCCACATCCATCAAAGTCTTAAAATGCTCACGCAATTGATCGCATACCACATTACCAAGGTCCGTTGGTGAAAAATGTTTTTCTTTTAAGGTAACATAATCGCGGTCTTGTAAGGTCGATATAATGCTTGCATAGGTAGAAGGACGTCCAATGCCTTTTTCTTCAAGTTCACGCACCAAGGATGCTTCGGTATAGCGTGCTGGTGGCTGGGTGAATTTTTGCTCCTTAGTTAATTGCTCAACCTTTAACTGCTGCCCAATTTTTAATGGTGGTAAATCGGCGTCACTATCTTCTGAACTACGTGGATAAGCGGCCGTCCAGCCAGCAAAAAGCATGCGTACACCTTTAACGCGCCATAATGTTGTAGCACACTCAATGCTAACAGTAGTATCATGGAAGCGTGCTGCAGCCATTTGTGAAGCAACAAAACGTGACCAAATGAGCTTATATAATGTGTGTTGCTCTGGTACTACGTGCGGCTTTATCATGTCGGGAGTAATATTTACATCAACAGGACGTATGGCTTCATGCGCATCTTGTGCGCCACTCTTGGTTTTATATACCCGTCCTTTAGCTGGTAAATAGTCTTTACCATAGTTTTTTAGAATAAAATCAGCAGCAGCAGCCTTTGCTTCGTCGGCAATGCGTACTGAGTCAGTACGCATATAGGTAATAAGTGCTGTAATACCCATATCACCTAGGTCCACACCTTCATATAGACGCTGAGCAATACTCATGGTGCGCTTAGCTGCATAGCCGTGGCGTTGGTTGGCACTTTGTTGTAAGGTGGATGTGATAAAGGGCGGCAGAGGGGCCTTTTGGCGTTCTTTTTCTTCTATATTTTGCACAATAAATGGATTATTTTGCAATGATTTTTCTAGAGCTTCAGCTTCATCTTGATTAGATATTTTAGCCTTTTTGCCATCAACTTTATATAAATCAGTCTTAATGCTTGGTTGTTCAGTGGCTGCTAATATAGCTTTAAATAACCAATATTCTTCTGGTTTAAATGCATAACGTTCTTCTTCGCGCTCTACAATTAGACGTAAGGCCACTGACTGTACACGCCCAGCAGAGATACCGCGCTTTACATGTTTCCATAATAGAGGTGAAATTTTATAACCAACCAAACGGTCCAAAATACGTCTTGCTTGTTGAGCATCAAAAAGATGTACATTAAGTGCACGTGGATGCTCCAAGGCCTCACGCACAGCCTTGGCTGTAATTTCATTAAATTGGATGCGCTGAATATCTTTTACTTTATCTTTAATAAGTTCAGCAACATGCCAAGCAATGGCTTCACCTTCACGGTCTGGGTCAGGTGCTAAGTATACTACATCGGCCTTGGCAGCGGCTAAACGTAAATCGTTTACAACTTTTTGTTTGTTTTCAATAACTTCATATTGAGGTGCAAAGTTATTTTGTTCATCAACTCCTAGGTTGCTAGAAGGTAAATCTCGCACATGTCCAACACTGGCTAGGATTTGATATTTTGAGTCTAAAAATTTTTTAATGGTCTTCACCTTGGCAGGTGATTCCACAATAATAAGATTTTTTGCCATGATAACCCCTAAGAAAATACTTCATAACAATAGAGTGCTCTACACAGTGTCATTTAAATATAAACTTTTATGCAGAGGTTACAATATTGTTTTGGCAAAAGAAACATACGGAAAATTTTTCATTCGTCAAGGCCTAGCTTGCACTTTTTAAGATTTTCTGGACAAAGTAAGAAAAAATTTATAAATCACTTCTATGAAAAATATTATATTAAATGGTTATGTTTCTATAATATTATGCTTTTGTATTTTATCTGTAGGCTGTGCCTCCAAAAATATCACTACAAATATGAGCAAAGCAACTCTTGAAAATCCGTTACATATCCCCCTTACCAAGAGCGTAAATAAGGTTTATATTATAAGCAAGAATATAACTCGGGCTAAGGAAGGTGTTGATGGTCTTTTATTAGCACTGTTGCAAAGCGAACACTCCATGAGCTTGGCGAATAATGCCTCTCAAGCAGACTATACTATACGATTAGAAGTTGAAAGTTTTGCTAAAATTGGCACTGTAGATACACCTATGGATGCATCAGATGTTGCACTACCTCCTTTAATTGGTACAACTTCAGGAACACAAATTGGTTCATCAGATGAAAGTCGGGGGGGTGCTAGCATTGGTATGCTTTCGGCCAATGGCGAGCAAGAGGTTTGGCAAATGGTTGTTGATGTTGATGTCGAGGATAAAGAGGGAGAAACCTTTACTACTAGAGTAACTGCTCAATCTCAAGGCACAAGTATGGATGCTAATGAAGCTGCCGAGGCTTTGGAAAATGAAGTGGCTTGGACCATAGTTAGAGCCTTTAAGAAAAATAATTAGGAATTTTTATGCAGTTTAAGAAATATCTTATATGCTTTGTTTTTTTACTTGTTGCTGCTTGCACACCTAAGGAAAATAGTGTTGAAAATCAAGTTTTGATTAGTCAATCAAAACCTATTACCCTTGGTAGTCATAAAGCTGAAAACTCTTCTGTCTATGTTGCCGCAAGACGTGGTGAGTCACATATTGAAGGCTTACAAAACGCCGTGGAACAAGCCATACGACAAAAAGGCTACGATATTGCACAAAATCCAAGTTCTGCTGGGTATATTGTGCATATGGTGGTGCCTTCGATTGGTACATTTAATGCCGATCATCTGCAAAGTATAGTTAAAGCAGGCTATGGTAAAGCTGCAACACCTAAAAGCCACTCCGCGCACACAGAACAAAAAATTGCCATGGTAGTTGACGTACTTATAGTAGCGCGCGATATTCCAGAAAAAGTCAATCAACGGCCTGATGTGGTTAGTACTGCTTCAAAACCAAGCAAAGTAGCAGAGGGTTCTTCGCGTATTATGGCTGCTGTTCATGAGAACGATGGTGATACTTTTAATGAGGTTAGGCCAATATTGGTACAAGAAATTGCTAAGAAAATAGCTGCCAGTTTGCCTAAGTAGTCAAAACTTAAAACATTTTTGCTAATTGTAAAATTGCCACAATTTGCATTTTATATTAATTTTATAGCAATTTTGTACACGGATTTTCAATTAAAAAATATTTATAATAAGTTGTTAACTGTTTTTAAGGGTCGACTAAACAAAGTATTTTTGGAAAAATTGTAATAAAAAAAGAACGAGAGCTTGCAAAAAACTCTCGTTCTTTTTTTATTAACTTATATTTGAACTGCAGTGAGTGGATAAAAGTGATTTTTAGCTTTTGT
>CAYJDF010000160.1:0-4712 GCA_964368845.1 uncultured Desulfovibrionaceae bacterium
CTGCAAACATACCTCCAACGGATATTTCTGTAACAGCACAATAAATCACAATGACGATACTTGGTGGAATAATTGGCCCAATGAGTGATGAAGCAGCAGTGATTGCTGCTGCAAAGGGCTTATCATATCCTTCCTTATGCATGGCTGGTATGAAAATCTTACCTAAAGCTGCCACATCGCCAAGTGCTGCTCCGGTAATACCCGCAAACATCATGCTAGCCATAATATTTACCTGTGCAAGCCCAGCAGGAAAACGGCCTACTAAGATATTTGCAAAGGAAACAAGCCGTCCAGAGATGGTTGCTCTATCCATAATTTCACCGGCCAGTAAAAAAAATGGAATGGCCATAAGTACAAATGAGTTAAGGCCATTAAAAATAAAATCTGGAAGCATGGTTAGGAACATATCTTGCCCTGAAAAAACAAAATATGAACAGGCCGCAATGCCCATGGCTACCCCAATGGGTACACCTAAAAATAATAGTAAAAGAAAAATACTGACTAATATTAAAATCATAATTTTTCTCCTACATTAGTATTAATATTTCGTATGCTGTCGATGGCTTGAAAGCAGGTTTCTAGTAAGATTAATGAAAAAGCCAAGGGAACAGACATAAAGGGAAGGACCATGGAAATACCAAGTGAAACTGCACGCACATTGGCGGCATGATTAACGGAGCCTATGGAAAAATAAATTACTACAGCAAAAAAAACAATTTGTAATAATAAAGTGGCTATGCGGATGATATGTTGAATTTTTTGTGGAAATATTTGCACAATGCATTCTACAAAAAGATGTTCTTTTTCAATAAGTACCACGACAGAACCAAACAGACCAAGAGCAATCATCATAAAGATTGAACTTTCTTCAGCCCATGGTATGGGGATTGTGGATAGGTTTCGTAAAATAACTTGTAAAAAAACAATGCCCAACATAGTAAACATTAAAGCAACACAAAATAGTTTACAAACCTTAAGAATAAACTGACGCAATGCTTTACAAGTGGGCTCTTGCATTTTCCCTCCTAAAACAAGTGAAATCAAACTTATTGCATCCCCCCAAAGAACGTGCGCATATGTCCTTGAGGGGATGCTTTAGGGGTTTAAATCTAAACTGTTTTATCGAAATTTTCAAATATGTACTTTTGAAAAAAACGGTAAATGTTTTTAAGCAACTACTTATAACCCAACTTTTCTTCTGCCTTCTTGGTTTCATCAAGTAGGAGTTGGATAAGAGCAGGGTCTAGGGTTTCTTTTAGGTTTTTGACCACAGCTGGTTGAGTAATTTTGCGAAATAGTTCTTTTTCTTCAAAGGTAGGAGCATAAACTTGCATGCCCTTGCTCTTTAAATATTCAAGGTCAATACTTTCATTAACGCGCGAAATATAACGTGTAACTGAAGCAGTCATTTTACCTGCCTGCATAATGGCTTGACGATATTCTTCAGGTAGGCTTTGAAGCCATTTATCATTCATAAAAATGGCAATGATACTATAAATGTGTCCATCTAAGGTTAAGAATTTTTGTACTTCTTCAAGTCTGGCTGAACGAATATTTGCAATGGGATTTTCTTGACCATCGGCCACTGCAGTTTGTAGAGCTGTATAAAGTTCACTCCAAGCCACAGGAGTTGGGCTAGCACCAAGTGCCTTAACCATTTCGATATGAGCAGGAATGGTCATAGTACGAATTTTTAACCCTTTTAGGTCTTCTGGGGTGCGTACTACGCGCTCACCATTGGTGAAATGACGAAAACCTGCATCTTCACCCCAAGCTAAAGGGCGAATGCCTGTTTGTTTTACCATATCATTGAGTAAAAATTGGCCAAATGGTCCATCAAGTACTTCATGGGCTATGTCTACTTCGCTAAAAAGATATGGTATGGATAAAACACCAATATTAGGATAAAAAGGTGCAATGCCGCCTTCAGAGATGGAAACAGCTTGAATAATACCACGCTGCAATTGCTCCATCATAGCTTTTTGCGTGCCAAGTACTCCATTTGGGAAAATTGTTACTTTAACATTACCTCCAGTGCGACGTTCAACTTCATTTTTAAATACCACTAGGGGCGCGTGTAAGTGTGAATACTGTTTTTCAGGGTTGGAGTGAGCAATTTTTAGCTCATATTGTGCAGCAAATGCATTAACGCTCATGCTTAAAACAAAGCATGTTACAAAGGTAGCTACTATACGTTTGAAGAGTTTTCTGGTTTTCATTTTTCCTCCAATACTTTTTTGTTATATTGTCAGTTAATCATTAAAGTACATAATTCCAACATACAGAAGAATATACTTTCAACCATATATATTGTTGTGCTTAGCACAAAAATATTTGCTATCTCGATTTACTTTTTATAAATAACCCATTTACGTATTGTTTGGTCATCAATCATTTTGGCGGTTTTGCCAAAGTTTTCCGCAATACGAATTAAGTTGTTTTGTTGTCTTGTGCGTTCACCTGTTTGCGGAGCCCCAACCTTCATTAACCGTGCTCCTACTGCTACACCAAGTTCAGCTGTCGGGTCACCAGGAGAAGTGGCAGCCCTCAGTGAGGGGATAACTTCCATGCTATTGGCTATAGCAAATTGTGCTGCATCCAAGGCTTCGGTAACACTACCTACCATATTGGGTTTAAAAATCATGGCACCAGCAGAACCAGCTTCAACTCCCATTTGTAGCCTGCTGGTGCTAGTTACAAATAAATCATCACCGCAAATTAATGTATCAACCTTTTGGTTAAGACTTGCAAAGCCTGCAAAATCATCTTCATGAAGGGGGTCTTCTATCATGAAAATAGGGTAATCTTTAACCAATTGTTCAAAATAACTAACCATTTCAGATGTTCTTAATTTGCCAAAAGACATATTGTAAGTATCGTTTTCATGGTCATATAGGTGTGAAGTTGCACAATCAAGACTTAAAAGGCATTCATCTGTATAACCTGCCTCGTCAATGCCAGCTAAAAGTGTATCCAAAATTTCTTTGGGATCACTAACTGGAGCTGCAATACCACCAAGATGACCTGGTTGATATGCTGATGCCCCATAGCGTTTTTTGATAACATCTGGCAATTGCATCAAAACTTCAACCCCTATACGCATGGCTTCTGCAAAGCTCTCAGCCTTGGCAGGGACTACATGAAATTCCTGAAAGTCAGTTGGTCCGGCAGAATATGGACCACCATTGATTAAGTTAAGTAAGGGCATGGGTAGAGTATTACATAAAGTTCCACCTAAGTGCTGATATATTGGCATGTTATGGTGTTGCGCCCCTAGTTTGGCCACAGCTAAGGACACACTGCAAATAGTGTTACCACCAAGTTTTGATTTGTCTGCTGTGCCATCAAGGTTAATGAGGGTCTCGTCAATGAGGCGTTGCTCACGACAATCCATGCCTTGCAGGGCTGGTAAAATTTGTTCCACAACAGATTTAATCGCACCTAAAACGCCCATGCCTCCATATCTTTTGCCACCATCACGCACAATGACAACTTCATGAATCCCAGCAGATACTCCAAATGATGCAGAAGCTCGTCCAACGCGGCCATCGGCACTGATAACATCAACTTCTAGTACGGGACAACCTTTGTTGTTTAATACCTCACGCGCTTTGATGTCTTTAATGCAATACTTTTGCATATAACCACCCTCATGGCTTGCGGCAAATATATTTTGAAAAACTTTGCGCCGTTACAAAGTTTAACTAGTACCTCTAAAGCCAAAACTTAAATCTTTAAAACTATGCAATATAAATAAGGTTTAAGTCACAAAGATTTGTACCCGTATTGCCAGTAAATAAATGGTCATTAATTCCCATAAGGAAAGCGCGAGCATCATGCTCATCTAGTGCTGTCCATGGATTAAGTCCCATTATATTTGCACGCTCAATGGTTGTACCATCCGTAAGAGCTCCTGCCAGCTCTGTGGGGCCATCGGTACCTTCTGTTTCAATGGCGGCAATGGCAATACCAGAAAGCCCTGCCACTTGTTGGGCAAAGGCTATGCCCAACTCTTGTGCTGGGCCACCAGCCTTAGCCTTACCTGTGATGCGCACCGTGGTTTCTCCAGCGGCAATTAAGAGACATGGTGTAGTAAAGGGGCGATTGCGCTGGCGTATTTCTCTTGCCAGTGAACCTAAAAAAATCCCTGCTTGGCGTGAGTCACCTTCTAGAGAAGTCGTAAGAATGTGTGCAGGAATTCCAACAGTGGCAGCCGCTTTGGCTGCAGAACTACAGGAGTCGTCGAGGCCCTGAATAACAAAGGTGCTCACGCCTGGCAGAGAAATTTTGGGGGTTTCTTGTAAATTTGGACCATTTTTTAAATGCTTGATAACAGAATGCGGAGCCTGGTCAATGAGCTTATACCGCTCCATAACTTCCCAAGCTTGAGCAAATGTTGAGGGGTCAAGCCCAATTTGTGTACCAGTATATTTAACCGGAACTCTTGGAGTGCCGATGCTTGTGTCGCCAACACGGTCCGAAAGTACCAAATTTACTAACTCAGCTCCGGTGGCAGAAATTTTTTGGGCTAGGCGGCCACCATTAACGGCAGATAAATGCCTACGCACAATATTAATTTCTAAAACCCCAGCCCCTGCGGTTAATAGTTGCTTTGTTAGGAGGCTTTCATCTTCAATGCTAACCCCATCTACTGGGCAATTCATTAAAGCTGAACTACCACCACTAAAAACTGTTAAGATGAGGTCACTGGG
>CAYJDF010000161.1:0-4625 GCA_964368845.1 uncultured Desulfovibrionaceae bacterium
CGCAAGATTGGTATATCCTTCTCGTACTGCTCATTGCCCTTTTTGTACTGCTCAATGATTGATGGGATACGCTCCAGCGCTTTTAGGAAGTTGGTTGCTGCCGCCTTGGTGTCCGCCATCGCTATATGACCGTTGTTGTAGGAGTATTTGTATTCCCCATCCACAAAAAAGCGATTCTCTCGCTTCTCGCCCTCTGCGGTAAATACATTATCGCTCTTCACCAACAACTTAAATCCATACAACTCACCTATGGGCTTATACTCACCCTTGGTGTCGGTCTGCTTGGCTATCTCTTGTAGCATCGTGCCGATATGCTTAACATCCGTGCTCGTTAAGCCATCTAAGCGAATAGGATTAAGGTTGTTTCCATCCTTGTCTTTCTGCACTACGGAGCTGAATTTGTCGTAGTCGCTACCCATTCGAGAGATATGCTCGTTGTTGTTATCAACCGTCCTTATAGCCTCCTCCAAACGCCTTGATGAAAGAGCCTTGTCCTTACCAAAGGATTTACGCTCGCCCTCCAATGCCGCTATCTTCTTATCCAACTTCGCTTTGTCCAAAAGGTCGGTGTTACCCGAAAGGATAGCCATATACTCGCTGAAGTTCATACCCGATTTTTCATCCATAGAACCCTCGTCGATGGTACGTGCGCCCATCGCTCCGCTCTTTAGCTGCGAGATAAAGGTCTGCTTGCAGTGGAGCAGGTTGAATTTGTAGCTATCCAACGACTTCTCGACTGCATAGAGAATAACATCAACCTTGTTGTCGGCAAAGTGCTTGGCTATCTCGTTGCCCTTTCTCACGGCTCGTCCATCACGCTGGCTCAGGTCGCTTGGTCGCCACGGCGCCTCAAGATGATGCACCGCTACGGCTCTCTTTTGAGCATTTACACCTGTTCCCAACATTGAGGTTGAGCCAAACAAAACACGCACATTACCATCGTTCATCGCCTTGATAAGCCCCTTGCGTGCCGTCTCGGTTTTTGCCTCTTGGATAAATCGCACCTCAGAGGCTGGTATGCCGTGATCCTCGACCAACTTACGCTTAATCTCGGAGTAGATATTCCAACTGCCTGCTTGGTAGGTTCCCAAATCGGAGAATACAAACTGCGTCCCCTTTTGTGCATCGTACTTAGTGTAGTAATCGGCAATCTTGGCGGCACACTGCGACGCTTTGTTGTTTGTGTGGTCGTCATATTTCGTGGGGCTTACCATCCTCATATCAAGAGCCATCTTTCGTGCGTAGTCGGTGGCAATAAGCATCTTCGCCTTCTCCTCGGTTGGCGAGAGTGGCGCACGCCCCAGAATTGTAGCATCACCCGTCTGCGCAAACTTCATCAACTTGCCGATAAACTCCTCCTGCTGTGGAGTTGGTGGTATATTGTGTAGTATTTCATTTTTGCGAGGTCTATCCACACCCACATCCTCGGCTGTGCGGTAGTCGGTAATCTCGTTGTAAAAGGCGGCAAGCTCAGGCACTTTGATGAAGTATCTGAATCGCTCCTTGTTCACGATGTTATTTGTTACCGAGAACTCAAAGTCGGTGGTCTTCTTTGCAAATATCGCTGCCCACGCATCGAAACACTTGATGTTTTGTCGCTCCAGCTCATTGGGGCGCAGATACTTAAACAATAAATATAACTCCGTCAGGGAGTTGCTTATCGTAGTTCCCGACAAGAATGTGGCGCAAAGGTCTTTACCGCTGCGCTCCTGCATCGTGCGCAGAGCAAAGAGCATATTGAGAGCCTTTTGACTTCCCTCACTATTTCCCAATCCTGCGACCCTGTCGTGGCGCGTGTTGAACATTAGATTCTTAAATTGGTGGCTCTCGTCCACGAAGATATGATCTATGCCCATCTGCTTGAAATCCACCACATCATCGGTGCGCTCGTTGATTGAGTGCTCAATATTTTTTAGCTTCACCTCCAAATTGGCTTGGCGTTTTAACAGTCCCTTTAGCATCCCTCTCGACACCTCTGCGCCTCGCTCTTTTACTACGTTGAGATTCTCTTCCACCGAGTCAAGCTCCTTTTGTAGTATCTGCTTTTGCAGTTCAGGCGATTGAGGAATCTTACCAAACTGGTCGTGCGACATAATCACACAATCCCAATCGTTATTCTTTATATTATTAAAGAATTTCACACGATTTGCAGGCGTAAAATCCTTTGCCGTAGCGTATAACAGCTTGGCATTTGGATAGGCTGTGCGGTAACATTCTGCTATCTCCGACACGTTGGCTTTCAAGCCTACAATCATAGGCTTGTGAGCCAATCCAAGGCGTTTCATCTCGTATGCAGCAACGCTCATTATCAGCGTTTTACCTGTCCCCACCTCGTGATCCGCAATGCCACCGCCGTTCTGCTTCAGCATCCAAATACAGTCCTTTTGACTCTGGTAAATATCCTTTATTCCGAACCTCGTTTCGAGGGCTTTAAGGTCTATATCGGGGAAAGTTTGGTGTGAGCCATCGTACTGCGGACGCACAAAGCAGTTGAATTTGCGGTTGTACATATCGGCAAGCCTATTTTGGAACTCTGGCGACTGCTCCCTGAGCCAATCCGAGAAACCGCCACGTATCTCATCAATTTTTGCATTGGCAAGCTGTATCGCCTCAGCATCACGCACCTTTATATCTCGTCCGCTCTCATCTTTGCCTGCGCTTTTAGAGATATCGGGAACGGTGTTTACAAGGGCGTGTTTGAGTAGCGAGATACCATCATACATACGATAATATCCCTGCACGGCGTATTGGTCGTATATTTTGGCATTCTTCGAGCCACACTTCACCGAGTATTCATCCATACTCTCCGAGTAGGCAATATCTACCTTTGTACCGAAGAGGTGTGAGGCGTATGTGGAGTACATACCCGTAGGTATCCACCTCTCGCCAAAGTTAAAATCCAACTCATCAAAGGTGATGGGGCGAGGTGTAGCATCTCGCAGAGCTTGCAGTGACTCACTCGTGCGCACATCATCGGGATTATCTTTGAGGTGGCTCTCCAACTGCTCCGCCTTATCCACCACATTGCCAGCGATGAACCTATCTGCAATCTCGTAGTTATCAACTATTGGGTTGAAGTATATACGCCCCTTTAGCTCCGAGATTAACTCCTCCTCGCCACTGCCCGTGAGGTTTGACATATAGTCGAGTCTCACCGTTCCATATCTATTGAGCGATGCTGAGAGTGCCTCTTCGGGGGTCTCGACGTGGGTTATCTCGTTTTGCGAAAAGGCTACTGGGTGGTCGAAAATATCCGCCTTGATAAATTGCCCACCCTCCACACGCTCCAGCGAGAGCATATTGCGTCCCGAAGCATCGAGGAGTAGCATCTTAGCGTTGGACTTTTCGTTTAGATGCCCATAACGCTCGACAAAGCTGTCGTATAGCTTGTTTAACTCCTCTCGCTGCTCCGTGTTCTCGCTATGGTTCTCCGCCTCGTAGCGATATAACCTCTCGTAAGCGTCTCGCACCTCAATATATAGCTTCATCTTCTCGCTTTGAGGACGACTTAGCTCGGCAGGTTGGAACGTGGAGCCGTAGGCGGTAATATCTTTGAGATAACCAACCTGCCCACCATCTACAACCATTGTCCCCTCACGATGATGCCTCTCTCGCTCTGTGTTGATTTGTCTAGGGGAGAGATCCACCTCCTTTTGCGGTTGGCTCTCTCGCCTGCGTTGGGGTGTGCTCTGCTGTGCCCCTTGCTGGCGTAGCTCCTCACGCCTCTCGTAGGGTAGATTCATCATCATCTCGTAAAAACCATTCAGAGGTGGGTTGGTATCCCAATCTATTGTGTCGTAAATGTCTCGTGGATTTTCACGATAATAGAGCCGCTCTGCCTCCTTGTCTGCAAATTGACTGGGGGGTTGTTTGTTCTGCGGATAGTGGACTGCGGCAGAGAATAGGTCTAAAGGTTCTTCGGTGGTTTGCTTTGAGGGTTTGGGTGTAACCTTTGGCGTAACTTCTTTTGTAACCTTCTGGGTTACTTGTGTTGCAACACTATCCGTTACCTTTTGAGAGTAGTATAACCCTAAGTCCAAACGCTTTGCAAAGTCACTTTGTAACCTCTCTCGCAGATCATTGGCTATACCCTCCACACCTCCGCTGTGGCGATATTCGATTGTCGCTCTGCCGTAGGGGTCGGTGCCTAATTTCCTATCGGTATAGATAGCAGAGTTGCTCTCCTTGATAAAATCGTTTTGCGAGATACCACCCACTGTTGCGGAGTTTACGAAACTCTGCTCCTCGGTGGTGAGGGTGCGCCCTCCGCTCTGCTTTTGTAGGATTATAAGGTCGCTACCAACCTCTGTGCCTGCGTGGTCGGTGAATAGGTTGTTGGGTAGTCTTGTTGCCGATACCAAGCGAGCATTCTCCATCAAATATTGGCGCACCTGCATATTAGATGGGGTATTTAACACCCCCTGAGAGGTGATAAACGCCACTAAGCCACCCTCACGAGCGGCATCCAAACCTTTGACGAAAAAGTAATTGTGTATAGCACCCTTAGCCGTGCGCCTTTGGGAACTATCCTCCAGCTGAGGGTCAAACACCTTGAAATCTCCGAAAGGAATATTTGAGGTAACAACATCAAAGTGGTTGTTAAAGGGTCTCTCTATCTTCTCGAA
>CAYJDF010000162.1:0-4467 GCA_964368845.1 uncultured Desulfovibrionaceae bacterium
GATGTTTATGCCTATTTTAAACAGCACCTTGTTTCAGATATTAAATCTGTATCAGAGGACTTAGGCTTGTCGTATAATACTGCTTCAAAAGCGATCGATTTACTCATTAAGCTGAAAATACTGAATATAGAAACTGTACAAGCAAGGCATAGGAAGTTTAGGTATACTAAGGTGTTGAAAATTTTATGTGAGTTTTAGTTTGACAAAAGAAAATATTAAACTTACCATAAATAGCACGTTAAATGAAAAGAGGTAGTATTATGGAACATTTTTACAATATATCACTTTTTGGAAAAAGTTTTATTATTAATAAAAATGAGTATAAAATAGTTGCTCAGTTTTTTATTAACTTATGCCAAAATGATTATTTTAAATTTGCACTTATGAAAAATGAGTTAGATGAATTTCTATTAATCGGTATTAATTCCAAAACCGATAAATTTCAACCGCTCTCGTATGAACTGATACCACATATAATTAAATCGCTACAGGGTAAGAGTCTGGATCATAGAATATTAGAATATTTTGATACAATTAAAATACCGAATGATTTATCTACAACGCAGCCAACATTATATGAATTATCACAAAAACTCAAGGCACTTATAGATTCAAAGGAAAGAGATATCTTCAACTGTAGTATCACTATAGATTTTTCTAACTACAATCCAATGGCGCCGAAAGATTTTATTTTTGTTGCTTTTGATGGCATAAATACCTCCATTTATTTTAGTTTGGGTGATGATTTACAAACGCACAATAATTTTGGAATACTAACACCAATAATAATTGAAATGGGTAGTAAATTTTTTGGCGAATGGTATGCTCAATCAATGAAATACATATCTAACCAGTTATTATTTAATTGTACAACAAAAGCTAACGCAGTACTTAAACGAAAGGAAATTGGCAAACTTCGAATGAAGGGATTAAACGTTTACGATATTAGTGATTTTTTGATTTCTTCTGCTGGCTTATTCAATAGTATAAAATTCCCTGAAAATTATGAGAAAAATATAAATTGGTTTACAGTAATCATTCCAATAACAGGTCTGACTATACATGAAGATTTTGGTATTGGAAATGTTGAATTTCTTAGAAAAGATAATAGTGATATTAAAGAACTTTTTACACATAATCCTGATTTCAATGAATTTGATGTATTTGCTACAGTCCATATTAACGATTCTAAAATTTTTAATGCTTATATAGTTGGAAAGCGGCAAATAGAGCAAGCTATAGACATTCTGATTAGCCTATTAAAAGATGACAGTTTATTGAGCACATACACATTAGGTGAGAATATTTTAAGCCGAGATGTTACTATTTTTGATAGTAAAGTCGACATGTCACCACTTGTATACATTTATTCACCTTTTACAGGTGCATCATTATCAGGAAATGCACTAAATTTAAGCAAAAATACAAATATAGTGCTTTCAAATGAATTTATAAAATGTAAAGATGAAATTGAAAAAATTGAAATGGCGCTTATTAAAGTGAATGGTACAAATGATAAGGATATATCACCATTGCTTAATTCATTAAAATGGGTCAGAAAATCATGGGATGCTACTAGCTATGAGGACAGAATAATTAATGCAGTTATAGCTCTAGAATTTATTGTTTCCAAGGAATCGGATGTACCATTACTAAATAAAAGTATTAGAAAGAAATGTATCGAATCTCTTTCTCAGATTATAAATAAAGAAGATACTTCATTGTTAGAAGATGTAAAAAATAAATTTCATAGGACATACACAGAAACTCCTTTTCTGAAAAAACTTAGAAACTTAATTGAACGCTTGAATATTCCAATTTCTGAAAGTGAATTTGAATTAATTTCAAAAGCTAGAAAAATCAGAAATGAAATTGTACATGGTCAAGTTAAGGATGAACTTTTTATCGATGACATATATAGGCTATGTAGCATAATAAGCAGAATAGCATTTTATAAATTAAATTCTTTGGAGGTGTAAAAAGATGAGTATATTAGAAAAATGTGAAAAGATAGGGCTGGAGCTTAGAGAAACTACTGAAGGAAAATTGGTAATTGAATTAAATTCAAAGTTGCAAGCAAATGAGTATGAGTTTAAATGTGAATTCTATAATCTGATTAATAAAGACTATATGAGAATGCATTTTTTTGCCGTTCCTAATTCTTTGGAAATTTTTAAACACAATACAGAAAATGAATTTATTGGTAAGATTGCAAAAGATATAATTCAAATTGAAGGTATAGGTGATTTAGCTCAATCTAATATACCTTTGGGACGATTTGTGGAAGAATTGAGCAAGTTTGTTTTTAATAAATCAGTACATTATAGTTTACCTGATACAATAAAATCTACTCCAAAACTAATAAGACTTACTAATTCATTATCAGTTGAATGCCAAAAAATTAATATTGTTCAACAGATAATGAATTTACACAGAAATAATCCTAAATTTGATGAAATAGTAAAGAAATATGATGAATTGATGGGGTGTTCTCCGATGCCTCCGTATAGTAAAAAAGACAGACTCATATATAAATCATTGAAAAGAGAGTACTCCTCAGATGTTATAGATCCAATTTATAATTTAATAAATTTGCAAACATATATTAAATGTATGGTGTTTGATGCTTTTTATGGAAATGTCTACGAAATAACAGAAGAGCGTGATTGTTCTATACTGAAAGAGAGTAAACTAAATGGTTGTACATATATTAGTTTGAAAATAGATGCTTTAAAAGAATTGTTGTCTCCAAATAGTGGATGGATTCTAAAATTACATCGCAGATGCGATACGATTGTTTATGCACAAATCTTTGAGAAAACGACTAAATTTGACCAAACAGAATGCACAACTACAATCAAAGCACTTGCATTTGATATGTTATAAGATATTTTTAGTAATAACTTGATATGCACTATGGTACGGAATGAACTCAGATTTACTTTAAGTGGTCTGAGTTTTTCTATTGCTCGCAAAAAAGTTACAATTATTTTTTAGTTATAGCTTGACATAAGGGTGTCACACGTTATGCTAACGACAAAAGCAATATATTTCAAAAATGATTTTTAATTTGAAATATATTGCTTTTTTATATAGGAAAATAAGGATTGTTGTGATATAATGAAATATAATAGGAGGTATATTTCGTGAAACTATTAGCCGGTGAATACAAGCAACAACCTTTACACAGTCGATACAAGGCACCATACTACACTTTTACACCAAGAACACTAACCGATGAAGAATTATGGGTGCAAGATGTAGAATTATCTATTTTAACCGCTAAGGCATATAAGGAACTTGGTGTTTTAGAGGGAATAATGAATTACTCTCCTAATGCTGAATATATTTCAAATTGGTTGAAAACAAAGGAAGTCTACTATTCATTATTGATAGATGATAAAACAAAAGATTCATTTACTGACTTCTACCGCTCGTTGCATAAGGATAAAGATGAAAATCTTGAGCTGTTTTATAAAGCTTTCGATTATTCTATAAATAACCCTTTTAATCTTCTTAGCTTGTCTAAGGTATATAAAATGTTGACCAATGATACTGAAAATCACGAGTTGACAGTGTTTCGGAAAGAACCAAGAATTTGGTGTGAAATCTTTACAAGTGGACTTATTTATAATCCAACAGACCCGTCCGAAATCTCGGATATGTATAACGATATGGTGAATTTTCTACGTTCTAATGAGCTAACAGATAGTTTGGCAAAGTCTGCTGTGCTACATTATCAGTTTGAAATGATTAAACCGTTTGATGCTTATAACGGATTTTTAGGACGATTAATATTCTCTATGGTGCTAAATCACACCGGATTTAAGGCGATTACACATTTAGCCTATTCCGAGTTTTTATATGAGCATAGAGAAAATTACTTCAAGATATTATCTTCCACTCAAGGCGTGGGCGATTTTCTCAGATTGATTAAATATTTTTTGCGAGGTATGCTATCAGCTACCGAAAGAGCAATCAGCAGAGTCAATAACCTTGAAGCAGCTATGCTAAAAGATGAAATGAAAATTAGGAATTCAACAACACAGGTCAAAGGTATATATGATGTTTATGCCTATTTTAAACAGCACCTTGTTTCAGATATTAAATCTGTATCAGAGGACTTAGGCTTGTCGTATAATACTGCTTCAAAAGCGATCGATTTACTCATTAAGCTGAAAATACTGAATATAGAAACTGTACAAGCAAGGCATAGGAAGTTTAGGTATACTAAGGTATTGAAAGTTTTAGGTGAACTTAATATAAGTTGAAAAAGTCGAAAGGAGTGAATAATATGTTTGAAAAATCGGATATCGGAGCAAAGTCTGCTTGGAAAGGATTTTCAACACAAACTTTATATATAGCTTCACGTATAATAGAGGGTGAAAACAATTACTGCTATTATCCAGAAGATTGTCAACAACGGTGATAAAATGAACAAAAGTAGCGTTTAAAAAATGAACAAAA
>CAYJDF010000163.1:0-4360 GCA_964368845.1 uncultured Desulfovibrionaceae bacterium
TACAACCTGCATCGGTAAATATATCAAATAAACCTTCTTGCATGGCACTTTTCCAAACACTTGGCGTTGCAGGTATAATTATACAACGCACACCCTTAGCAACTTTTTGTCCCTTAAGCACAAGGGCCGCATCGCGCATATCGCTAAGGCGTCCATTGGTGCAAGACCCTATAACAACTTGGTTAATAGAAACATTTTTTACGTCTGACACTGGTTTAACATTTTCTGGCAAATGTGGACAAGCAACCACAGGTTCATGATTGCTTATATCAAAGCTAATGTGGCTTTCATATTCTGCCCCGTCATCTGCCTTTAATTCCTGCTGGTTAGGTCTATGATGCGCATTGCCATAGGCAATGGTTTTGGCATCGGCTGCAAAAAGCCCTACCTTGCCACCAGCCTCAATGGCCATATTCGCCATGGTTAAACGACCATCAATTTCCATATCCTCTATAACACTACCATCAAACTCCAAAGCTCTATATAAAGCCCCGTCAACACCAATCTTACCAATTAACATTAATATTAAATCTTTAGGGCGCAACCATTTGGGCATAGTTCCATTATAAGTAACACGTATGGAGGGTGGAACTTTAAACCAAGTTTCACCAAGAGCCATGCCTCCTGCAATATCTGTTGAGCCAAGTCCGGTGGCAAAAGCTCCAAGGCCACCATAGGTACAAGTATGACTATCTGCACCTATGACCACATCACCTGGGCCAACCAAGCCAAGCTCAGGCAAAAGCGCGTGTTCCACACCACTAACACCACCTTCATAATAATGGGTAAGGTTTTGCGCCTCGGAAAATTTACGTGATATGAGCACCTGATTGGCCGACTCAATGTCTTTTTGTGGGGTAAAGTGGTCCATAACCAAGACCACCTTATCCTTATCAAAAACCTGCTTAGCACCCATGCCCTCAAAAGATTTTATGGCTAGTGGGGCAGTTATATCGTTGGCCAGCACAAGGGAGAGCTTGCAACGGATAATTTGGCCAGTGCAGGTTATGGTATCGTCAGTATGTTTTTGTAATATTTTTTGAGCTAGAGTTAGTGACATAATTTATCCTTTATGAATTGCATTCATCTTCTTTCTTAGCCAAGCGATTTAAGGCATTTACATATGCTCTGGCACTGGCAAATGTTACATCTGGGTGGGAAGCACGCCCCACAGCACAAATATTTTTTTCTGTATCACAAATGCGCACCGTCACTTCTCCTTGAGCATCAGTACCGCCTGTAACAGCATTAACCATATATTGCTGTAGTTCTGGAGTTTTGCCCACAAGCTGACTAATAATGTTAAATAGAGCATCCACCGGCCCTACTCCAAAGCAAGAGCCTTTCTTCTCTTCTCCATCAACTTCCATAACCACAGCCGCAGTTGGCGGAATATCTTGAGTAGACGAGCTGTTAATACTTGCATGATGTAAGCAGTAACGGTCTGGAATGCGATAAATTTCTTCAAGCACAAGGGCCACTAAATCTTCATCATGAATGGTTTCTTTTTTGTCGGCAAGATTTTTTACAGCACTAAATACTAAGTTAACTTGCTCTTCATCCAAGCTGTAACCAAGACTTTCAAGCTTTGTTTTTACTGCATTGCGCCCAGAATGTTTACCAAGAACCAAGTCACTTTGTGCTCGTCCCACTGATTCTGGGGTCATAATTTCATAAGTTTCGCGGTTTTTTAACATGCCATCTTGATGTATACCCGACTCATGCGCAAAAGCATTACCACCAATAATGGCTTTATTGGCAGGAATGGGCTGACCTATAGTCATAGCCAACATGCGACAAGCTGGGTAGAGTTGCTCTGTATTAATGGTATTGGTTAAACCATAATAATCATTTCGTACGCGTAAAGCCATGGCCACTTCTTCAAGGGCAGCATTACCAGCACGCTCCCCTATGCCGCCAAGAGTCACTTCCACTTGGCGCGCTCCTGCATGTACTGCTGCCAAGGTATTGGCCACAGCCACACCAAGGTCATTGTGGCAATGCACACTAAAGATAGCCTTATCACTATTGGGTACATTTTCAATAAGATAGCGAATAAGATCAGCATATTCTTGGGGTTGGGCATAACCTACGGTATCAGGGATATTTATAACTTTCGCCCCTGCTTTAATAACCGCCTCAGTTATACGGCATAAAAAATCCCTGTCAGAGCGCGATGCATCCTCAGCAGAAAATTCTACATTGCTTGTGTACGAAGCTGCACGGCTAACCCCATCCACAGCCATTTTCACCACAGCGTCTGGCTCTTTGCATAATTTATATTTCATATGCAAGGGTGATGTGGATACAAAGGTGTGTATACGTGGATTTGCACCCATTTTAATGGCTTCCCAGCAACGGTCAATATCTGCCGGTAAAGCACGGCAAAGGCCAGCAACTTCGGCTTCTCTAGTTTGCAAGGCAATGGCTTGCACTGCCTCAAAGTCACCTTGGCTTGCCGCAGGAAATCCGGCCTCCATAACGTTAACTCCCACAATTTCTAGCTGTCTTGCTAAGCGCAATTTTTCAGCCAAATTCATGGTAGCCCCTGGTGATTGTTCACCATCTCTAAGGGTTGTATCAAAAAAATACACTTGTTTACTCATAATATAATCTCCATGCAAATTTGCATAATGGTCAGCCGTTATTCGGCGCAATGTAGGGGGATTTTTGAGGCTGACCGCTATGTCATTAATCACTATTGAGTGACAGACCGCGCAGCAGCTCCCGATTGCGACGGGGTAAAAAATAGTAAGTATAACAAAGCCCTGCTACAATATAGCCTAACATTACCAAGAAAAACAAAATTTTAGGCTGTGAAGCAATAAGGGCAAAAAGTAATATTACTGTAACCATAGAACTAAAAGGATGCGCCTTAACAAAGGCATATTCCTTAAATGAATAATACCGCACCCTACTAACCATGAGCATGCCAAGAGCAAGTGCTAAAGCAAGAGCCATGGGTGGGATAATTACGCTAATACCGGTGGGGATGAAGTTTGCAAAATATACAAAACTAACCGCTGTGCACCCGGCCGCAGGTGTGGGCAAGCCAATAAAAAACTTTTTATTAATCACAGCAGTAGACACATTAAAGCGCGCCAAGCGCAAAGCCCCACATACTGCAAAAATAAAGCATATGGCCATGCCAAGACGCCCAAAGCTGTGCAAATGCCAATGCCAAAGCAAATTGGCTGGGGCTACACCAAAGGCAACTAAGTCAGATAATGAATCATATTGCACCCCAAATTCACTGGCCGTATTGGTTAATCTGGCAATTTTGCCATCTAAACCATCCATGAGGGCTGCAAAAATAATAGCCATACATGCATCCTCAAAGCGACCTTGTGAGGACCATATAATAGCCAAGAATCCTGCAAAAAAACTCAGGGTTGTAATTATATTTGGGAGTAAATACACCCCCTTACGGCGTTGTGCTTTATCCTTGGTCATATCTTTTTAGCTACAATACTTTGTCCGGCAAAGACTTGGTCGCCTATGCTAGCCGTGGCAGTATATCCATCAGGTATATAAAGGTCAAGGCGCGAACCAAAGCGAATCATGCCAAAACGCTCCCCGCGCTCTAACTTATCATGCACATCCACACGGCATACAATGCGCCTTGCAATGAGTCCAGCAATTTGCACCATGGTCCAATTGTTACCATTATCATCTTTTAGGCTATAGGCGCAGCGTTCATTGTCGGTTGCGGCTTTATCCAAGGAGGCATTAAAAAACTTTCCTGCAAAATATTTAATATCTTGCACTTCACTGGCAACAGGGGCGCGGTTCACATGCACACTAAATACATTCATGAAAATACAAATACATGTTTGCGGAGCACCACTTATGGGGTCTGGACGTGTGTCTATGCGTATAATACGTCCATCTGCTGGGCTTACGGCAATGTCTGCATCTCTTGGTACAACACGTTCTGGGTCACGGAAGAAATGACAAGAAAACCAAGTTAATATTAAAAATACTACGGCAATAAACCAGCAGCCAATGAGGGCAAAAATAAGTGCAGTTAGAGCACAAAGAGCTATACTTGGTACACCTTCGGGGGTTATGCCTATACATGCTTTACGCATATTATCTCCTAAGAGTAGGTTGTATTGTTGTATTACTTAAGCTGAGCTTACTGATAAAATTTACTAAAAGCAAGTTTATAATTCTTAGCTTCTTGCTAGGCTTCGTTTTAATCTAGCTTTTAAAGTATATCCTTTAATATAAAGAATTCTGCATAATTCTTAAAATGACTAAAAAGCATGGATGCTTTGCTGTCCATTTGTGTAATTGCTCATACCTCGCAAACGCAAACACACTTCGTGCGCCCGTTGGGTGGCTGCTTCGCATTCGC
>CAYJDF010000164.1:0-4318 GCA_964368845.1 uncultured Desulfovibrionaceae bacterium
TCCTAGTGTTTAGGGCAATAGGAAAAATTTGCCCACTTTTTTTTTTTGCATTATAAACAATGTGCGCGTACAACACGCTAAGGAGTTTTTATGTCAACGCAAAACATTCAAAAAGCACTTACTAGTGTACATATTCAAAATGCTAAAGGTAAAGATTTAATTGTCATGCTAACAGCGTATGACTACCCTTCTGCCATATTAGCTGATGGTGCAGGAGTTGATATCATATTGGTTGGCGACTCCCTTGGTATGGCTGTGCTTGGGCACAAAGATACCTTGGCAGTCAGTATGGATATTATGCTACACCACTGCAAAGCTGTAAGTGCAGCCCAAAGTAAAGCCTTGGTGGTGTGCGATATGCCATTTTTGAGTTATGAAACTGGTCCAAAAGATGCCTTGTGTAATGCCGGAAAGCTCATGGCACAAGGTGGAGCTAGGGCTGTAAAACTTGAAGGCGGCACTACAATTTTACCCCAAATTCGCACCCTTGTACAAGCCGGTATTCCAGTAATGGGGCACTTAGGTCTAACTCCACAACGTGTTGCAACTCTTGGTGGATATAGTACCCAAGGACGTAGCGCAAAAGCTGCCTACATGCTGCTAGATGAAGCCAAAGCCCTTGAAGATGCTGGCTGTTTTTCTATTGTACTTGAATGTATACCCAAGGAAGTAGCAAGCCTAATTACTAGTTCCATAACTATCCCAACTATAGGTATTGGAGCTGGAGCTGGCTGTGATGGGCAAGTGCTTGTTTGGCATGATTTACTAGGCTTAAACCCTGGGCATACTCCTAAATTTGTAAAAAAATACGTTGATTTAAGCACACATGTCAATGAGGCATTAAAAAACTATGCCCAAGATGTACGCAATGGTACTTACCCCCAAGATATACATAGTACCAGTTTAAATAATGCTGAAAATGAAGAGCTAGAAAAATTAATTAAAGGTTTGAAGTAAATGAAATCACCTGTACCACGCGTTGCGGCTATCCACGACCTCTCCGGCTTTGGACGCACTTCTCTTACAGTAGTTATGCCCATATTATCTGTTATGGGCATTCAAGTTTGCCCCATGCCTACTGCAGTTTTATCTACACATACTACTGAATTTACGGATTTTTCGTTTCATGACTTGGTTGACGAAATGCCTAAATTCTTAGAGCATTGGCGCAAGTTGGGCTTATATTTTGATGGCATCTACTCAGGTTTTTTAGGATCACCAAGACAAATGGACGTGGTTGAGCAAACCATAAAATACTGCAAAACTAATGACGGTCTAGCTGTGATTGACCCTGTACTTGGTGATAATGGTAAACTTGATCCCACCATGACCCCAGAAATGGTCGCGCGTATGCGTACTTTAATATCCCATGCTGATTGCATCACCCCAAATCATTCTGAGTCTTGCTGGCTCTTGGATATACCCTATACCCCACGTATCACCATTAATCAACTACGTGAAAGGCTTGTAAAGCTTACTGAAATGGGACCAAAGGTGGCTGTTATTACCAGTGCACCTATTGGAGAACGTCAAGAGTTTACGTCTGTGGTGGCTTACCACTCTGAGCAAAAAAGATTTTGGCGCGTAGATTGTCCTTATATACCCGCATTTTATCCTGGCACAGGTGATTGCTTTGCTTCAGTTTTAACTGGTAGTTTACTTCTTGGTGACTCCCTACCCCTTGCCATGGATCGAGCTGTGCAATTTGTAAGCATGGGCATACGCGCCACCTTCGGACATAATATGCCTTATCGTGAAGGCATTTTACTCGAACGCGTTTTGGACAATTTGCGCACCCCTGTCACGGCCGCAAGCTATGAGCTATTGGGAGATATATAATGAAAGACTTACCAATTGGTATTTTTGATTCCGGTGTTGGTGGTCTTACAGTATTGAACGCCATTCACAAAACTCTACCCAATGAAAATTTAATATATCTTGGAGATACGGCCCGCCTACCCTATGGAACCAAAAGTCCCGAAACCGTAACTAATTACGCTCTACAAGCCGCTGCCAAATTAGTGGAACGTGGTATAAAAATGCTAGTCATTGCTTGCAATACGGCTACTGCTGCAGCCCTACCAGCTCTAAGGCAAAAATTTTCACCACTTCCGGTTTTAGGTGTTATTGACCCAGGTGCAAAAGCAGCAGTTGCCGCAACAAAAAATGCACATATTGCCGTCATTGCCACCGAAGGTACAATTCAAGGTCAAGCCTATCAAAAAGCCATCGCCGCATTACACCCAGATATACGCGTTACTGGTCAAGCTTGTACTCTCTTTGTGCCCCTAGCCGAGGAAGGATGGATGGACGGACCTTTAGTAGAAGGTATCGCAGCTCGATATCTTGACCATATATTTCAACATTCCAACAAAATAGACTGCCCCGACACATTATTACTTGGCTGCACCCACTTCCCCCCACTACGTAACGCCCTAATGGCAGTGGTGGGTGAAAATATTTTTTTAGTGGACTCTGCCGCCACCACAGCCCAAGCAGTGCAAGAGCAGCTAACTACACATTTTTTGCTAAATACCAGTGGCAAAGGTCAATGTCACTTTATGACCACTGACGATAAAGAACGCTTCGCGCGTGTAGGTAGCTTATTTTTGGGCCAAGTCATAGAAAAAAACATGGTAGAACATATAGACTTATAATATACTTATGCTATACTAACCTTCAAATACCATCATGCCATACAATTTGTGGTGTGCTAACAAGGACAATTAACTGTGAATAATAAAATCGCTATGATTCCTGGACCCGTTCAAGTACCAAATTTTGTGCTTGAGGAACTCGCTTATGACCATGGTTTTGGGCAATACGAGGAGGACTTTTTGCCTCTCTACCATGAAACTGGCAAACTCTTGGCACAATGCATGGGAACTAAACAGCAAGCTGTAATTATGACTGGTGAAGGCATGCTTGCCCTTTGGGCTGGCTTAAAAAGTTGTCTTAGAGCAAAGGATAGAGTTTTATCCATTGCTACAGGTATTTTTGGGGAAGGTATTGGGCAAATGGCAGCCTCACTTGGTTGCGATGTAAAAACCATTAGCTACCCATTCAATGCAACCGTTGGTGATCTAACGGAAATTGAAGCAGCCATTGCCGACTTCAAACCCTATATGATCACCGCGGTACATTGTGAAACTCCATCTGGAACACTCAACCCCCTTGATGGCATTGGCGCATTAAAAAAACAATATGGCGTACCGCTTTTTTATGTAGATGCAGTTTCAAGCCTTGGGGGAACACCAGTACTTATGGATGAATGGAACATTGACTTACTGCTTGGAGGAAGTCAAAAATGCTTCTCATGCCCACCAAACCTAAGCTTTCTTGGTGTAAGCCAAGATGCTTGGGAAATAATTAATACATTAAAATATCAAGGTTATGATGCATTAATGCCTTGGCAAAATATACAAGAAAACGCATGCTGCCCATACACACCTTACTGGAATGGCGTTGCTGCACTTAATGCATCCATTAAGCACTTGCTTAATGAAGGTCTTGAAAATGTATTTGCACGACACGATGCTATTGCCTCATCATGTCGCCAAGGCTTGATAGACCTTGGAATAAAACTATGGCCGGATGAAAAAGCCATACCTGCGCCTACTGTAACAACTGCGCATATACCACAAGGATTCACTTGGAAAACATGGCAAAAAACTCTTCTTGATAATGGGATTACTGTGGGATGTGGCTTTGCTGCACTTGATGGGAAAATTTTTCGCCTAGGACACATGGGTAGCCAGGCTAATGTTAAATTATTAGAAAAAGTACTTAATATTATAGCAAAAGTAATATAGTACATATTTCAAGCAAGTTTTTTTATTAAAAAAAACCAGTTTAATGTTGACAAAAGCAGCTTCTTTTATCTAAACATGGGTTCACGCTTCGTTTGATGCGTAAATACCCTCGAACTTTTTTGGAGAAATAATCATGACTAAAGCACAACTTGTTGAAAAAATTTATGCCAAAGCCGGTCTTCCTACCAAAACTTTGGCCGAAAATGCACTTGATGCTGTAATCGCATCCGTACGCGAAGCCCTAGTTAGTGGTGAGTCTGTAACCTTCACAGGCTTTGGCACATTCAAAGTGGTTGAACGAGCTTCCCGTAAAGGACGCAACCCACGCACTGGCGAAGAAATCACCATCCCTGCCAGCAAAGTTGCTAAATTCAGCCCTGGTAAAGGACTCAAAGACTCTTTAAAATAAAATTTACTTAAACGTGCAAAATAAACACTGCACGATTAAATAGGAGGGGTGGCAGAGCTCGGTTTAACGCGGCGGTCTTGAAAACCGTTGAAGGTGT
>CAYJDF010000165.1:0-4284 GCA_964368845.1 uncultured Desulfovibrionaceae bacterium
TTAAGTTGCACCAAGGTGGAAACTTAAAAGCAAAAAAATCTTGGTCAAAAATTTCATTGGGTATTGGGTTTGTTAATAATACAGTGGCATCTATCCATGTTCCACCATATTTTGCTAGTAATGCTACTCGAACATAATCACAAAAGTGGGCTTCAGATATGATACCTTTCTGAAATTTATTGAGAATATGCTTAGGAATTTGGATATAGTCTTGTATTGTATGTACATCTAGCACTTTTATTTTGTAATTAGAGTGATATGCATCTATACTATTTAAGCAACTTTGTATAAGTTTTGGGGCATTGCTTCTGCCTTGTAGCCAGCATTGCCAAATATATTTTATGTTAAAATTGTTAGTATAAGTATCTATTTTTGTATCAAAAATATGATTATATGCAGATAGATAATGTATCACTTAGAGCCTCTATTTATACGAACTATATCTTCATAAAATATTGTATTTTTAGCATATTTCCACCAAAGGTCCGCAAAGGGAATATGAGGTGAGTTCCAAGGTTTTTCTGGGGAGCAAAAATGTATTATTTTTCCTTTTGATAGTGCCTCGGTGTAGGCATTAAAATCATTTTGTGAAACATATGTTTCTAATTCATAAAGATTGACATGAGTCTGTAAGTTCCAGCATGGGTCAAGAAATTTAATTTGATCTTGCATAATACTATTGATGATGCATTGATCTACAGTTCGTGGTCTTTGTATTTCTAACAATTTTTCAATGCATTTTTTTGTGAAGCTAATTTCATTCAATTTTTTTATATCAAATATTAAAAATCCAGAATTAATATAATTTTGTACATTTTTTAGTTGAAGAATATTTTTAGCATAATTATTTAATATTAAATCATACTCTACTTTACATTTAAATTTGTATTCTAATACTGCCCCCATGGGCATGTTGTTTAATTCATAACTAAATAAATCGTTAAGATTAGATAAAAAAAGCATATCACAATCTAGATATAGCACACGCTTATAGTTTTTAAATATTTGTGGGATAAAAAATCTATAATATGCCTCCTTGCTAAAATGCGCATGTGTTTTAAAAATTGTCTTATCAAAATGTGTTAAACATGATGATATATCAATAAAGCGTATTCTAAAATTATCTCCTTGTAGTGACAGTATCTTTTGTTGATGCTCTTTACTAAGCTCAGTATGTAGGATGCATATGTCGCACTTGGCATCTTGCACTACATTTTCACGCATGGAGTAGAGGGCTACTCCCAAATAAGGTGCATAAGCATCATTACTAGCAAATACATAACAAAATGGGTTCTTTTCAAAATATGGACTAAAGTTTATTTGTGTAATTTGTGTAATTTGTGTAATTTGTGTAAAGCGAGGCATTGATTTGTAGGCATCTTGAGGGATAGTTTTTAGTAAAGATTGTAATATTTTATCAGCGGAGTGTCTTTCTTGTCTCCACTGTTCATAGTCGCATAGGGTGTTATCAATTAGCGTATAGATTTGTGGGTCAATATTATTTTCATGTAACATACGTCCTAAGGTTTCTGTATAAATTAACAAATTTAAGTAGTTTTTGTTTGCCTTGTCGCGCATAATTAGCCCTGTGGTCCGTAGGTTGTTACGTATTTTTGCTAGGAGTAACTATAGCTACCAAAGAATTTTTTTTCAATATGTATGTGTTATGACTTTCTAATTTAATAGTCTCATAAAATATATATTATTGTAACATGCTGAATTATTGTATTAAAATTATTTTTTTACATGCAGGCTGTATGCTAAAAGTGTTTATCACGGTTAATAGCGATAAAACTTGACAAAAAAAATACAAAATTATACTTGGCCTAAGGTTTTTGCAGCATATTCCGATAGGATTGAGAATAGAAAATAATTTATAAATAATTAGGAGTTGTGAATGAAAGTCGCAAGTAAAATTCTTGTACCCATGTGCAGTATTATTTTTTTGGGCATGATATTTATTGCTTATATTACCTATAGTATGAGTTCTGATAATATGAATACAGCCCAGCAAGATTTAAATGTCATGGCTGTAAATAACACTATTTCAGAGTTAAGCGGTATTCATGAATTTAATGTGCTCAACGCTATTTCACTTTCGCAAACAGGCCTTTTACAACCATACCTTGCAGGCACACCAGAAGAAGTGGCGGCCAATACTCAAGGAGCCATTGATCGTATCGTTAACATGCGCAAAACCTATAGTTACGCTATGTTAGGAATAATTGATACCAAGGGAATTACTCTTAGGCATACAGAAGAAAATATGATTGGCAAGGATTTTTCAAAAGACTATATGTTTACCAATGCCATGCAAGGTCATGTAACTGCCGGAGCTCCATTTTTGTTTAATAATCGCGTAGTTTATGCTGTGTCTTCACCGGTGTTCAAGACAGGTACTAAGGAAATTATAGGTGTGGTATTTAATGTAACTTACCTTGATGATACCTTTAGTAAACGCATACCCCTTGGAGAGAAGGGGTCATTTATGGTGGCTGATAGGAACGGTTCTGTATTTTTAAGTAGTAATCCTGCAAATGTATTAAAATTGCACTTGAATGATACACCATGGGGTAAGAGTATCATGCAAACTAAATCTGGTAACCTTGACTTTGACTTAAATGGTGAAGCCAAGTTTGCCTATTATGATGAACAAAAAGACACAGGCTGGGTAGCCATTGCTGCTCTGGATGTGAAAGAATCCAATGAGTCAAGCTTAGTCCTTGGACAAAGGATTTTTGGTATTGCAGCCATTGTAACTCTTGTGATTGTGCTCGTTACTGGGGTTTGTGTGTTTAATTTGCGTAAATCTTTACTTAGTTCGGTAAAGTTTGCTCAAAATATTGCTGATGGTAAGCTTGATACTGAGATTAAAAAGATTAGCAAGGATGAAATTGGCATGCTTGCAGAATCACTACAAAATATATCTTCAGTTTTGCGTAATATTATTGATGAATATAGTCGTCTTGAGTTTGAGATAAAGCATGGCGATTTACTTGCTACGTCTGATGCTAGAAATTTTAAGGGTGATTTTGCTAATCTCGTAAATGGAACCAATGCAATTATTGCCAGCTACTTGTCTGTCTTAGATACAATACCATCACCTGTTGTGGTGCTTGATAGTAAATTGCAAGCAAAGTATGTTAACAAGGCAGGTGTTGCCCTTGCTGGTTCTGACTATCGTGACAAAGCATGTAAAGCCTTATTTGCGCGTGAGGATGATGGAAGCCCTAGTGATGGTTTACAAAAAGCCTTTAGCACTAAGACTCCACAAAGTGGAGAAACAAAGGCGCATCCTAAGAATGGAAGTCTTGACATTGTTTATAATGCAATACCATTACTTGATGAAAAGAGTAAGGAAATAAATGCTATATTGCAGCTTATAACTGATGTCACAGCGTTTAAAGCTACTCAGCAAACTATTCTACACGTGGCGGAGCAGGCAACTCAAATTTCTTCTCAAGTGGCAAGTGCGTCGCAAGAGCTAAGTTCACAGCTAAAATATTCAGAAGAAATTGCAGCTGTTCAGGCAGAACGTGCTTCAACAGCAAATAATATTATGCATAATATGAATGATGATGTAACCACCATGGCAAGTATGGCTCAAGAAGCTTCAGAAGCATCAGAAAATGCAAGAAATGAGGCTGTCACTGGGTCTGATGTAGTTAGCAGAGCGGTGGAAAGCATTAGAGCTGTGGAATTGCAATCAGAAAATCTAAAAGACGGCATGGAAAAATTAAACGAAAGTGCCAATGCTATTAATGAAGTCATTATAACCATTGGCGATATTGCTGACCAAACCAACTTGCTCGCTTTAAATGCCGCCATTGAGGCTGCGCGTGCAGGAGAATCTGGACGTGGCTTTGCCGTTGTAGCTGATGAGGTTAGAAAGTTAGCAGAAAAAACTATGGCTTCCACAACTCAAGTACAGGAAGCTATTACAGCTATTCAAAATAGTGTTGGTGTCAGTGTTGAACAGGTAAACCAATCTGCCAATGAAGTGCAAAAAACCAGTCAATTGGTAAATGAGACTGGTGCGGTATTCAAAAGTATTATGGAAATGGTTGAACAAACAACTACCAGAGCCCAAAATATTGCCGCATCTAGCGTGCAACAGGCTGAACATAGCCAAAATGTTAATGCACAGCTTACAGAAGTTAATCAATTGGCAGCCCAAACAGCCACCAGCATGCAAGAATCATTAAATTCTATTGCAGAGCTGACCACACAAAGCCAAGCTTTGAGTGAACTTATCATAACTATGCAACAAAAGTAATAAGGGAA
>CAYJDF010000166.1:0-4262 GCA_964368845.1 uncultured Desulfovibrionaceae bacterium
TGTTTGAGACATCATCGTCCGCCATCAAGCGTGCAACCTCCTCTTCGAGGCGTGCAGAGTCGAAGAACTCACCTTTGAACATATTATAGAGCTCGCCCCACGCTATGCCCGACATCTCACGGCGATACTTCGGAAAAGTCGCCACAACCCACGCAATGACAGCTTGAAAATATAACCACAATTCATTGGCATTTGGGTCGTGTTGATGGGCAGACATATACTCTTTGATCTCTCCACCCGAAATCCAATCGATAGCCGTTTCAAGGTAGTCTTGGCGAATTGGCGAACCGCTCAAATATTTGCTACCAATACCGTAGGCTGCGCACCCATTTTTGCTAAAATAACGTTTTGCATCCGAGACCCACGAACCGACATATACGGCATTCAGCAACTCTTGATCGGTGAGCTTTTCGCCTGCGATATTGATAGTTTTGAACCACTCCAACTTCTCGCTATCCGTTCCGCTACATAGATAGACCATCAATTTGTAGTTGAGTATCTGCTCCTGCTTATCGCTCGGCAGATTGTGAAAGGCAAGCCCATCAATCGAGAAATCACCCTCGACATATTGGCATATAGAAATTGTGCGCTGTTGTCCATCAATCACCTCATATGTGCCATCTTGACGCACCGCCCAATACATCACATTGAGCGGAAAATCTTTTTGCACGGTGCCAATAACTGCATCACGCTGTTTGTCCTTGTAGATAAACTCTCGCTGATACGGTGGGCGAATATCCAGCTTGCCGCCATAGCCAACAACTCCACCCTCGTTGTTATCCTCATACCCCTGTGACAACTCTCTAATTGTTATCTCTTTAAGTTCTATCTTCATAATCTTTTGTTTTTGATAAATATTCTTGCATAGGTATTCTTACCATCAATTAGGGGTCTTGCATCTTTTTGACCTAAAAATGGAATACCAACTATCTCTTCATTGTAACCTGCGGACGCAGAAAGTCCTAAAATTTCAAATTGATCAGGACTATATTTATCTAAGAAAGTGATAGGCACACCAATAACGCCATTATAATCCGCTGGTATATCCTTGGTCTTGCCAACATTGATTGCATCATAATTATCATAGGTTGGATAGTCGATCTCGTTACCCTTGTAGCTTTTATATAAAATCAAATCCTCGTGGCGTTTTTTAATCTCCAAATTTGTAAACCAAACAACACCCGAAACCCTTATCATACCCTCTTTGTGATCGCCTGCTGTGGCGTAATCCTCGTAATGTTTATTAATAAAGTGAGCTGCACCACCTGCAAAGCCATATCCCAACCATATTTGATCGTCCTTTATGAGTTTGAAAATATCCTTATAAGTGATTGCGTTTTGGTGACCTACAATGACAAACTTTTTGTCATACTTGATAAGTTGTGCCACATACTCTCTAAATAGCGAGAATGGAGGGTTCGTAACGACTATATCGGCTTGTTTGAGTAGTTCGATGCACTCCTCGCTACGGAAGTCACCATCGCCTTTGAAGTGCTTTATCCCGATCTCTTCGGGGTTTGGGATTTTGTCGCCATTCTTATCGCCCACGTACTCCAAATAAATAGCTTGTTCGCTCGCGTTTTCGCTAAATAGATTCATATTTTGGCTCTTATAGCAGGTTGTAATCAACCTCTTTAGCCCCAAAGCCTCGAAGTTATAGGAGAAGTAGTGGAAGAAGTTGCTAACCCTTGGGTCATCACAATTGCACAGCACAACCTTATCTTTGAAGTGCTCTTTGTAGTGTCTTAGTTCTTTCTCAATATCAGATAATTGAGTGTAAAATTCATCTTTCTTGGATGATTTAGCCTTATGCAGGTTCTTATTAGCTGCATCGACTTTGGGGTGCGATACACCCTCACGAGACCCAGCTTGCTGTATAGGAGCAGGCGAGTCTGAAACAGTTGTTTTCATACTTTGCGCTTTTAGGCGCGAGAACTATCATTGGTAGTACGGGTATAGACAAATACCCAGAGTAAGACAAAAAGAATGCGTGAACATCCCTTATCGTACTCTGGGTATTTGGCGTGACCCGTCTCTATGATAAGTTCCGTCCACGCAAAGCGTAGACGTTTACTGAACTTATTCATATAGAGACTTCTTTCAATCGCCAAATTTTAGAGTACCCTGAATAATAGCAAACGCTAATTAAATATGTTATGTAATTTTACTTTTTTCTATCTTATAACTTTTAGTTTTAAAATTCACTTGCAAAGATAGATATTTTTCAGCACATAATCGCTATTTACCACCATGAAAATTAGCTCAGTAATCTCAATGGTTGTAATATGCAATCTCTGTGCAGGAGTTGGATGCTGTTGTTGCTTTAATGTTTATCATTACTATTGCGCCTCTCGAAGTCGTTCGTTAATGCTACCATCTCACGGCAAATGGCTGTCATCTCTTTAGTGTATTGCTCCAATCTATGCAGTAGGGCAATGGTTTTATTCTCGGAAAATTTATGCTTCATTTCCTTTACAGTGAGGTTATAATCGACCCCAATTTGTCTAAATTTAGCGTGTAAATTGGTTAGCTTGGCGTAGTGTCCATAGGGGTCTGTGGATGGTAAAATCACCTTGAAAGTTTTGCCAAATACCATCTCTTTTAGAAATACAGCCTTAGCATAGCACCCCGATTGGTGGTACATTGAGAGGAATTTTGCGTACTCTTCGTCATCAAAGCGCACTGTTAAACGGTGCAGTCTTGGATTTAACTTGGGTGGTCGCCCTGTTAGTTCTGGTCTCTTTTTCATGTTCATTACATTTTTAATCGTTGTACAGCATAAGCAACCACCACAAACAACTACCGATAGGTATAGATTTTTAAGCTAATTCGACTTCGGAGGATTAGCAATCCCCTGCTAAGGGGCGAGGTTCTGCGGTGGGTATCGTGAGATGCTCACTGCCTTTTGAGATGCTCAAAAGACACCTCGCTGTTTCCTTATGGAAACAAAAATCCGCTTGTGGCGGATTGGAATTTACCCGATAACAACAAGTCAAAATTTCAGAATATCTGAAATGGTGCTTGTTCTCTCCTTTTGTAGTGGTTGGGTGGTTAAACCCTGCTGTGTAAGTGCAAAATTAGCGAATGGGAACGCTAGAAAAACACTTACTCCTACGCCAAACAGTGCCACTATGACGCCACACACTGCCAAACAGCCATATATTACTATATTAATCGCTCGATTGTTTGATGAAATGATAGATAAATACGTATATAAGTATATAAATATGTATATATGTAATTCAATCAATCAGTAACTCAATACATCATCCAATCAATCAGTAAACTAATAAATCGATAAACTGATAAATTAATTAATCAATTTATCGACTGGTTGATTCTCCAATTATATGATTAGCAGCATAATAGAGCAATCAATCTATAAACTCGTTGATTAATATTTATCTTGATTAGAGGAGTTTGAGTCGCCTACAAACAAAAAAAGAGCGATGAAAAAAGTAATCTTCTCCTTTCATCGCTCTTTTTGAAATTTATCTCTCATATCGTCGTTCTCGTCGCTATGACCGTTCTATAGAATTTAGATTTTGGAATGGGCAAGAATTGAGCTATGCTCAACCCTTTAGGGCTTGTCCTTGACTGTTCCAAAACTAAATTATTCCTTTGTCATAGCTATGAGGATGACTATATGAGATTAATTATAAGTACAATCGCTATTGGCGTTGCCAATCTGAATAAACAAAGGCTGTGCAGTTGGTGCAATCAATTTGCGCAGCATATAATCCCTGAAAATATTAGCACGATGTGTATTCACACGAAAAGCAATAGCCGTAACAAACGCCAAGTCGTAATATTTGGGATATATAATATTACCATAAATTACACCGCCCTGCGAATAATCACCACAACATATATTTGACAGCAAAATAGATTTTACAGCTGTTTGTAAACCACGATAAGTCAGTTCAAACAACTCCGCCACCTCAAACTCCTGCATCTTAACAATAGTGGGAATCTTCACTTCGCCACTATCAGAAACTATTATCTCATTCATAATCATCATTATTATTTACTATTCAACTTAGCTCTACGCTCCATCAACATATCCATCTCAGCCGAGATTTTATCCTCCGTGACTTTTGCATAAACTTGTGTGCTTCTGATATTGGTGTGCCCCATAATCTTACTCACACTCTCGATGGAAATCCCTGCCGAGAGCATCAAGGTGGCGCACGAGTGCCTACTTTGATGATACGACAGATTGTGCTTAATACCAAAGATATAGCCCATTTGGTTAATCTCTC
>CAYJDF010000167.1:0-4167 GCA_964368845.1 uncultured Desulfovibrionaceae bacterium
TTACGTGAATCGAGAGCAACGCCCGACCCAACGGGCGCCGAAGGCGTTCACGTTAGGCGAATCTTCGAGCCTTACGTGAATCGAGAGCAACGCGTAGGTGCTGCAACGCTGAAAAAATTTTACCAAGCTTCACACATCAAGGGCAAAAGTAGCCAAATTGGAATGACGTGGTTTTATCCCGCTCATAAATCCTTTACGCTAGCTTAATTTTTTTATATAATTTGCCTAGTATGAAACCAAAAGGAGTTTAGCATGCCCACAAACAATGCTCGCAATAATGCCATTCAAGCCATAACCAATTATCGCCCCACCCACGCCCCGTTAAATTTTTGTGATACAAGACCACAAGATATTTTTGCCTGTAATGTCTTTGACGATAAAACCATGCGCGAGCGTTTACCCAAAAGCATCTATAAAGCTTTGCGCCAAACCATTGATTTTGGTCAACGTCTAAATGCTGACATTGCTGACACCGTAGCCTCAGTTATGAAAGACTGGGCCATAGAAAAAGGTGCAACACATTTTACGCATATTTTCTATCCACTTACAGGAACAACTGCCGAAAAGCATGATGGTTTTATCCAACCTGATGGTAATGGTGGAGTGTTGGCAGCATTTTCTGGCTCAATGCTAATTCAAGGTGAGCCAGACGCATCTAGTTTCCCATCTGGGGGTTTGCGTTCAACTTTTGAAGCACGAGGTTATACGGCTTGGGATGTTACAAGCCCTGCCTATATTATGGAAAACCCCAACGGCACATTTTTATGCATACCCACAGTATTTTTATCGTGGACAGGCATTGCTCTTGATAAAAAAACACCACTTTTGCGCTCTAACCAAAGCATCAATCAACAAGCTAAACGCCTTTTAGCCCTTTTTGGAGTGCAATCACATCTACCTATCATAAGCTATGCCGGCCTTGAACAAGAATATTTTTTAATTGATGCCAACTTCAATTTTGCGCGCCAAGACATACATATTGCCGCGCGCACTCTTTTTGGGGCACGCCCAGCCAAGGGTCAGGAGTTTAGCGATCAATATTTTGGAGTTATTCCACAACGTGTACTATCCTTTATGATGGAAGTTGAGCGCGAATTATATAAACTTGGTGTACCTGTTATGACTAGACATAATGAAGCGGCCCCAAGTCAATATGAAATTGCTCCGCGCTTTGAAGAAGGCAATCTTGCAGTAGACCATAATCATATAATTATGACCATGCTTCGTAAAACTGCCAAACGTTATGGCTTAAAATGCCTCCTACATGAAAAGCCTTTTAGTGGTATCAATGGTTCTGGCAAACATTTGAACTACTCCATAGGCAATTCAGAACTTGGTTCTTTATTTGACCCAGGTGATACTCCACATGAAAATGCTAAATTTATGGTGTTTTGTGCATGCATGATTAGAGCTGTACATAAATATGGAGCTTTACTTCGTGCTGTAGTTGCTTCTGCCTCCAATGATCACCGATTAGGTGCGCATGAAGCTCCACCGGCTATTATGTCCATATTCTTAGGCGACCAACTGTCAGATATATTTGAACAATTTAGAGCTGGTCGTGTTAAAGGAGCTAAGAGTGGACGCATGATGCATGTAGGTGTTGATACCCTGCCAGCTTTTTCTGCTGACCCTGGTGACCGTAACCGCACAAGTCCAGTGGCTTTCACTGGCAACCGTTTTGAATTTCGTGCTGTTGGATCAAGCATGTCTGCAGCAGGTCCTCTTACTGCACTCAATGCCATTATGGCTGAGTCTATTGGATACGCTGCTGATTATTTAGAAAAAGCCTGCAAGGGTAAAAAAGACAACCTCAATGACGCTGCGCAATGCTTTATCCAGCATGTCATGGAAGAGCACAGTGCAGTTATCTTTAATGGTGATGGTTATTCAGATATTTGGCATAAGGAAGCTGTTAGACGTGGTCTACCCAATTTGCGCACCACTCCAGAAGCCCTAACGGCTTTGGCTTGGCCTGAAATTATTGACCTATACGAAAAAAATAACATCTTGACCAAGGCAGAATTAAAAGCGCGTCAAGAAATATACCTTGAGCAATATTGCAAAAGCATCCGTACCGAAGCTTTGTTAGCTAAGCGCATTGCTAAAACCATCATTTATCCAGCTGCCATGCGCTATGTAAATGAATTGGCAGGCACTTGTGCCAAGCTGAAATCTTTAGACAAAAAGTATGACACAAATACTCTTGATACTGTTATAAATTACACAGAAAAAATGCAAACGGCTGTATCAAAACTACACAAACAAATTGATAATGCTGACAAAAAACAAGATGATATGCTATCTCTTGCCCAGCACTATTGCAAAAATGTAATACCTTGTATGAATGAGTTACGCAAATGGGTTGACGAGCTAGAAGTAGTTATAGCTGACGATTTGTGGGTACTGCCAAGCTATCAAGAAATTTTATTTTTCAAATAAAATTAATTTAAAAATAAATACAAAATCGCCAGAAAAACACTCTTCTGGCGATTTTTTTATACATTTACAAATTGATATCTCTGCATAATCCATTTTGCAGGGTGTCAAAAAGCATTTACAGTAACTAATACAACCAAAAATCAAGAAACCTGCCCAAAATATAGCAGGCACAGCCATTAAATAAGCCTGCAATACGGATAGAGATAGTAGCTATAGGTACAATTCACTTGCACCAACAAATGATTAATTTTTTGCCTTTGCTCTGCACAGATAAAATTTATATCAAGTGCAAATTTATATTTAAAAAATAATTATGCAGAGCTATCAAATTACCAGTCGCGCTCATTACCAACTATAGCACCAGCAAGAGCACCTACCCCTGCACCTGCTAAGCCAGCAGCCCAGCCAGCACTACCACCTGAAATGACAGCTATACCTAAGCCCCCCAATGTTCCAAGGGCAGCACCACTAAGGGCACCTTGCTGAGTTCTTGACATATTAGTGCACCCGCTTGTTAAAGCTAAAATTAACACACCAACTAACATAAATCTTTTCATTTTACACCTCTTTTACTATTAAATCACTTATTAGCATCCAATCTAGGGTCTATGACTTCATGCCAAATAATATTAAATACAGGGGTATCCAACTTATCTTGATTATTGGCATACCATGCATCAATTTCTGCAACAATATCTTGGCGCGTAACATTGGAAAAAGCCAAAATCCAACCTTTGGAAAAAGGCGTCAGTGAATCAACAATATCTGAGTGTTGTACACCATCACCATCTTGTTCAGACTGATATTTTTCAGTCATATACTCCATACTAATGGCACACTCTACCCCAAAAATAAGAGCCAATTTATTCTCTTGACTTGACTCTACCCACACTGAACCCGTTAATTGATTAACAGGATTTTTTTCAGCCAATGACACACTTACACTAAAAATCATAAGCATAGTGAGCATGAAGCATACAGCAATTTTTTTCATAAAGTCTCCTATGTTATCACTATGATATGACATTTGCTATGTTATTAGACACAATATTTGTCAAATTCACGACAAATTTCCATGCCAATTAAGATTATGCAAAAGTCATTCCTAGTATTCATTAAAGATTACAAAACTACGTCAACAAATAGTCTCAGCCTCTAAAGTAATAAAATGGTAAAAATATCCAAACAAAACTCCACCTTATTATATTAAAAACACATATCATATATGACAGTTGCAAGCTTTATATGTCAAGTTTTTAATAAATTAAAACTAAATATTTGCATCATAATACATTAAAATTTAATATATTTTTGATAAAGCTTATGATAAAATCATAAATTGTATCATTATATATTGCATACCTTGCTTGCTTGTGGCACAATATTTGTAAGGCCTCAATTAATACTATATTTTATGGGCACTACATAAAAAGGAATGAACAAATATGGCATTGGAGCTTCGGCAACAAATGAAGCTTTCGCAGCAGCTTGTGATGACTCCACAACTGCAGCAAGCTATTAAACTGCTACAACTTTCTCGTTTAGAACTGGTAGAAACTGTTCAGCGCGAGCTTTTAGAAAATCCCTTTCTAGAAGAAGGGGTTGAGGATAGCTTTGATAATGAAAGTTCCGAAGTACGCAGTACCAGCTCTGAAGAGCAAGTATACGACAAAGAGCTAGCTAAAGAAGCCGACTGGGAAGACTACCTTGGCGAATTTGCTAGCA
>CAYJDF010000168.1:0-4165 GCA_964368845.1 uncultured Desulfovibrionaceae bacterium
GACAAGTCTCTTATGACCAAAAATGCCAAGGGACAAGTGGTTAACCGTCTAGAAACTGTTTCACTAATGGGTACTTCTAACGTACTTAGTGAAGAGTGCTGGACTACTACACAATGGGCAAGAGGGCTTGGGTTGACGTATATCGATCACCAAGCACGGGTCTGACACGGCCCCACTGTACCGGCTCTGGCAGAGTCGTTCGGACGTGGCTGTATGACCAATCACTGGATTGACCTTCAACACAGTGATGTAATTCTTATCCAAGGCAGTAATGCTGCTGAAAACCATCCCATTTCTTTTAAGTGGGTATTAAAAGCAAAAGCTAAGGGTGCAAAGTTAATTCACGTGGACCCACGCTTTACTCGTACCTCCTCACAAGCTGACCTTTATGTTTGCTTGCGTCCTGGTACTGATGCTGCCTTTATTGGCGGTATGATTAAGTATATCATAGAAAATAAAAAGTATTTTGCTGACTATGTAAAGAACTACACCAATGCAAGCTTTATTGTAAATAAAGACTTTGGTTTTAACGATGGTCTCTTTACTGGCTATGATGCAAAAACACGCAAGTATGACAAGAAAACTTGGACCTTAGATAAGGATGCCAAGGGCATGCCCATGCGTGACATGACATTGCAAAATCCACGCTGTGTTCTTAAAATGATGGAAAAACACTATAGCCGTTATACCTTAGAAAAGGTATCTGCTATTACTGGTACTCCAAAAGAAGAACTACAACAAGTTTATGAAATGATGTCTTCAACCGGTGTAAAAGACCGCGCTGGAACCATCATGTATGCCCTTGGTCAAACTCAAAGTACCATTGGTGTGCAAAGAATTCGTAACCTTTGTATTATGCAATTATTACTTGGTAATATTGGTATTTGTGGTGGTGGTGTTAACGCACTTCGCGGTGAGCCAAACGTACAAGGTTCAACCGACCACGCGCTACTTTATCATATCCTACCAGGTTACTTGCCAGTACCACGTGCAAGCAAAACCTCACTTGATGCATACTTAAAGGGTGCAACTCCATCCACCGCTGATGAAATGAGCGCCAACTGGTGGGGTAATACTCCTAAGTATATGGTGAGCTTGCTTAAGTCATGGTATGGTGATGCTGCTGTTAAGAAAAATGACTTTGGTTACCATTGGTTACCAAAGGTAGACGACACTCAAAATTGCGACGTTTTACATACCTTTGACGTTATGTATAAGGGTGGCATTAAGGGCTTTGTTTGCCTTGGTCAAAACCCATGCGGTAGCTTGCCAAACTCCAATAAAATTCGTGCTGCTATGACCAAGCTTGACTGGTTTGTGCATGCGAATATTTTTGATAATGAAACTGCTTCTTTCTGGAAGGGCCCAGGTATGGACCCAAAGAGCATTAAAACAGAATGCTTCTTACTTCCAGCCAGTGCTAACGTAGAAAAGTCCGGTAGCCAAACTAACTCTGGTCGCTGGATGCAATGGTTAAATCAAGCAGCCAAAGCCCCAGGCGAGTGTTACAGCGTTGGTGGTATGATGACCCTTATCATGCATAAAATCCAAGAGTTGTACAAAGCTGAAGGTGGAGCATTAGCTGAAGCTGTAACTTCACTACGCTTTGATTATGATGATGGAACCAAGGGTGGCTTTGATGCTCTTAAGGTTGCTCGTCGTATCAACGGTGAGTTTGAAAAAGACACCACCGTTGGCGGTAAAAACTATAAGAAGGGCCAACCTGTACCTAGTTTTGGCTTATTGCTAGCTGATGGTGCTACATCTGCTGGTAACTGGCTAGCTACTGGTAGCTTCAATGCTGATGGCAAAAACCTAATGGCTCGTCGTGGTAAAGAAGACCCAACCAAGCTTGGCTTATATCCCAACTGGTCATTTGCATGGCCGCTAAACCGTCGCGTAGTGTACAACCGCGCTTCTGTTGACCCACAAGGTAACCCATACAACCCAGCCCGTCCGCTTATTGCGTGGAAAGATGGCAAGTGGGTTGGTGACGTGCCAGACGGTCCATGGCCACCAATGGCTATGAAGGGTGGTAAATTACCATTCATCATGAAGCCAGACGGCGTATCTTCTCTATTTGGTCCTGGCATTGGCGAAGGTCCATTCCCTGAGCACTATGAGCCATTAGAAAGCCCATTAAAGCAAAACCTAATGTCTAAGCAGCATAACAGCCCAATTATCCCAATCTTTAATACAGATAAGGATAAAGTGGCCTCTGCTGATCCTAACTTCCCAGTGGTTATGACCACCTACTCATCCACTGAGCATTGGTGCACAGGCGCATTTACACGTTGGCAAAGCTGGCTAACCGAAGCCATGCCTCAGGCCTATGTGGAAATGAGTCACCAACTTGCTAAGGAAAAAGGCATTAATAACGGCGATAAGATCAAAGTTATGTCTGCTCGTGGTGAGTTAGAAGCTGTAGCCATGGTAACTACACGTATGATTCCACTAACAGTTGACGGTAAAACCGTTCACCAAGTGGGCATGACCTATAACTATGGTTGGTTATATCCCAAAAATTGTGGCGATACCGCAAACTTACTCACACCATATGTGGGTGATGGTAACACCGGCACACCAGAATACAAGGCCTTTATGGTCAATGTAAGCAAGGTATAGGAGGTGACGCATGTCTCAAGGTAAATCTATATTAGTTGATACGTCGCGTTGTACTGCTTGCCGTGGTTGTCAGGTAGCCTGCAAGCAATGGAACCAACTTGCCGCAGTAAAGACTGAGCAACGTGGAACATACCAAAATCCACCAGACTTTACTCCGGAAACTTATAAAGTGGTACGCTTCTCTGAAGGCGAAGCCAATGGTAAACCCTATTGGTATTTCTTCTCAGATATGTGCCGTCATTGTGTAACCCCGCCTTGCCAAGCAGCAGCAGCTGGTGATGAAATTGCCGTTGATGAAGCTACTGGCGCAGTTATCTATACTAAAGATTCTGCTAAAATGGATTTTGATACAGCCGTTAGTGTGTGCCCATACAACGTGCCACGTCAAGATCCTGCAAACAAAATGGTAACAAAGTGCACCATGTGTTTGGATCGCGTTCAAGCTGGACGTAAACCTGCATGTGTACTTTCTTGCCCAACTGATGCAATGGTTTTTGGTGAGCGTGAGGAAATTCTTGCTCTTGCTGAAAAGAGGGTAGCTGAACTTAAAGGAAAGTATCCTAAAGCCAAAGCATTAGATGCTGACTCTGTTCGCGTTATTTATATTGTGGTTGATGACCCCAAAAAATATAGCGAATATGCTGAAGCATAATTTGATTTGTTGACTGCTTGAGGCCTTGGCTTTGCCAAGGCCTCATTAAGTTTTAGGTGCTTTAATAGCTATTAGAATAAAAATATAGTTGCTTAGTGATGCAACTTATTTTTTTTGCTAGTGGCTTATAATTATAAATAAATTCAAATTGTACGAGGTCGCCATGCAACTTTCTTCTGCTAGTATTAAACAACTCAAAAAACAATATCCATACGCAGCTTCATTTCTATCATGTTTTGTGCCTTTGGAAGAATGCTGTCATAAGCTTGCAGAAGAATTGCCCCCGCCAATTTTTCCGGAAAATGATGAAATTATCTTTGGTGACCCCATATGCAGGGCTGATAAAGAGCATTTAGATATATATTTAGATGAACCTTTACTTGGAACTTGCAAAGAAATCTGCCTTGTGGCTGCCAAGCATGTTAAAGAACATAGCAAGGAGTTAAAAGATCTTGCTAAGTTTTTAGCGCAAGACCCTAAGGCCTGTAAACATCTTGCAAGCTTGACTTTATTGCAAAAACCGCATCGTATTTCTGCTTGGGCCAAAAAACATGACATGGAAAAACATGCCGCTTCCTTTGCATCTAATTATATGGCGCGCTGTGCAGCTTTGAGAGTGGCTAAACATGCTAAGAAGCCAGATGAGTGGAGTATTAATTATTGCCCTATCTGTGGTTGCTTGCCCAATGCCGGCTACTTGCAAACGACAGAGGGGCATCGTTTTTTACATTGCTCCATGTGCAGTAGTACTTGGCGTTTCCCTCGTACCAAGTGCCCTGCTTGTGGTGATGATAAACCTGAAGGACGTATAGTTTTTGACCTTGAAGGTGGTAATGTGCAACAACGCGCTGAGGGCTGTAAGGTATGTAAACATTATATGCTAGTGCC
>CAYJDF010000169.1:0-4162 GCA_964368845.1 uncultured Desulfovibrionaceae bacterium
CCACATTAAGGGAGTCGAAATGTTTAAGCATAGGAATGTAAACCATTTGTCCACAACGCTTTGCAATGCCAGGACGCAAGCCTTTACCTTCGTTGCCAAGAACCAAGAGAGCAGGCAAGGGAAAATTTTGCTCCAAGGCGTTCAATGTTTGCCCCTGTGCTCTAAGGCCAGTACCAAGAATGGTAATGTCCATCTCTTCGGCTTCATCAAGAGCATGACCCAAATTCGCAACAGTTACGATTGGCAAGTGCTCAAAGGCACCAGCCGCAGCCTTTTTAGCCCCATCCCCAAGGTAGGCGCTGTTGTGCTTAGGCAAGATAAGTCCAACCCCACCAAGAGCGTAAAGTGTACGCGCAATAGTACCAACATTGCCAGGGTCTTGCACATTATCAAGAGCAATAATGAGCGGCAAAGTTGCAGTGTTCATACCATCCCACAACTGTGTAAGGGTGGACTTAGTCACAGTCCCAAGGCGAGCTATGACCCCCTGATGCTGAGCGCGGCACATGGCATTAAGAATCGTGGCATCAACCAAGGAAAAGCGTATGCCATGGGTACGACAAATATCAAGCATAGCCTTGGTTTCAGTGGTGTACAAAGCTTTTTTAATAAAAAGTGTATCCACTCGCAAAGGGTCAGTTGTAAGCAGTTCAAGGACAGGTTTGATACCTGGCAAAAATACACTGTTGTTCATGGGCGTATCCAATAGAGTTTAGATTAATGTTCATAATAGGTTACATTTTTGAAGCATTATAGTTGGGAGTGATTATGTCAAGTAAATTCTTTTTATCCTTAGGTCAACAGTGGTTTTATGCCACAAAAATAAGCTTTCTGTTTTTAGTATTGCTAAGTGCAGGGTGCGCCAGCAAAGATGCAAGTAATCTTACATCTGTTGATAATGAAACTACCTATAAGGAAGTGGATTTAAACGTAAAACTCACTGCTGAACAAGAAAGAATATTGAAGAAAACAGGTGAGCTTGATAAAAATCTTCCCTCAAAAGCCATGCCAGCAGTAGCTAGACAATATAGTCATTTCTTGAATAAGGGCCGCATTACCATGGCTAAATTTTCTCAACGTTCAGAAGATTATTTAGGCCATGCTCGTCAAGTATTTAGAGAGCGTGGTATGCCGGAAGAGTTAGCATTTATAGCAATCGTGGAAAGCGGTTATAATACTACAATTAAGTCTCACGCTGGAGCAGCAGGTGCTTGGCAATTTATGCCCTATACAGGCATGAGCTATGGTTTACATAGGGACTGGTGGATTGACGAACGACTTGACCCTTATGAGTCTGTGGAAGCTGCTGCAACGTATTTGAAAAAGCTGCATAATTATTTTGGTGATTGGCTCTTGGCCATTGCAGCTTACAATGCTGGTGAAGGTAAGATAGGGCGAGCCCTAAAGGGTACTGGTGCAAAGGACTTCTTTACCCTGGTAGAACTCAACTATAAACTTGATTACAAAGCCCAATTACGCAAAGAAACCATTGATTATGTTCCACGCTTCTTAGCTGTTTGTAAAATTATGCGTAACTTAGATGCTTTGGGTTTTGAAAATGTAGATATGAATAAAGCACCTCAGCATGCACGCATTGAAACAAAGCCTGGTACAGACTTAAAAGCTATGGCAAAGGTTGTAAAAGTGCCTTGGAATGACTTTCAAGACGCAAACAGTGCACATAAGCAATATGTTACCCATGCTAGTAAGTCTACTTACGTGTATGTGCCAAGCCATAGCAAAAGTATTGCCAATGCTTATGCGACTAAGGGCAAAAGCCCTTATGCATGGCAGACGGTTACAGTTCCTAAGGGTGAAACTTGGACCTCTATTAGTAAGAAGTCTGGTGTACCTGTGGCTGCCCTCAAAGCTTCCAATAGTAGCAGTTCCTTACGTAAGGGCAAAATACGCATTCCTCAAGGCCCTGGTGTTAAAATACCTAAGTTCGACACTTATTTAGCAGGTGGAAAATATAAAATAAAACCTGGAGATACATTATCAGCTATTGCAGTCAAGCATAAAGTGAGCACTAAGAGCCTAATGGCTGCCAATAAAATTAGTGATGCTAGCAAAATTCGCTCTGGTCAGATTTTGAAGATACCTGGAAAAAGTGCAACTATAGCAACAAAATCAAATACTAGTAACAAGAAACAAGTGGCTACTAAGCAAAGTTCTAAAAAATCTAATACTAAGAACTCTGGCGGCAAAAAAAGCAAAAAAACTGCTGTTGCTAAGGCTAAAACACATAAGATTGCATCGGGTGAAACCTTGTTAGGCATAGCCATAAAATATGATGTGAGCACCAAAAACTTAATGCAAGCCAATAATATTGGCGATGCAAGCAAGGTGCGTGCAGGTCAGGTCCTAAAAATACCTAGCGATAATACAGCCGTGGCAGAGAAAAAAGTAAAACCTAAAACTTATACTGTAAAATCTGGGGATACTTATTGGGGTATTGCGCGTAAGTATGATTTGTCCACTAGTGAATTGTTAGCCCTAAATAAGAAAACTAAATCAAGCACGCTACGTGCAGGAGAGAAGCTACTTGTTTCATCAAAATAATAAATAAATTTCATACAAAGCAAAAGGAAGGGGGCATCGCAATTGATGTCCTTTTTCTTTTTTAGTAATATATTTAGTAGAATAAATAGTTTTGTAAAATCACTTGACCTTTCAGTTGCATGTCTGTATAAGGTGTTTCTTGTATACGGTATACATTTTTTTAAAAAAGGGAGCTTGGTTATGTTAGATAAAAATATGGGAATTGACGGTTTTTTTGGTCCATATGGAGGACAATTTGTACCCGATGAATTGAAAGCTGTTTTAGATGAAGTTGCAGAGGCTTTTTTTAAGTATAAGGATGATGAAGAATTTATTGCTGAACGTGCTCGCTATATGCGTGATTATCAGGGCCGTGAAACACCTGTGTTTTTTTGTGAACGTTTGAGTGAACATTGTGGCGGAGCGCAAATATTTCTTAAACGTGAAGACTTAAACCATCTAGGTGCGCATAAGGTCAATAATACTGTTGGACAGATTTTATTGGCTAAGCGCATGGGTAAAAAACGTATCATTGCTGAAACCGGTGCAGGGCAGCATGGTGTTGCTACAGCAGCTACAGCTGCCCTTATGGGTATGGAGTGCGTAGTTTACATGGGCTTGAAGGATATTGAACGCCAAAAATTAAATGTTTTTCGTATGGAAATGATGGGGGCAAAAGTAGTGGCTGCCACCGATGGCTATCAAGGTTTAAAAGAAGCTGTAGACATGGCCATAGGTGACTACATTGCCAATGCCAATAACACTTTCTATTTGCTAGGATCTGCTGTTGGCCCACATCCATATCCACTCATGGTAAGTTATTTTCAATCTATCATAAGTGAAGAGTCACGTCGGCAGATGCAAGCTCTTGGTAAAATGCCCAACGCTGTAATTGCATGTGTTGGCGGTGGATCCAATGCCATGGGGGCATTTATGCATTATATAGATGACAAAGATGTACGCCTTGTTGGAGTTGAGCCAGGTGGGCAAAGTTTAAGCTACGGTGAACACGCAGCAACATTATGTGTGGGTGAGCCAGGTGTTATCCATGGTTATAAAGCATATGTATTAAATGACGATAAAGGTGAACCTGCAAAGGTACATTCTATTTCAGCTGGTCTTGATTACCCAGGAGTCAGTCCTATTTTGTCATATCTCAAAGATGAATCTCGCCTAGAGTGCCAAAGCATTAGCGACGAAGAAGCCATGTCGGCATTTTTTGCTTTATCACGCTTGGAGGGCATAATCCCAGCTCTTGAGTCATCTCACGCTGTAGCACAAGCTATGCGCATGGCGAAAACATTACCTATGGACTCAGTGCTCTTGGTAAATCTATCTGGACGAGGTGATAAGGACATAGCACAAGTAGAAACAATGATTTCACAAGGAAAATTTAATACAAAAATATAGCTCTAGTTTGTAACATGCTGTAAAATATGGAAAAATAAAAAATAAAAAAAATTAAAAAAGTTGTTGACAGTTTGCTTGTCTTAATGCATATTCCCTCTCCGCGGCAAGGAAGTGACTTTGACGTGACGAGCAAGTTGCCAATGTGTGACGCTCGGGCCACTCGGAACAATAAGTTCCGCAAGTGGCGCAAACTAGACAGAGTCTAGTTTGG
>CAYJDF010000170.1:0-4157 GCA_964368845.1 uncultured Desulfovibrionaceae bacterium
TTACATGCGGATAGCTTAAAATTTTTCCGGCAAGAATTTCTGGTAGTTTAGCAGTTGTTTCGGCTACAGCATCTAATCCACATATATGGCTTACCATCATAGCGGTATGTAACTTGCCTTCTTCGGAAAGTTTTATGGCTTCTTTTAAGTCATCGGTATTGCCACCGGTACTTCCTAATATGTGCGTAGACATATAGTGACAATTATATAAATTGATATTGGCCGTGAAGTCCGCTTTAGAAGGTCCTGCAAAGAAGTTCATGCAACCATCAAAGGACATGAGTTTATCACCAAGTTCCGCTAACTCCTTAATGGGCGCATACACAAAAACGTCATCATAACCTTTGCCGTTAGTGATATCTAACAAATCTTTATAAATATCCGCACTATTACGTGGATTAATATATACAAGTTCCACGCCTTTTTCTGCTGCGAACTCTGGTGTAAGTACTTCTTTGGCCCGTGCAATGCGATTGTCATCCACATCGGTAACTACCACTCGAGCAGGTTTATTGCCAGCCACTAAGGGGTATTCAATGGCACCTAAACCCATAGGTCCGCAACCACCTAAGATAAGTATATTTCCACCTTCTTTGACACCCATGGCATGATCATAATTTTGCTTATTGGTATGATACATAATATTGTAACCGCCAATAATGCAGCTCATGGGTTCGCCCAAAGATGCATCAAAATATGCCTCTCCATTATAATGTAATAAACAACCAATTTCCATAACTTCTTGCGGAATTATGCAATAGGTGGCGGATCCACCAAAAAACTCATAGGAGTAACCTGGGGATGCTAGGCTACCCTTGTAGTTGAGTGCTGGTTGTAAAGCAAATTTTTCGCCTGCCTTGAATTCATGTTGCCATTTCTTACCAACTTTTACAATATCACCTGCAAATTCGTGCCCAATAATGATGGGATTTGTATCCACATTTTGTGGGCAACGCTTATGCGCCTTACCTTGTCTGAGTAATTTATAGGTGGACATGCAAATGCTGTCACTAACAACTTTTACTAAAATTTCATCATCTTTAATTTCCGGAAGTATAAATTCTTCCAAACGTAAATCGTCGGCTCCATACATACGAACCGCTCTTGTCACGGTAGACATCTTAACTCCTTTATAGTCATTATTTATATTCAAAAGACACTTGCTCACGCAAAGTCATTATAAGCTCTAAAGAGGGAGCTTTAGTACCTTCGGTGGTCACAGCACCAGCACTGGAGGCCAAGGCAAGACGCACCGTATCTTCTAAATCATAGCCTTGTTCAACAGCATAGGCCACAGCCCCCACCATGCTGTCACCAGCACCTACAGTGGATGAGGCCTTTACCTTCAGCGCAGGCGCCACAAGACATTGTGTTGCAGTTACAAAAATAGCACCTTCGTCCCCTAAGGAAAGAGCCACTATGCCAACCCCCTTGGTTTGCACCAAATGTTTGCATAAATCAATGAGCTCATCTGTACTCACGTCTTGGGTACTATCTTTATGAAAATAACTTAATAATTCTTCTTTATTAGGTTTTACAAAGTCCGGTGCTGCTTCAAGAGCCTTAGTAAATGCCTCACCGTCAGCATCAACAAAAACGCGCGCACCTTTTAATTTGAGACTTTGGGTAAGCTTTTTATAAAAATCAGGCTCAGCCCCAGCATGCATACTGCCAGCTAATACAAAAATACTCTGAGCACTTTGTTGCGCATAGTTAGAAAGTACTTCTAAAAGCATACTTTCATCAGTTTTTGTGACTGTTATACCAGGGTCGTTGACTTCAGTTATGCCATACTGTTCATCTAGCAATTTTAGATTTATTCTTGTACTACCTTGCACCTTTACAAAATTATGCGTTAGCGAGAGTTGATCTAACATAGATAAAAGTGCATCGCCAGTACTGCCTCCTACAAAACCTGTGGCTAGCGATTTTCCCCCAAGGGTCGCAATAAGCTTAGAGACATTAATCCCCTTGCCCCCTGCATCAAGCTCGCTTTTTTGAATGCGATTAAGACCGCCCGGCACCAGTGGCATAATGGTGGCAGTTTTGTCAAGGGCAGGATTTAGCGTGACAGTAATAATCATATTTAGCCTATGAAAAGCTCTAAAATCTTTTCTTTGGTAGCAGTAGCCACAAGTTCTTCTACTTGGCTTTCTTCTTCTAATTTTTCGACGATGTTTTGCAAAATTTCCAAGTGTTCATCGCCAATTGCGGCTATGCCTACCACTAATTTTACTATCTCTTCGTCCCATTGAATACCTTCAGGGTAGGTGATAACGCACACGCCGGTTTTCTTAATATGGCATGCAGCAGCCTTTTCTGCATGTGGGATGGCAATGAGGTTGCCAATGGCCACAGAAAAACCTGCATCACGGGCTATCATGCTGGGCACATAGGCTTCTTCCACCACGCCAGCTTGAACCAACATGGCGCCGCAACGCTTGATGGCCTCTTCTTTTGATTCCTTAGCCTGACCTAAAATAATGTTTTCTTGTGTAAGCATGTTATTTCCTTATGTTATATTTTATAAACAATTCCATCTTCCATCTTAAGCTCTGCCAAAAGAACGTCATATTCTGGTGCGTTTAAGAAATTGCTAATGAGCACCAAGTGAGCAGTTGTATTGGCCTGAGCTGCCCGCTCGCCAAGCTGTTTATGAGTTACTACAATGTCAGCATCGGCAGGGATTTCACTCACGGGCGAGTGCTTTACCTCAATGCCTTCAAATCCAGCAGTACTTAGCTTTTTGCGCAATTTTGTGGCACCCATAGCAGAGCTCCCCATACCTGCATCACAAGCAAAAATAATTTTTTTGATAATGCGTTTGGTATGCTGCGCTGTGTTTTCAGCACTAGGTTGACTTGGTGCACTTTCAGAAACTGTACCTTTAGCATCGGCTTTCATGTCTTGCATTCTTGCAGCCGCTTCAGCCATGGAATCTTCACCTTCTTCGCTGTCCTTGGCAAAAGCTTTGAGTAAAATTGCGGATAAAACAAGTGTTACAGCCGCGGACAAGAAAATGCCTGCCAAGTTAGCCACGTAGGAACCTGCAGGTGTCATCAATAGTTGCGCAAAAATACTTCCTGGAGCAGCAGGACCTGTGAGTCCTCCACCTAGAGTGCTAATAGTAAAAACACCCACCGAGCCACCAGCAATCAAGGCAACAATAAGAATAGGGTTCATTAACACAAAGGGGAAATAAATTTCATGAATTCCGCCGAAGAAGTGAATAATGGCAGCCCCCGGAGCACTACTTTTTGCTGTTCCCTTTCCTACTAGCATGTAAGCTAAGAGCAAACCTAGACCTGGACCGGGGTTAGATTCAATCATAAAGAATATAGATTTGCCAAACTCGGTTACCTGCTCTGCGCCTAAAGGAGTAAATACACCATGATTTATAGCATTATTAAGAAAGAGTACTTTGGCAGGTTCCACTAAGAGTGACGTTAAAGGAAGCAGGCCGTGATTAACAAGAAAACTTACACCTGCACCTAATCCGCTGGTGCCAATCTCCACCATGGGACCAATGGCATAAAAAGCAAGAATGGCAAGGAGAGAACCTAAAATTCCTGAAGAAAAATTATTCACAAGCATTTCAAAGCCAGCAGGAATTTTTCCATCAATGGATCTATCAAAACTCCGTATTACCCAACCCCCAAGTGGTCCCATAATCATGGCACCAAGCAGCATTGGGGTGGACGGCGCACCCATAATAACCCCAAATGTCGCCACAGCACCTACCACACCGCCGCGAACATCATGAAGAGCTTTACCGCCAGCAAAGCCAATAAGTAATGGTAATAAATAGGTAAGCATGGGCCCAACAAGGGACGCAAGCTCTTTGTTCGGAATCCAACCAACAGGGATAAAGAGTGCTGTAATAAGTCCCCAAGCAATGAAAGCGCCAATATTTGGCATTACCATGCCACTTAAAAAGCGACCAAATAATTGAATCCTTTTTTTCATACTGTCTTAATCCTTTATGTGGTATTTAAACAAAGTATTACCTAAAATTTAGGAACTAATTGACACTTGTACAGAGTTTTTGCGTACTTTTAGTAATATTTCTCTTGACAAATTAAGGTATCGCACACATTTTTCAAAAAACTAAGGTGTTTTATGAAAATATACGATCAACATTTACATACTTTTCTCTC
>CAYJDF010000171.1:0-4152 GCA_964368845.1 uncultured Desulfovibrionaceae bacterium
TACGTCTACGGTTTATCTTCAAAACGCGGAACTCAAACTCTTGATTAACCAAAGCGTCCATATCTGGTACAGGTCTTAAATCCACATGTGAACCAGGTAAAAACGCCTCAACACCACCAATATCAACGGTATAACCACCCTTGATGCGGCGCATAATATGCCCCTTGATGACGCTGCTCTTATCTTGCACATCTTCTAGTTGATCAAATACTTGCATTCTCTTGGCTTTCTCAAAGGAAAGACTAATGGTGCCTTCATTTTCATTTTTACGCACCACAAAAACATCAACTTTATCGCCCACTGCAACCACAACATTGCCTGCTGCATCACGAAACTCATGAGTTGGTATTTGTCCTTCAGATTTGAAGTTAACATCAACTAATACATGATCTTCACCAATGCGTACAATTTCGCCTTTTACAATGGAGCCTTCCTCCAAATCGCCAAAGTCAGTGCTAAGATAATTTTCAAGAGCACTTTCAAAGCTTACATCTGCTTCATGTCCGGTTTCTTGGTTTGCCATATTTACATAGCCTCCACACAATAATTTCCCTAATGGGGTCTGTGGTTATTATCAGAAGATTTGTCAAAAGACAAGCAAAAACACGCTATTTTTTTGACAAAAATAGCGTGTTAATTAGGGTAATTATTTTTTATTTACAAACTTAATCCTTTTCTTGTGCCTTTGTAGAATCAGGATTTTTTGGAGTTTTACGCACATTTTTTAAGGCTTTATCTACATTATCTGACAAAGTACGCGATACTTCCTCGGCCTTTTCTTTAGCATCATGCATGGTTTTACCTGCAACGCCCTTGGCCTCGTTAAGCATTTTTTCAGTTTTTTCCTTAGCTTCACTAAGCATTTCTTCAGCTTTTTTCTTAGCTTCAGCCATCATTTTTTCGCCTTTTTCCTTGGCTTCAAGCAGCATAGCTTCAGCTTGAACACGTAAATCCTTTTCTTTGGCTTTTTGAGCTTCAATGGCTTCATCAACAAAGTCTTCAGCTTTTACTTCTTCATCAAATTCACCTGATTGCTTTAATTTTTTAATCTCTTCTTCACGCAAGGTGCGCCGCAAAATCTTACCCACCAATGTCTTGGGCAACTCATCACAAAACTCAAAAAATTTCGGAACTTTATAGTTAGCAAGTTTGGTACGACAATGATTAGTTAATTCTGCAACAGTTAACTCTTCACCACTACATGGGACAATAAACGCCTTTAATACTTCACCTCTTGAACGATGTGGTATACCTACCACCACAGCCTCAGCCACTAAAGGATGCTCATAAAGCACTTCATCTACTTCGCGCGGATAAACATTATAACCCCCAACTATGACCATGTCTTTTTTACGATCCACTACAAAGTGATACCCGTCAGAGTCACGGTAGCATATATCACCAGTATAAAACCAGCCATCACGCATTGTTATAGCAGTTTCTTCATCATTATTCCAATAGCCAAGCATCACTTGCGGACCACGCACTATAAGCTCTCCAAGCTCATTGTCTGGCATATCCCTTTGCCCTGTTTCCATGTCCACAATACGAATTTCAGTACCAGGTAAGGGCACGCCCACTGAACCTTCCTTTTGCAAGCCATATATGGGGTTGGCAGTTATGCAAGGGGAACATTCCGTTAAGCCAAGGCCTTCTGTAATATTGGCCTTAGTTAATTTTTGAAAACGGTCCATGGCCTCTTTAGGGAAGGGGGCTGAACCAGAAATACACAACTCAATGCAACTCATATCATATTTTGGTAAATCTTTTTGCTGCATTAACGACATATATACTGAAGGTACGCCAATAAAAAAATTGGGTCGATATTTATCAATGGTACGCAAAAGGTCCCTTGGGGTATAGCGCGGCACAGGAATTGAAGCAGCACCATAAACAACTGGTAAAATTACATTACCTGCAAGCCCAAATATGTGGAAAAATGGTAAAATGGAAAGAAAGGTAAACTTCTTTGCCTTGGGTGCGTCAACTATATATCGAATAATTTGTAATTGCGTAGAAATGTTGTGGTGAGAGAGCATAGCGGCCTTAGAAACACCCGTCGTTCCACCAGTATATTGCAAGAAAGCAAGGCAGCTTTTAGGGTCTTGAATTCTTGCGGCATAGCGTTCCTTTGTCTTTAATAAACTTTTCCACTCAACAATATTAACCCCATCATAAAGCACTTGCGGCAAATTTCCTTCGCGCTGAGCTTTCCAAGGCTGCAAAATATTTAATGGAAATGCAAGACCGTCGGCAATGCGTGTAACAATACTAAGACGTAAATTTAGCTTATCATAAAGTTCAGAAATTTTTGGCCATAGTAGGTCAAGAGTAATTAAAATACGGGCCTTAGAGTCATGGAAATGATGTGTTAACTCCTTTTCCATATACAAAGGGTTAGTCATAACCGCAACACCACCGGCCTTTAGTACTCCCCAAATAGTTATAATTGTTTGTGGAATATTAGGTAGCATGATTGCCACACTATCTCCATCTTGCAAGCCACGTAGCCGCAAAGAAGCGGCAAAGGATTCTGCTTGACTTTTTAACTCTGCATAGGTGAGAGAATAATTTTGAAATATTATAGCTTTTTGATTTGGATACTGTTGAGCAGCTTCATCAAGATAATCTAATAATGTTTTTTCATCAAAAATGATTTCTGGTTCTTGTTTGCCTTCAAAATGTCGCCACCAAGGTGTTTTTGCATTGTCATTAAGTTCGGGGTTTATAGTCATAATAATCCTTGAGTTATGATGTCTTTGCGTATTATTCCACAAAAAATAATTTTAGGCTAGTGCTGTTAAGTCATAATTTGCACTTTCCACAATGTCAGCCTTTACCATACTTGCTGGGCTAACCCCTGGCCCGCTAATATAGGTAATTCCGTCCACTTCAGGAGCTTGAAACCAAGCCCGACCACAATGCAACCCAGGCCACTCATCGTGGGGAGTATCTACCAATATATTAAGGTTTTCACCTATATATCCTTCTAATATTTCAGAGCTTATCTCAGCTTGTATACTCATAAGCTCATCTTTGCGCGCAATTTTTATTTTTTCATGAACTTGATCTGGCATTTGGACTGCTAAGCTGCCTTCTTCTGGAGAGTAACTAAACACGCCAAGATGATGAAAACGAGTTTCTATAGTAAAGTCACGCAAAGCATTAAAATGCGTTTCATTTTCTCCGGGAAATCCAACAATAAAACTAGTGCGCAAAGCAGCTTTGGGTATATAGTGACGCACCAAGTCAATGACATGGCGTGGATCTTTGGCAAAAGGGCGCCCCATACGACTTAAAATATGTGGATGTGCATGCTGCAAAGGTATATCAAAGTAAGGTAATAAACTTTTTGGTGCATCCTGCATAAATGAGAGTAATTGTTTATTAACTCCTGCAGGGTATAAATACATAAGCCTTAGCCACTCAAGTCCTTTTAGGTCTAGTAATTTTTCAATTAAGCTAATCAAACCATACTTATAGCCTAAATCTTCACCCCAAGCACTTACATCTTGTGCTACCAAAACCAGCTCTTTTACTCCAGAGTCTAGTAAGGTTTGGGCTTCTATAACTAATTCTGACATGGCAGAACTGCGATGTTTTCCACGTATACTTGGTATGGTGCAAAAAGAACAATTATGCCTACACCCATCACTAACCTTGAGCCACGCTGAAGCAGCTTTACCTTGTATCAAACGGCCCCTTGTGGCTTGGTGTTTTAAATTAAGGGCGTGGATAATTTGACTTGGCCATTGTAAAAGGCTTGCATTAGGTAACCACAAATCTACTTCTGGCAATTCTTTTTGTAGCTCTGAAACTCCATATCTCCCCACCAAACATCCGGCCACAACCAAGAGTGGACGTCTTTTTAAGCTCTTGATATGAGCAATGGCCTCTAAAATAATACGTACCGACTCTTGCACTGCTGGACCAATAAAGCCGCAAGTATTAATAAATACCACGCGCGAGCGTCCAAGATGAGCCACTACATTTACATTAAGCCCAAGAGAACCTAGGGTATGTTCCGTATCTACCCTATTTTTTGGACAACCAAGACTAATGGTATATATATTTATACTGTTCATATTCGTTAACATTCTACACGTTTATTATATAAAATGTCAATAAATAGTCACTATACAATTTTTTGAA
>CAYJDF010000172.1:0-4105 GCA_964368845.1 uncultured Desulfovibrionaceae bacterium
CGGGTGTTTGTGCCGCCTAAGGCAGGCAAGCTGCCTTGGCAGTAAGGCACGAAAAAATCAATAGCTTAACGGCGCAAGTGAATTGCGCCTGCTCTTGATTTATCGGTCGTGCTGACTTTGTCAGCTCTTTGAGAACTTTTTTGAAAAAAAAGTTCTCTCCAGACCTCTCTCAAAAAACTTTGGCTGCGACGCTACACTAGCGTTGAATGATAATTTACAGCGCAACTACAATTTTTATGTATAAAACAAAAGGCCTTTGCAAGCAAAGGCCTCAGACTAATGACAAACCCCCTTACAGGCGTTTGTGCCGCCTAAGCAAGCAAAGCTTGCTTGGCAGTAAGGCACGAAAATCAGTCATTTAACGGGCAAGCAAAGCTCGCCCTATTCCTGATTTATCGGTCGTGCTGACATTGTCAGCACTCTGAGTCCTTTGCAAGCAAAGGCCTTTTATAAATTTTTTGTTGCGATTAAGGCCTCATACAAAGACAAAATTTAATCGCATATTAAAGTTTTTTTTGGAGGGGGTCTGGGGGAACTCTTTTTTGTTCACAAAAAAGGTTCCCCCAGAAAAACACAAACTATTTTATGCTTTTTTCTTTTGTATTTCTTCAGCAATATTAGCTGGCACGCGCTCATAGTGGTCAAATTGCATACTAAATGTAGCACGACCTTGAGTGCGAGAACGCAAGTCAGTTGCATAACCAAACATAGCAGAAAGTGGCACTTGAGCGCGAACACTTTGTGCGCCGCCTCCACGAGCTTCCATGCTTTGTACACGGCCGCGTCTACCATTAAGGTCACCCATAACATCGCCAAGGTATTCTTCAGGAGTTACAACTTCAACGTCCATAATGGGTTCAAGTAATACAGGTGAAGCTTTAGAAATTGCGTCTTTAATAGCCATAGAACCAGCTACATAGAAGGCTTGCTCTGAGGAGTCCACATCGTGATAAGAACCAAACACTAGGTTAACTTTAAGGTCAACGGTGGGGAATCCGGCTAAAACGCCACTTTTCATGGCATCGCGAATACCTTTATCAATGGCTGGAATATATTCTTTAGGAATAATACCACCGGTAATGGAGTTGGTAAATTCGTAACCTTCGGCTGGATTTGGCTCAACTTCAATAACGCAGTGACCATATTGTCCACGTCCACCTGATTGCTTAGCATGCTTCATATCAGACTTAGATGGCTTGGAAATGGTTTCGCGATAGGCCACTTGTGGCTTACCAACGTTTGCATTAACACCAAATTCGCGAGTTAGGCGATCTACAATAATTTCAAGATGTAGTTCACCCATACCGGCAATAAGGGTTTGATTTGTTTCTTCGTCGCCCTTAACGCGGAAAGAAGGATCTTCTTTAGCAAGTTTGCCAAGAGCTGCAGATAAAGCGTCGCGGTCGCTCTTGGTTTTTGGCTCAATGGCTACTTCGATAACTGGCTCTGGAATATCAAGTGATTCTAGCACAACACCATGTTTTTCATCACAAAGTGTATCACCAGTGGAAGCTTGCTTTAAGCCCACAAGGGCCACAATATCACCAGCACCTGCCCACTTTACATCTTCGCGCTTATTGGCATGCATTTTCAAGATACGACCAATGCGTTCTTTTTTACCAGTATTGGCATTAAGCACGCTCATGCCAGACTCTACATAACCGGAATAAATACGGAAGAATGACAAGTGCCCGATGAATGGGTCAGAGAACAACTTAAATACTAAGCCAGCCAATGGTTTTTTGTCATCACAAGGGCATTCGATAATTTCTTCTTCTTTATCGGGATTATGGCCCTTCATAACTTCAATATCTACAGGCGATGGCAAGTAGTCAACTACAGCATCAAGTAGTGGTTGAACGCCCATATTACGGAATGCAGAACCACACATAACAGGTACAATAGTACGATTAATAGCAGCTTTGCGTATGCATTCAATAATTTCTTCTTCGGTAAGTTCTTCACCACCAAGATATTTTTCTAGTAAGGTTTCGTCTTCTTCTGCAATGGCTTCAATCATTTCTAAGCGTTTGCTTGCAGCTAGTTCTTGCATATCAGCAGGAATATCACCTTCGATAAATTCTGCTCCCTTGGAAGCTTTATCAAAGGTAATGGATTTTTCGCGTACAAGATCCACAACGCCTTCAAATTTATCTTCTTGACCTATAGGTAATTGTAGAGGAATTGGTTTAGCACCTAAACGATCTACAATCATATCTACGCAGCGATAAAAGTTTGCGCCTATTCTATCCATTTTGTTAACAAAACAAATACGAGGCACACCATAGCGATCAGCCTGACGCCATACAGTTTCTGACTGCGGTTCAACACCTGCTACAGCATCAAATACACAAACAGCACCATCGAGAACACGTAAGGAACGCTCTACTTCTATGGTAAAGTCAACGTGACCTGGGGTATCAATAATGTTAATGCGATAATCCTTCCAAAAACAAGTAGTAGCAGCTGAGGTAATAGTAATGCCGCGTTCTCTTTCTTGTTCCATCCAATCCATGGTGGATTCGCCGTCGTGGGTTTCACCTATTTTATGTGAAACACCAGTATAGAACAATATGCGCTCAGTGGTAGTAGTTTTACCCGCATCAATGTGGGCCATAATACCAATATTACGCTGTTTATTAATGGCAACGGTGCGTGACACTGTTTTTCTCCTAAAATAAAAGGGGCTTTTTATAGTTGACCGCACCACAAAAATGTGATGCGGTTAATTTTATGATAATAGAGCTTTACGCCCTTATATTACCAGCGGTAATGGGCAAAAGCTTTGTTTGCTTCAGCCATGCGATGTGTATCTTCGCGCTTTTTCACAGCTCCACCACGGCTATTAAATGCATCTAATAGCTCAGCGGCCAATTTTGCTGTCATGCCCTTTTCACCACGTGAACGAGCATAGTTAATAAGCCAGCGAATAGATAAAGACACTTGGCGATCGGGGCGCACTTCCATGGGCACTTGGTAGGTGGCACCACCTACACGGCGGGCCTTAACTTCAAGATGAGGCTTAACATTATCCAAGGCCTTTTCAAAAGCGCGCATGGGTTCTTCACCACTTTTTTCAGCTAATGTTTCAAGGGCTGAATAAAAAATCTTTTCTGCAGCACCTTTCTTACCATCATACATAAGACGGTTAACAAATTTAGTTACAAGGCGACTGCCATATAGTGGATCAGGTAAAATTTCCCTTTTAGGAATGGGACCTTTACGAGGCATACTACTCTCCTTAAAATTGTGAATTCATTGCAGCGTCACCAGTCCCGCTCCAAAAAAGGAGCATGGCAAACACTACCACAAATAAAAAAACTACTTAGGACGCTTAGCACCATACTTGGAGCGGCTTTTGCGACGATCAGCAACACCTGCTGTGTCAAGAGTACCGCGCACAATGTGATAACGAACACCTGGTAAGTCTTTTACACGACCACCACGAATCATAACCACAGAGTGTTCTTGCAAGTTATGGCCTTCACCTGGAATGTAAGCTGTAACTTCAATACCGTTGGTTAGGCGCACACGAGCAACCTTACGCAAAGCTGAGTTAGGCTTCTTAGGTGTTGTGGTATAAACGCGAGTGCAAACACCACGGCGTTGCGGACAAGCTTGCAAAGCCGGGGTTTTTTTACGTTTTTCCACTACTTTCCGCTCTTTACGGATAAGCTGATTAATTGTAGGCATATTTATCCTCCATAAAATTACAAAGCTAATGCTTTACAAAGAGGCAATGCATAGACTTTTTTTCTACACCTTGTCAAGTAAATTTATTTTTAAATATGCCAAAATGGCACGGCAATCTCATTTGTAAGATAATATTTCCTCCTAATGGCAAATTTAAATAGTCGATACTGAAAAACGCATTTTAATGCGTGTTTCAGAAAGGCACACCCACTCCAAATACCCCTCCACGGGAGTGGACACAAATAAGTAATATAAACAAACTACATATTAATTTACAAGCTAAGTATCTTCACCTTATGCCTACGCAAGTATTGTAGTAGCATGTATACATTGCCTTGGCGGCCTCTGGCCTGTTTACCATAGGGTACGATTTTGGGATATTGACCTTTTCTCCGTGCGCTGCACTCACAAA
>CAYJDF010000173.1:0-4091 GCA_964368845.1 uncultured Desulfovibrionaceae bacterium
CTATGTCCGCAAAATATAATGCTTGGCATTATCCTTGCTGATACGAAGTGAGTCTTTTTAGTTTGCGACATCTGCCTAATGGGTAGAGGTCTGATTTTAGGAGGATAATATGTCCGTACATAGCACATTTACTAGCTCGTCGTCCTTTATGGGATATGTTAGCGAAGGTAACCAACTGCGTAAACCCATAACGCCGCCTACAGCAGCGGCTATGAAAAGCAATGCATCGCCCTTTGCATCTATTTTTGCGGAGCAAAAAAAGCCCAGTGCCAGTGCTAATACTACAGGTATGAATGAAAATTTTAGTAAACAATTAATCATGCCACCCAATGCTCAAGCAAGTTCCAGAGAAATTGCCGCGCGTGCCAATACTATTGCTAAGGTTGATATGGATAAACAGCGCATGCAAGCTTTGGAGCAAATGGGGCAAAATATAAAGAGTAGTGATAGCCTTATAGATGTAGCAAGAAATGATGTGACCATGCGCAATTTGCGTTCGGCCATTGGCAGTTTTAGCTTAAAAGCACCTGTCATGCCTATGGAAAACTCTATCAAGTCCGGAGCGTTACAACAAGCTCAACGCAATATGCGCCTTGACACCAGTGTACCAGATAGAGATAAATCCATTCCGATTCAAAGCCAAGCTAAAGCACCGACCATAGAATCTCCTGAACTTGGCAAACTTTCATCTCAATTTGAGTCTGGTAAGGATGGCATTGCAGCAATTGGTTATGACCGTGTTGGTGGTACGTCTTATGGCAAATATCAAATTGCCTCACGTGTGGGCAGTATGGATAAATTCTTAACCTTTCTTGATACAAATGCCTCAGATATAGCAGAACAACTACGCGAAGCTGGGCCTGCCAATACAGGTGGGCGCAAAGGTGGTATGCCCAATGAGTGGCGAAAAATAGCAGAAGAACAACCAGAACGTTTTGAAGCTTTGCAAGACAAATTTATATATGAAAGCCATTATAAGCCAGCTCTTGCGGCCATATCTGCTCAAACACCTATGAATGAGGATAAAATATCATCGGTAATGCAAGAGGTACTTTGGAGTACGGCTGTACAACATGGTCCTACAGGTGCAGCCCGCATCTTTAATCGCGCTACGGCAAGGTCTGGAGATCATGAAGATAAAAACTATGACCAGCGTGTAATTAATAATATTTATGCCATACGTGCAGAACAATTTGGTTCATCTACCGAGGCCGTACAAAATGCTGTGCGTAATAGAATGCATAGGGAGAAAAACCTAGCTCTTAATATGCTACGCGAAAACACCAATGGTGTAGCCTAGATACTGATGGTTGGTTATGAATATAGTTATTATAAATCTCACTCGCTTTGGTGATTTATTACAATTACAACCAGCCATCTTAGGCTTAGAGGCTAAGGGACATAAGGTATGTCTTATTTGCTTGCAAAACTTTCTTCCTGCCACAACTTTGATGGGTGGTTTAAGTCATGTTATTGCTTTGCCCGGTAGTAAGCTATTATGCGGGCTAGATGATGACTGGCGTATTGCATTAAAAAATGTTGAAAATATAGTTCAGGACCTTGAGCAAAATTTTCCTGCACAAATGCTCATCAATACCACCTCTACTCTTGGTGCACGTTTGCTTTCAAGGCGTATTGCCACCACTTCAAAGGAAAAATTGCCTATTTTAGGTTTTGGTCTAGATGATGACGGCTTTGGGGTTAGCGGGGATATGTGGACCACATTTTTGCAAGGTGCTAGCACAGAACGTACAAATTGTCCCTTTAACTTAGTGGATATGTTTAGGGCAGTATGTGATGTGGATAAGCTTGAAAGCTTATGGGGCTTAGAAGAACCAAATGCTACCATAAAAGCCCAAAGTCTACAATTATTAAATAAAAATTTACCTAATAATACTAATGGCTTTGTAGCTTTTCAATTGGGTGCAAGTAATAAAAAAAGACAATGGCCAGTGGAGCATTTTGCAAAGCTTGGGGCACGCTTGTGGAATGAACAAGGCCTTTGCCCTGTATTGCTTGGGACCAAGGCTGAAGAAGAACTTGGAAAATCTTATGCAAAAGCCGCTCAAACTACTCCCTTTGTTAATGCCATAGGGGCTACGGATATTTTGCACCTTGCGGGTATTTTGACCCATTGCAAACTATTAATCACCAATGATACCGGAACTATGCACTTGGCAGCAGGGCTTAAAGTGCCGTGCCTAGCAATTTTTTTAGCTACTGCTCAAGCTTGGGATACTGGTCCCTATATGCCAAATTGTTGTTGTCTTGAGCCTGCCTTAGAGTGCCATCCTTGTGCTTTTCACAAACCCTGTATTTATGGTGATGATAAACAAGTTTGCCTAAATATTATTTCTGCAAATACTGTATATCATTTAACAGAGCACTTTTTAGCACATGGTTCTTGGCCCACATTTCAACAAAATGAGGCCAGAATATGGCGCACAGTACAAGAAGATGATGGTTTTGCATCCCTTCAAGGATTATCCGGTCATGAGCAAGAAGAACGCAGTTATTGGCTTTTAATGCAACGTTATTTTTACCGTCGTATTCTTGACAATACAACATCAATAAATGCTCCAAAGCCAAGCAGTGTGGGTTTATCGCAATCTTTGCGCCTTGAGGTAGGTACAAAATTAAGTCAAGCTTCTGATTTACTGCTTTTATTAGAAAAGCAAATAGAAGTTATGCAAAAATTACCTACCAGCCAATCCGGAGAGCGTATACTAATGAGCACCAACTCTCTTTATAATATATTGAATGAAAGCCAGCACTTAAAAGCTTTAGCGCACCTATGGGCAACACTTTCTCAAGAGAAAGGTGGTGATTTGCAAAGCTTGGTGCATTTGAGCCAATCCTTACGTACCATATTATTAGACTGGCATAAAGCTATAAGTTCTTAAATTATAAATAGTTATCCTTGAGGTTGAGAATTAAAGGTTATGGCACAAAATTTGCTTGCTTAGTTGTAAGTCAAAAAATAAGCAAAAATTTCCAGTGGGGAAATAAAAAACGTCGTAAGACGTACTCAAGAACTTTTAGGAGGGATTTATGATTATTATTGATGGGCGTCAAACTGAAATGCAAGTGGCAAACTTTAGCAATTTAGAAGAAATTCTTGTTAACTTGCTTGAAAATTCAAATTTAGAAAATCGCGTTGTTACTGACGTTCTAGTTAACAAAGAGCAATTTTCAGAAATTTATCCGCATCAGGCTGAAGACATTGACAGCGATTCCATTGAAAGTGTTGAAGTTCTTTCCATGCCTGTGGGTGAAATGGCAGTAAGTATTTCACTTGAAATGTATAAAGTTACTCAAATGCTAAGCAGTGGCGCAAAAGAAGTGGCCCGTCTCTTCCGTCAAGCCGATGATGCAGAAGCTTTGGAGCTTTTCCAAGACTTACTTGATGTTACACGTGATTTCATGGGTATGATTAATGCGCTACGTACAGAGTTTAGTCTTGAAAAAAGTACTGACTTTACTGCTAGCACAGAAAAATTAACTACTTTGCTTGCTGAGATGGGTGAAGTTTTGGAAAATGAAGATTGGGTATTATTGGCCGATTTATTAGAATATGAATTTATGCCCGTGTGTGATGAGTGGACTAAAGTAATTCAAGTTCTACGCGACGATATTCGTCAAATTGTACAACAATAAAAAACTTATTTTACTTGCCCAAGGAGGCAAAGATTATGCAAACAGCAGCAAACTATATCGATCAAGCCCTAGCTTTAGGTGCGCAAGAGTTACTAGCCCTTGAAAATGGCGACGTAGATGGTGCAATGGAAATAGCTGGGCAGCGCTCTTGGGTGTTATCCCAAGCATGGGAAGCTCGTATGGGATGTGATGAAGCTGCTTATAAAGAACGATTGCACAAAGTCTACGATATGCAAACATCGTTAACTCAACTAGCTCAAGAAAAGCGTGAGGAGCTAAGAGTAAGTTTACTTGGCTCACGTAAACAAGAGCGTAGACTTGTGGGCTACCGCCAAGCCTTAACGCATGCAGTTTAATAGCATAAGAAATTAGCAAAAAACCCATCCAGTATGAACATAGTGGATGGGTTTTTTTTAGAGTGCTGACAAAGTCAG
>CAYJDF010000174.1:0-4077 GCA_964368845.1 uncultured Desulfovibrionaceae bacterium
AAAAAATGATCTTATACAAAAGAATATAGTCGAATAAATATATAGGACTAGTGCAGTAGTTATTCTACAAAGCCTAGTCTTTTGGAAATTTGGTTTGCTGTGTTTTTTACTTCAGCTATAATGAAATCTAATTTTTCATTTGAAATTTGTTTGATGGAACCACTAACGCTAATAGCTGCAATAGAATCGCCTTTATAATCAAAGATAGGAGCACCCACGCAACGATGACCTAATTTGTATTCTTCATCATCCATTGCCCAACCTTGATGACGAATACCTCTTAAATGCTTTTTAAGGTCATTGATATTTGTAAGGGTGTTTTTCGTGTGCTTTTCAAAACTGAATGCATATAGGGCATCATCTAAATCGTCTTTTGAAAGACAAGACAAGAGACATTTGCCTATTGAAGAACAATAAGCTGGAGAACGAAATCCGATTTGAGAATATAGATGGATATTAGGATAAATATTCATCCTTTCGATATATATTACATCTTGGCCATCTAATATTCCTAAATGTGCAGTAACATCTAGCTCTCGAATAATATTGCTAAGAAATGGTTTGGCTTCTGTTAAAAGTTCTAAACTATTTATATGAATACTTGCAATTTCTATTAGCTTGTATCCAATGGAATATGTATTATCTGGATTTTTCTCAACATAATGTCTGGCACACATAGTTAAAAGAAGCCTATGCACTGTAGTCTTGCTAATTTCTGTAGATGTGGATATTTCAGTAAGATTCATAGGTCTGTTAGAATCTGACAAAGTTTCTAAAATATCAAAGATTCTTTCAATAACTCGAACATTTTCTTCCATGTGCTATTACTTCCTTTCTGACTTTCTGACACAAAATTTTCTCTAGTTTTTATTCATAATTATAGAACTTTTATCGAATGTTTGCAAGACTTTGCCCATGAACTTAAATTTAGGAACTCTTTTTTATATAACACAAGATTTGCACAAAGATGTGTCTTGTTAGTGCAATTATAAAATTATGAAATAATACTTAGAGTAAAAGTGGTTTTTATATATATCTTCTATCCCGAATATACTATTCCATAGAACGGAAAGGTTGTTCCGCTGTACGGAATTTAGGGGTTGTTTATGATTTGAGATTGTTTAGAATGGCATAAAGAGGCAATTAGATCTACTTTATAAGCCAATAATTAGGCAATTAAAAGGAGGATATTATGTTGAAAGTTAATACAAGTTCAAGTACAAATGAAAATTCAAAATTAGCAGGACAAGAAGCGGCAAAGAAGTTAAAAGAATGTAGTTCGCCTATTACAATGGCGTATGCTTATGCAAGTTGTGACTATGACTTAAAAGAAATGATGGTGGGAATTAAAACTGAACTACCAGATGCTCAAATCATAGGAAATACTTCTTTCTCTGGTGTTATTACCCCTGAGGGATACATTTCGGGAGAAAAAGGATTTATAGGTATGATGGGGATTTCAGATGATGAAATGAAAGTTGGTATTGCTGGTGTTGAAAAGGGAGATTCAGCTATTAAAGATGGAGAAAAAGTTGCTAAACTAGCAATGGAAAAAGCTGGAAAAACATGCCCTCCAGATTATTACTATATGGTTGCTTCGCCAGGAGAAGAAGAATTTTATGTTAAAGGAATAACTAATGTAATAGGAAGAGTACCATTTTATGGAGGAAGTGCTGCGGATAATAGCATTGAAGGAAAATGGAAGTTATATACAGATGCTGAAATAATAGCAGATGGTGTAGCGGTAGCGTTTTTTTATACAAATAAGGAACAAAAAAATGTATTTACTGGAGCGTATAAAGAAACTGATGATGTTGGAATAATAACAAAAGTTGATGGAGATAGAGTTTTGGTAGAGATAGATGGAGTTCCTGCACTTGATAAGTATGCTCAGTGGAGAGACATGGAGAGAAAAGATGTGCTTGGAGGAAATCTATTGGCTGAAACTATAACTTCTCCATTAGGAGTTAAAGATCCATTAGGCGATTTAATAGTGATTAGACATCCAATGAATGGAAATGAAGATGGAAGCATGAATGTAGGTAATAAATTAGCTGAGAACACTGCTTTGATACGTATGGAAGCAGCAGTTGATGAATTAATCAATTCAGTAGGCGAAACATTGTCAGAACTAAAAGAGAGAATGGGAGAATCTGCTGCTGCATATCATCTAGTTCATTGCGGAGGAAGAAGAGTGGGAATTGATAATAGGATAGACGAAGTATATGAACAAATTAAAAAAGAAGTAGGAGATATACCATTTATCGTTGAATTCACATTTGGTGAATATGGTTGTGAAGCTGATGGCATCAATGCATGTGGAGGATTAATGCTATCATTCACAGGATTTGGTAAATAAATAAGTAAAAAGAAAGAAGGTAAAATTATGGAAATGTATATTAATGGAAAACCTGCAAAAGCACAAGATTCAAGTATGATTGAAGTTTTGAATCCGGCAACTGGGAAGATTATAGATACAGTGCCATCGGCGACTAAGGAAGACGTAGATAATTCTGTAAAGTATGCAAAAGCAGCTCAAAAAATTTGGGCGGCAGTTCCTGTTTATAAAAAAGCTGAGATAATGGAAAAGTTCTTAGTGTTAGTTAATGAAAACAAAGAAGATTTGGCACAGACTTTGTCTATGGAAACAGGGAAACCTATTGTTGAAGCGAGAGCAGAAATTGGAAATATAAATATTGCGTTTAAAGCATTTTGTGAAAAAGCAAAACATTTATATGGAGAAACTATTCCCGCAGGACTAGAAGCAGGACAAGATAAAAACATTTTAATTACAAAAAGAGAGCCGATAGGAGTTATTGCTTGTGTAATACCATTTAATTTCCCATGTGACTTATTTGATCAAAAAGTTGCCCCAACATTATTGGCTGGAAATTCAGCAATAATCAAGCCATCAACTGACAATCCATTAACACTTTGCAAGTTGACAGCTCTTTTAGGCGAAGCAGGCGTTACTCCTGGAGCAGTGCAAATTATTACAGGAAGAGGATCGAAAGTAGGGGCATGGTTATGTGAAAATAAGGATGTTCATGCAATTACTCTGACGGGATCTACCGAAGTGGGCATTGAAACTGCAAAAGTAGCAGCGGACCATTTGGCACACATAGCTCTTGAATTAGGAGGAAATGACGCATTTATAGTGTTAGAAGATGGAGATGTAGAACTTGCTGCAGAAGAGTTGATTTGGGGAAGAATGTACAATACTGGGCAAGTTTGCTGTGCTTCTAAGAGATTTATAGTACATAGTAGCCTTGTAAAAGAGTTCACAGAAAAGGCAGTGGAAAAAATAAAGAAGTTAAAACAAGGTATGCCTTCTGATGAAACAACTCAAATTGGTTGCTTGATAAGTGAAAAGGCTGCTATAGAAGTAGAAGAGCAAATTGCTTTAACTGTAAAACAAGGCGGTAAAATAGTTCTAGGTGGTAAAAGAAATGGTGCATTTATAGAACCTACAGTAATTGCAGATGTGCCTAAAACTGCAGATGTTGCAATTGACATGGAAATCTTTGGACCAGTAGTTCCTGTTATTTCTTTTGAAACTTTAGAAGAAGCAGTAGAAATTGCAAATAGCTCTAAATTTGGCTTGGCAGGTTGCGTGTTTACTTCTGATATGAAAACTGCTATGAAAGTGTGCAACGAACTTGAGTGTGGTGGTACTGTAATAAATGGTGCAAGCTTCTTTAGAAGTTTCGAAATGCCATTTGGAGGTTACAAATATTCAGGAATAGGAACAGAAGGTGTTATGTCAACTTTCGATGAAGTTACAAGAACAAAAACAATAGTACTAAAAAACATCATCTAAGCTAACTAAAAAATGTGTAAGTGAGGTGGATATAGGTTGTTTATTGAATTATGATGAAATAAGAGAAAAATAATTTCATAGTATAATCTTTGGTCTAGGTAAAATTAATATTTTGAAAACCCTTAATTATATAATAGTAAAATAGGACTAGTGCATTATTGCGGTAGTCCTATTTTGTTATATGTAATTAAGATGGCTTTGGGGTTTTTGGATTGTTATATTAACGATCTATAGTTCCATGAAATTTAAAGAGTATC
>CAYJDF010000175.1:0-4068 GCA_964368845.1 uncultured Desulfovibrionaceae bacterium
TTGGACTTTCCTGCCAAAATACGCATAACGATTTTTTCGCCATGAATGCAAGGCAAGGAAGAAACACGCAAGTCAATGGAGTCATCCTTGGTATCATACACAAATGCACCGTCTTGCGGACTACGTTTTTCAGCAATATTTAAACCTGCCATAATCTTAATTCTTGATGTAAGTACGGGCAACATATCCGTTGGGAATTGGCTAATTTCTTGCAAGATACCATCCACGCGAAAACGCACTTTAATAGTACTTTCAAGGGCTTCTATATGTATGTCTGATGCGCCGCAACGTATGGCTTTTATAAGCAAGCCATCAACAATTTCTATGGCACTTTTATCTGCAAAATCCACCACAGCATCAATTTCATACATTCTGCTTAAAAGCTCAGTAATAATACTTTTGGGAGCTATGGCAAATGAGAGAGATTTTTTTGCAAGTCGTTCAAGAGTTCTGATATTTTGCCCTGACAAGGGCTGGTCTACGGCAACTTTTAGTGTATCTCCAACACTTATGGGCAAAACACCATGTCTCTTAGCTATGGCTTCTGGAAGGAAGGTCTTGGCATTTTTGTCAAATGTGGTTTCAAAAAGATTGACATATTCCATACCCCAAATTTCAGCCATATTTTCAGCAATAATTTCTTCGCTGGCATAGCCAAGTGAAATAATAGTATCTGCTAAAGAACCACCTTTGCGTGATTGCAATTGCATGGCTTCTTGAAGTTTATCATTGTCCAAAACTTTAGCATTAAGTAAGGCATCACCAAGCTTATTAGCTGGTGATGCAAGATTTTGAGCTCTTGGGTTATTTTTTGCCGCTGCACTAAACACAAGCTATATCCAGCCTTGGAGCAATTACAGATTCACTTTTTGCCATACGAATTGCAGTTTCACGGTCAATTAGACCATCGCGAAAAAGCTTTACCAATGAAAGTTCCATAGTTTGCATACCAAACTTTGCACCGGTTTCTATGGTTGAATACATTTGCTCTAGTTTATTGGTTCGAATAATATTAGAAATGGCCGGAGTAACACGCATAACCTCAACAGCAGCCACACGCCCAGCTTCACCTGTGCGTTTAAGTAGACGCTGCGAAACAACACCCTTAAGGGTTGATGAAAGTTGTTGTCTTATTTGGGTTTGTTCTTCGATGGGGAAAACCCCAATCATTCTTGCTAAGGTTGACTCTGCATCCCTTGAGTGCAGGGTAGAAAATACTAAGTGTCCGGTTTCTGCTGCCATAATGGCTGTGCGCATGGTATCAAGGTCGCGCATTTCGCCAACGAGGATAACATCTGGGTCTTCGCGCATGGCATCTCTTAGTGCACCGGAAAATGTTGGTACATCGGTAAATAATTCCCTTTGCGTAATAAGGGCCTTATTGTTTTTGTGCACAAATTCCACCGGATCTTCAATGGTAATAATGTGATATGGTTTGTGTTGATTAATTTTGTCAATAATGGCCGCAAGGGTGGTAGATTTACCAGAACCAGTTGGGCCAGTAACCAAGACCAAGCCATCTTTTAACTCAGAAAAATAGTGCACGCCTTCTGGGATACCCAAGGCCTCAAGGGATAGCTTGATATGTGGTAATTGACGAAATACAGCAGCTAAGGCCCCACGTTGATAAAATATATTCACACGGAAGCGATTTTCATCATCTAGGCTATAGGCTGTATCAACTGATAGATTTTCTTCTAATACTATCTTTTGCCTCTCGGTTAGTATGGGCATTAAATAATTATACAAGCACTCTTTACAAAGCACAGACCTTGGCAGCTTGGTTAATTCGCCATCAATGCGCACTATGGGTAATGAGTCAAGAGTCAGATGCAAGTCTGAAGCTTTAAGTCTTATGGTTTCCCATAAAAGTTCATCTAAAGGAGCGCATTTTTGAGCATCACTTAGTGTCTCTAAGCTCATTATTACTCCCCAAGCTCAACAATGGCACCCTTAGTACGATTGCCATATAAAAGCCTTTTTAATTCACGCCCAGCATTGAAAGGGAAGGGTGTTTGACCAAGGGCACCGTCCATAGTATTTTCTAAAACACCTGTTTTTTCATCAAGTTGAAGTAATTTTTCTTTGCCTTGAGTTACATAGGGGTGACCTGAATTGTTAGCCAAAACTTTATTCTTAATTTTTTGGGCTTCATATGGTGTCATGATAATATGCGGAGTGATAAGCATAATAAGCTCAGTACGTTCTGCAGTTTTAACTTTATCACTAAAGAAAAAGCTAAGAATGGGAATATCACCCAAGAAGGGCACTTTTTCTTCACGGTCTATAACATTATCGCTAATAAGTCCGCCAAGAACAACAGTTTGGCCATCCATGGCTACCACAATGTCTTCAATTTCAGTGGTTAAGATAGTATCGGTTTGGCCTGTACGGGATTGATTGTTTAAGACATATTCAAAGTCCGGCCCTTGACCAATGCCAGCTCTTGACATTTCGGTCATAACCTTCATGGTTACGGAGCGGTCTTCATTGATGGACGGTGCAATTTCTAATGTAAAACCAATGTCTTCCCTAGTATAAACCGTGCTAACTGTACCAGGTGAAATTTGCGCCCCGTCAGAGTTAAATTGAGGTTGAGTTACAGTATAACCTTCACGAATGGCAATTTCCATACCTTGAAAGAACCTACCTGCAGCATTGTTAGCAACCAACATCATGGGTGTGCTAAGTTCTGTTACTCTACCTTGGCTTTCAAGCATTCTTAAATTTACATCAATTCTATCGTTAATATATGAAAAGGCAAAGGATGGTGCAGATGGAGTTAAGCCTGCCACTTGCGATATAAGATTAAGGTCAGCCGTGCTTGTGCGAGGGTTATTGCTAATATCTGGATTATAGTTAATATCAAAAAACGATTCCATACCATCATCAAGGGTTACACCTAAAACCTTAACCTCAAGAAAAAGCTCTCTGGTGGGTGTATCAATTTGATCAACTAAAGCACCAATTTCTGCTAAAAGGTTTGAGTCCACCGAGCGCACAATAACACTATTATTACGCGGAAATACAGTCATTAAAGCTCTGGCTTGCCCAATTTGACGCTCTAAAAGCATTTCGGGTGTAAACTCTCCGCCTTCGCGCAAAAGTCTTGCCATGCGCCCAAGGTCTGCTTCATCCATCTTTATACCGGCAACATCGGTAACGCCTTTTTCTCTCTGCTCATAATTTCTATCGCTATCGTCTGTGTCACTGTCTGAAAGTTCAGATTCAACACTACTTCCAATGTCAGGAAATTCATCCGTACCCACATGCCCATAGCTTTCGGTTTCTTCTGGGGCTGTAAGTATAACCCTTGAACCAAACACATTAGAAATGGCTTCACCAACAGTAATGCAGGATGCATATTTTAGATTATAAACTCTGGTTTGTTCATCTCGGCGTAGAGTTAGTTCACGTCCATATTCTTCCACCTTCATAACCCGAATTATATTATCTTGCTCACTAAACCAAAGATTATAAGTTTTGCAAATAACTTCCAAAGCTAAGATGGGGGTAATGTTTTTTAAGTAAAGCGAAATGGGCAAATCTTGTATTTCCGGTGTGGCCACAACGTTTTGACCAGTCATTTCTGAAATGGTGCGCAAAATATTGCTAAGCGGTGTTTTGTCGTGTTGGAACACTTCAATAACGGGAACTGCCTTGGGTGCAGCTTCAACCTCTTGGGCTGCATGGGCATTGTTTATGCAACAAGCAAATAATATAAAAACAAAGCATGCACCAAGTAATTTTGTCTTAAGAAATTGAATTTTTGCAGTCATATTAGTAGAAATTCCCTTCTATTTCTGTTCCATCATCTAAAACAACAGTCATGCCATTAAGATGTATTTTTTTAATGGTTAGAGTATTGGTTAAATTAGCCTTACCCTTGGCATCAATAATCACAGTGTCAGATTCATATAAAACCACCGAGCCTTTATTTTGAATAATGGCTGAAACTGCACGCCTACCACTAACTTGCATGATACCTGTTACCTTAATTAAGGGCAGCCTTGCATAGCTTGCATGGGTGGGTTTTTTGCCACCATCAAAGCGATAACCTTGTGGTGT
>CAYJDF010000176.1:0-4051 GCA_964368845.1 uncultured Desulfovibrionaceae bacterium
AAAAAAATCAAAAATACACACAACACTGCCCAAAAACCAGCAATCGTTTTTTGCGTGTAAATACCGCATTGTGCAACAATTAATTTCGCAAAAAACGAGTTAAATGAAGTTGGGCCATGTTGCTAATTGGGCAAATAATTTAGATGCGTTTGCTCTGTTGCGTGTGGCCCTTCGTCTTGACATATATAATGATACCCCGTAGGCTGACATATTATATAGCGTGGTGTCCTATGGGGCTTAATTGGGAATCTTGTGTAAAGCAAGAGCGGACCCGCCGCCGTAAAATCCATAACTTTGTCTTCCTCGATTAATCGTGTGTGCCACTGGCAACGGGAAGGCCGAAGACAAGGGGATTGAGCCGGAAGACCAGCCATGTTTGGTATTTGCATGTATTAAGCAGTGCATAAAGACCTGTAGCAACGGGATTTTGCTACGGTGGTAAGTAAACGTTTACCCCCAAAGTTGAACTTTGGGGGCTTTTATTTGGAGCACAAATGATAAAAACTAACATAAAAACATGTTTTTTTGTTTGTTTTATGGTGTTTTTGTGGCTTTGCTCCATACCATTAGCTTGTTTTATGGGCCCTATGCAATTGAGCGTTGCGGAGGTCACACATTTACTTTTGGCTTATTTAGGCTTTGTAGATAGTGCTAACCTTGACCCATCTAAACTCTTAGTGGTGGGTGATATTCGTCTTGCGCGTGTGGTTTTAGCCTTATTGTGCGGAGGGGCTTTGGCAGTTGCAGGAGTAGCCTTGCAAGGGGTACTAAAAAACCCTCTGGCAGATCCCTTTACCTTGGGAATATCGGCAGGAGCTGCTTGTGGTGCAAGTATTAGCATTACTTTTCACGCATCACTGGCAGCATTTTTTAGTAGTTTTTTTAGTTTTGAGTTTATGCAAAATTTAGGTGGAGTTACCACCATAGCAGCCTTTTTAGGGGCTGTGCTAGCTTTATTTTTTACTTTATTACTAAGCAGCAATGCCAAGCAAAATATTGGTGTTATAAATAATATACAACGTGATAATGTCATATTGGCAGGTATTGCCGTAGCAACATTTTTAGGTGCCCTAGTGGCCATGATAAAAGCCCTACATGAGGAGTCTGTTACTAGCATAGTTTTTTGGATTATGGGTTCATTTCAGGGGCGTACTTGGGATAGTTTACCCTTACTTGCTGTACCCATCATCATAGGGCTTAGTTTAATCATATGGTATTGGCGTGAACTTGATGTGTTAAATCTTGGTAATGTGCAAGCTACACAAATGGGTTTGGATGTCAGACGAGTGCGCATATGCCTTTTACTTGGGGCAAGCTTTATGACGGCTGGTTGTGTGGCAGTTTCTGGTATTATAGCCTTTGTGGGGTTGGTTGTACCTCATATTTTACGCTTATGCCTTGGCGCAAATCATGGCCCTCTATTAATAGGAGCATGGTTTTTGGGTGGTATCTTACTGGTTTTTGCTGACGTCTTGGCGCGTGTGGTGCTTTCTGGTGGTCAGGAGCTTCCAGTGGGAGTTGTGACGGCTCTTATCGGCGGACCTTTTTTCGCGCTCTTGGTGCGACATAAGGGAAGTAGCTAATGATAAAGTGTGAAAATATAAGCCTATCAATTAACACAACTCGTATTTTAGAGCATGTAAATTTTGGAGCTCAAGGCGGGGAGTTTGTGGCTATCTTAGGCCCTAATGGTAGTGGAAAAAGCACGTTATTAAATATACTTAGTGGCGTACTTAAGCATGATAGTGGGCAATTAGAAATTATGGGTCACGACATGCGTAATGTAAGTGTTCGCAAACGAGCCCAATATGTGGCTGTTGTTCCACAACGTATGGAAAATATACCTCATATAAGTGTTGAGGATATGGTTTTACTTGGACGTTATATTCATTTGCCTTGGTTTGGTATGTATAACAGTGCAGACCGTGCTGCTGCCAATAAAGCCCTAGAAACAGTGGGGGCACAAGCCTTGCGTGAACGGGTATTGCCGACTCTTTCCGGTGGGGAATTGCAAAGAGTACTTTTAGCGCGCGCCTTAGCCCAAGATACGCCTACTTTACTATTAGATGAACTCACAGCCGGACTTGATTTAGCAAGGATGGTGGAAGTGTTTGATATATTGGATAAAAAAAGACAAGAAATGTCTTGTATTATTACCGTGATGCACGATATAAACCTTGCGGCCTTGTATGCTACTAGGTTGGTAGGTCTAAAATTTGGTCAAATTTGTTTTGATGGCCCAGTAAACGAAGTTTTTAATGTGAAAAATTTACAAGAACTTTATGAAACCAAGGTGCATGTGTTTAAGCATCCCAGCGCCAATATACCTCAGGCTTGTCCTATACGATAATATTCAGGACGACAATTATAGGACTATAACATGTTAAATTGTATAAATAAAAAATATTTATGTAACCTTAGGTTGGCAAGTTTCATGGCTTTGTTTGTGTTTGCTACTTGTTTGTTTAATTTTGATGTTAGCTTTGCTGCGCAAAATGCTATACCTGCTGATACAGGACAACAAATTAAAGTTGTTGACGATACTGGTTATGAATTGGTTTTGCAAAAACCAGCTAAGCGCGTTTTAGCTTTGTATGGTGCTTTTAATGAGCTTATGCTGGCCCTTGGGTTAAAGGATTTGTTGGTAGGTCGTACTGCCTCTGATAGTGCCATAGAAGGCTTGCAGCACTTGCCAGCCGTAGGTACACATATGCGGCCCAATATTGAGCTTATTTTATCCTTAAAGCCTGATGTTATTATTCAATTCATGGGTAGACAAGAGGCAGAAAGCCTTGCCCTTGGTTTGCGTGGATATGATGTGCCGGTGCTTATGTTTAATATGGAAACCTTTGAAGATATGTTTCGGGTTATTGAAAAGCTTGGGCAAGTTACTGGTCATGCAAAAGTGGCCGAAACGTTGGTAAAAAGATATAAAGACCGCCTTGGTGATTTACGACGTATTTTGATGGATGAAAAAAGGGTAAGGGTTTTTTATGAGGTGCGTTATCCTAATTTATTAGCTGCTGGTCCTGAGTCTATTGTTAATGATATTATACAAATAGCAGGTGGGCGTAATGTGATAACTCTTTCTGGGCGTGTGTTGCGTATTAATGAAGAAGAGCTTGTTGATAAAAGACCTGAGGCCTATATTGTTCAAGAAGGGCCCATGAACCCAGAACCTACACCAGTGGGGAGTCGACCCAACTTTGCCACTCTACCGGCAGTGCAAAATGGACGTGTCTTAGTGGTTGACCAATTGTCCTTTGCCAGACCAGGGCCAAGAGCCATTGATGCAGCTGAAAGTCTTGCTAGATGGTTGCATCCCACTGTAAACTTTGATGTGGAGCTTGATTAATATGCATGGAAAACTATATGGCGTAGGTGTTGGTCCAGGTGATCCCGATTTACTCACTCTAAAAGCAGCTAAAATTTTAGCTCAAGTGGATGTTGTTTTAGCAGCGGCTTCTCCGCGCAATACATACTCTACTGCCTTGGATATTGCCATGCCTCATGTGCATGCCAAGGCTCAGATTGAGCGGCTAGAATTCCCCATGACCCATGATAAGGATGTGCTTAATGCGGCTTGGCAAAAGGCAGCTAAGCGTAGCCTTGAGTTTTTGGAGCAAGGTAAGAGTTGCGCCTTTATAACACTTGGTGATCCACTAATATATAGCACCTTTGCATATCTTATGCGCACTATTAAACTATATAATAATGCCATTGAAATTGAAATTGTTTCAGGTATTACCTCCTTTCAAGCAGCGGCCGCGCGTACTGGTACAGTTCTTTGTGAGGGGCATGAAAATTTGTTGATTTTGCCAGGCATTAATGGAGGACAAAAGTTAGCTAAAGGGCTTAAAATGGCAGATAATACAGTACTGCTTAAAGCTTATAAGAACTTTCCGGCCATTGTTCAAGCCTTACAAGATGCTTGTGCCATGAAAAATACCTTACTTGCATCACATGTTGGTCTTGATGATGAGAAGGTGTATTTTGACCTTAATGAAGTACAAGATGTGCCACCATATTTATCATTAATAATAACTAAGAA
>CAYJDF010000177.1:0-3981 GCA_964368845.1 uncultured Desulfovibrionaceae bacterium
ATCATATCCCCCACTTCCACACTCTTATACAAAGCCCGTGCCAAAGGTACATTTTCGCGTATTGGTACATTGTGTTCGCGGGCAACTTCTTTAATTTTTTCTGCCATGTGGTCAGCACCAATGGCTAAAACTATAGGAGCTGGTGCTTCCACCACATTATAACTTAGGGCCACTGCAATGTGGGTTGGGTTGGTAATAACAACGTCGGCTTTGGGTACGTCTTGCAGCATACGTCTTGCTAATTGTTCCATCATTTTTTGGCGTTGTTGTTGTTTAATTAGGGGGTCACCTTCAGCTTGTTTGCGCTCGTCTTTAATTTCATCCTTAGTCATTTTATTGCCTTCATTATAAGCATAGCGACTTTGCCATACATCAAAAGCGGCAATGGCACCCATGGGGATAAGGGTATAATAAACCAAGGTAAAACCTGTATCTAGCATATAGCGTACAACGCCAGCGGCATCTTCGTAAAACATGGGTAAGAAGTTTACATACTCTTGACTAATAATAATGGCCGGAATGGTAGCAATAACTAAAGAGAATAAAAGGCTTTTTAATAAGCGAAAAATGGTTTGCGGAGATGCAAGCATTTGTTTTAATGATTTAATAACATTAAATTTTTCTAATTTAGGTACAAAAACCTTGGTGGTCCATAACCTGCCAACTTGCAAACGTAAACAAATCCAAGCACTAATCCCAAGAAATAGTAATATGGGTAATAATATTTTAGCAAGATATGCAGAAATCCAAAGAAATAAAGAGTAAACGGTTTCAGTATTAGCTTGAAACTCAAAAGAACGTGTTAAAAAATGGCGATAAAGACCCATAACCTCATCACCCATGGTTTCAATCCATAAGAATAAGCCAATTAAGCCAGCAACTATACTGACAAATTTACTCATTTCTTGCGATTTTGCAACATTACCCTCGTTACGCTGTTTATTGACGCGTTTCGGGGTTGCTTCTTCCGTTCTGCTAGGATCTTGCTGTTTACCAAACATTATTTAAACCTCTTTAATTAATCGATGCTGAAAAACGCATTTCCATGCATTTTTATTTGCGCATTTTTTAAAAAAAAATTTTATTTTCAAGCTGTTGCATTCTTTTTCAGTGTCGACTAATTACCCATTAAAGGACTTGCAATACGCATAATATTTGCCAACATGTCGTCTAAAGTAGTAATGTAATTTGACATGTACTCAGACATCATTACAAGTAATGTGCCAAGAAAGAAAAACCCCGTCCCGATTTTAACGGGAAAACCAATATCCATAATATTTACTTGAGGCGAAGTTCTGCTTACCAAGGCTAAAGCTAGCTCAACCATGAATAAAGCAACCATAACCGGAGCAGCAATTTTTAAGGCTACTATAAAAATCTGAGTTGATAAATTAAGTACCTCTGTTAAAAGCATTTCGCCAAGTACAAGCCCTCCAGCGGGGATAAGGTGAAAACTTAAACTAAAGGCTTGTATCATGTATAAATGCCCATCAAGGGCCAAAAATGTCAAAATGGCGACCATCCAAAGAAAGAAAGCTGTAATACCGGTTTGGTTACCGGTTAAAGGGTCAGCAAAGCTAATCATGCTAAAGCCCATTTGAAATCCAAATAATTCTCCTCCAGCTTGAATACCCATAAATACAAAATTTATGCACATGCCAAGCACAAGGCCAAGTATGAGTTCGTTAATAAAAAGTATTAATATGTCAAATGGATGTGCAGGCATGGCTGTGCCAGGTAGGGAAAGCTGTGGCCATATACCAAGGGTAAATACAATGGTTATGGCAGCCTTAACTTGCATAGGCACACGCTCAGACGAAAAGACTGGTAATAAAAACATCACTATACTAACGCGCATAAAAGTTAGCAAAAAACTCAAAATAGTGACGGCTGGTATATTGAAAATGTCCATGTTTTGATATTTTGCAAAGTTTGGGCCAAGGCATGAACTATCACGTCGCTAAATGATAGAATATATATAGAGCTTGTATGAAACCACATTTTATTTTAGCATGCTAGAAAAACAATAAGACATTTAACCACAATGGATAGCGTATGCTTCAATTTCTTAACCTTCCACTGACCCTATACACGGCTCTTCAGTCACTCGGCCATGAACTAAAACAAAAATCACTAAGTCTTGCCACTGCAGAATCATGTACCGGTGGACTTTTAGGGGCTACATTCACTACCATTTCTGGTTCATCTACTTGGTTTATGGGTAGTATTGTGGCCTATGATAATAGTGTTAAAATATCTCAGTTGTATGTGTCTGAAAATACGTTAGAATTATACGGTGCTGTGAGTGGTGCTTGTGTTATGCAAATGGCCAAAGGGGTTTGCCAAAGGTTAAACACCGACATTGGCATTAGTATTTCTGGTATTGCTGGACCAGACGGAGGCACCAAGGAAAAGCCCGTGGGCACGGTTTGGATAGGTTTTAGTGTTTTAGGTGTTGAGTCAGCTCGCTTGTTTCAATTGAAAGGTCAGCGTGAAGATATACGTAGCCAAGCTGTTGTGCGAGCAGTGCAGGGTATTCTTGAGCGTTTGTAGTGGTTCATAAGGATGCAGTAAAGGCAGAGACAAATTTACTTGTGTCATATGGATTTTAATTAGAAATTCTAAGCATTCTTACTTAAATCATAGAGTCTTTCATAAAATTTTGCATGATCTTGTAATGTATTGGTTAACTCCATAGCTAAAATTCCATAAGCTGTGGATAATAGATGCTTACGTCTGTTTAAGTTTTGTAGACGTTGTTCATGGGTTTTTGTGCGGATAAGGTTTTCAAGAAGTTGAATAATATCCGTGGCACGATGTATATCCATATGTTTTTTTAATACTTCGTCATGACCTTGTTTTGCAATAAGAGCTAGGGTTTCAGGATGTTTTAGGGCTGTGCGCGCTACAGCAGCAGCTTGGATGGATTGATTGCGCCCATAATGTGGTAATATATGTTCCCCCACGGTAAAAAGGTCATCAAGACCATTGTCACAGTTCTCCATTATTAGAGCACATCCACAGGCCATGGCTTCAAAACAACGAAAGTTTACTTCCGATGCCGCCGTGGTATTTAAGACCATGCGAGCTTGATTATAAAGTTCCACATATGGCCCTTGCTCAATGACAAGCGGATGATGTTTTTGAAAAGCTTTCAAAAAAGGTTCACGGTCAGGGATATTTTTACTTTGCACCGTACCCACAAAGATAACTGGTATGTTGCGTTTTGAAAAATCTTGAGTGCATTTATCGCGAGTTGAATTAGCAAATAGGGGAGTCCAAGTGCTTGATATATTTTCTTTAGTAAATGAGTCTACATAATCTTTTTGTGCCACTAATACATGATCAAAAGCATGACCATAAGGATAATGCCATGGGTTGCAAAAGGTATCTATAGAGTAATAAACAGTTGGATATGGGCTTTCTTCAATATGAGGAAAGCAAGGTAAATTACCATCATCCACCATTAGCACCGCATCCGGTACAAAACCATCTTGAGCCAATTGTTTATACAAAGTTAGGGCAGAAATAGGACGTTTAATGCAAATATCACAAGAGGCCCAAAAACCTACAGAAATTACCCTATGCCCGTGAGAGCGCAGCGCACCAACAAGGTGGGCAGAGCCTAAATGCAAAATATTCATATTTAAAATCCAAGACTAAAGCTAATTGTACATGCTGTTGATAATACAACCCAATAAATTTCATAATGCATCTATCTTACCGTATATTAAAAAGAAAAGCAAGTGGTATGCTTTAGCATGGTTAGTGAAAGCACTGTATTAAGATAGCTACATTTTGCGTGTGGCAGGGCAAACGCATCTTATTTTGCCACTTTTTGTTACTTTATGCGGCTGCTACGCAAGCCCTGCACATACTTTTGGACATTGTTGCGGTATTTTCCTTTTTCCCGCTGTCAGCGTCAGAAAATTTTTTGCTTATACGCACGACCTCAAGGTCGTTTACGCAGCAAAAAATTGT